>JAJDNH010000054.1 GCA_022340775.1 Acidobacteriota bacterium
AGTACAAGATCATCAACATCCGCTCCGAAAACTACCGTCTCGACCCCGCCTATGAGCCCGAGCTGAACGAGCTCGGCGAGATGGGCTGGGAGCTCGTCTCCATTACCGCCATCAATTTCAAGACTGGTGCCACCGACCACATCGGCATGGTCTTCAAGCGGCAAAAAGCCTAGCGGCCCGACCGGAAGTCCCATTCCGGCTGCAACTCACGACACGGCATCTCAACCTACCTGCGGGTACGACTGCGACGTGCTCCGGCGCGAGGAATCGCGGATCTGACGCCGCCTCGCGAATCTCGCTGCGAATCAGCCTCCCGGCCGTGCTTCAGGAAGACTGCGTGGCCTTGCCGCCTGCGGTCTCGATGAGCTTCCGTACCGACGGGACCGCTGTCTCGTGGTGGCTCAGTCTTCATCCACGAGATCGTTTGATGTCAGTCCGGTGCCGGCCACAGCCGCGGGAAGCCAGCGGCGGCCGCCGAGCAGTGCCAGGAGGCCGGCCGAAGCCGCGAGCACGAGGATCAAGACCAGGAGCAGTGGCATCCGCATCCGCGGCACCTCGTCGGCGAAGGTGAGGCCCGCCAGAAGCATCCCCGGCGTTCCGCGGCGGACGACGAGCAGCACTGTGGCCGCGGTCAGCCACCAGGCGCCGGCGAGCAACGCTGCCCACGGCAGAGCGGGAGCCCCGGTCCGATAGCCGAGCAGACGGACCACGCCGAGGGCCGCGGCGCAAGGAACGAGCACGACCACGAGCTCGGCCCACGACGCGGCGAGAAACGAGATCAGGGATGGCCCGGTGTCGAGCGGCGGCTCTTGCGGCAGATCCAACTCCTCGACTGGCTGTACGTCTTCGACCAGCCGGTCCCAGTTGGCGGGGAAATCGAGGTCCTCCGGCGATGTCTGAGGTGGCTTCTTCATCTGTCCTTCAGGCTGGCAATGAAGATCCTCAGCTGCATGTCGGCCGGGCGGGTCTTGTAGCTCGAGACGAACTCGAGGATTCTCTGGGCCTCGGCGTCTCCGGGATCGAGCTGAAGAAGGTCGTTCAAGTGTCCCTCGGCCCCGGTGAGGTTGTAGTTGCGGAGCTCGCTGATGGCGAGATCAAACAGGTCGCGTTCGAGCTCTTGGCGGAGCCCCTTCTGGTTGGGATACGTGTGGATCAGCTCGCGCGCGAGGTTGGAAGCGGTGTCGTAGTCGTGCTTTTGGCGTGCCCGAACGAGTGCCGGAATCCGTCTTTCCTGGGACGCGATCCTCTCCCTCAGCTCGACCAGGCCGCCGTCGTGAGGGTGGGCTTCGATCCCGGCTTCCGCCAGCTCGTATGCTTCCAGCCACCGGCCGTGGTCGTAGGCCGCCTGCGCAGCGGTGGCCTGCTCCGGTATCGGCGTCGGCGTTGGCGGTACCAGAGCCCGACGGTAGCGCGCGAGCCGCTGCTCGATGCGGGCGCGATCGAGATCGGAGGCCGGGTAACCCTGCAGCAGCCGGATCGCCTCCTCGGGGTGGCCGCCCTTGAACAGCTCCTCGGCGCGGGTCATAGTTCTCTCGAGCACTTGGTGGGACGCGGCTTCCTTGCGTCCGGACAGCATGCGGGAGCCGAACCAAATACCGAGTGCGACGACCAGCAGCGCGAGAGCGCCAAAGGCCATCTGGAGCATGGGCAGCCGGCGGCGGCCGAAGCTCGGCATCTCGGGTTCTGGCGGGGTCGCGTAATCGGCATCCGTGAATAGGTCTCCGCGGGGCGCCTTGGGCTCCGGTGCCGTCTCGTCGAACATGTCAACGTCGAGGCCGTCCAGCGACAGATCGCCGGCAGCTGGCGGCGGTGGAGGCACTGGCGGAGCGCCTGCAGGCGCCTCTGTCTTGCCGGCGTCCAGCTGCTCCTTGAGGTCGAAGGCCTCGATGTGGTCTGGACGCAGCGAGAGGACGTCGTGAACGTGGCGACGTGCGAGGTCGAGCCGGCCGCCGTCGCGGGCCTCCTCGGCCTCTTTCATCAGGTGATCGACTCGCTCCCCGACCTCCTCGTCCCGCTGGCGTGCCTGCTCGATTGCCTCCCGCGCCTGGCTGTGGGCCGGATCGATCAGGAAGATCCTCGACCAGGTGTCGATCGCCTGGTGATAGTCACCGGTATCGAAAGCGTCCTGGCCCGACTTCAGCAGCCTCTCGATGTTGCGCTCGTCTTCGTCGTCGCCAGCGGCTGCTGGCTCACCCTCGGGGATGGCCTGCTGCTCGGCCTCTTCCTTCCCGAAGAGATCGGCGATGTTGGGCTGGTCCGCGCCGTGCGCTATTCCCCCCGTGCCGGAGTCGGGAGCTGCAAAGTCGAACTCCGGCGCCCCGCCGCCGCCCTCCGCGGGCCCGAAGCTTGCAGACGGTTCCCTGGCGGCGGCGTACGGATCGGGTCCGGTGTCGAAGCTCGGCGCCGTGCCCCCGTCCGCCGCATCGAACGAGACCGGCGGCGGTGCGGCGTCGCCACCGGCCGGCTCAAAAGCGCCAATCGCCGGTGACCCGACGCCGGCCTCCTGGATCTCGGCGAGAGCAGCGCTGATGCCCGGATGGTGGGGGTCGACGGCCTGCGCCATCATGACGAAGTTGGCGGCCTCCTCGCCGTCACCGCCGTCAAGTGCCTCGCGCGCCTGGGTCAGGTATTGGGCGACCTGCGACTCGCTCTTGAGCGCGGTATCGATCTCCTTGCCGAGCTGCCGTGCCTCGGGGTGCCCGGGCAGGTCGATAAGGACCTTTCCCACTTTCGTCTTTGCCTCGAGGAACCGGCGTTCGTTGAAGTCCTCGACCGCCGACACCAGGAGTTGGTCGGTCTCCTCGGTGCCTGGCGCCTGGAGCTGGGAGATGATCCCCGACAGATCGATCTCGGCCGAGCCGGACTCGAGCTGACGCTGGAGGTTGCGAGCCGGCTCGAACGCCGGATCGAGGCGGAGCACGAACTCCAGGGCGATGATCGCTTCTTCCCGCCCGCCCTCCTGCAGCTTGCGGACAGCCTGGCGAAAGGCCGTAAGCACGCGCTCCTGAGCCTGGGCGGAGAGCTCGCGGTTGCCTGGGTATGTCATGACAGTTGGATGTTAGCAGGCGCCGCGATCCGGCGTCCACCGCCGGCCGTTTCTCCAGGCGTCCGCCGGGCGCCACTGGCCGGGCGCCGTCACGGGGTGTCGGCTTCAGAGACTCCGTCCCGTACTGTCTATGAGAGGTCGCACGATGTCGCGACTGAATGATCCGGGCTACAAACGAAGCTGGCGCATCTTGCGGTGGAGGTGGGAGCGCTCTACGCCGAGGACCTTTGCCGCCGAGGTCACGTTGCCATCACACTCTTCGAGCACACGCGCGATGTAATCCCGCTCGAAGCGGCGCCTGGCCTCGCGCAGGGGGAGCGCGGCGCCGCCTCCCAGCACGCCGCGGCCTCCCGCCGGATGGTCGGCCAGGAAGCTGAGGTGCTGAGGGCCGATCTCGTCGCCGGGCACCATGATCATGAGGCGCTCGACGACGTTCTTCAGCTCGCGGACGTTGCCCGGCCACGGGTACCGTGTGAGTCGGGACATGGCCTCGTCCGTGAACTGCTTGGGGCGGGCTGCGGTGGCACGGACGAACCCTGCCACGAACTCCTCGACCAGGCGGGCGATGTCCTCGGCCCGCTCGGCCAGGGTCGGGACCCGAATCGGGATCACGTTCAGCCGGTAGTACAGATCACGGCGGAACCTCCCGACCTCGATCTCCTCCTCCAGGTCCTTGTTGGTCGCCGCGATAACGCGGACGTCGACGGCGACCTCCCGGCTTCCGCCGAGACGTGTGAACCGCTGCTCCTGCAGGACCCTCAACACCTTGGCCTGGGTCAGCAGGCTCATGTCGCCGATCTCGTCCAGGAACAGGGTGCCGCCGTCTGCGATCTCGAACTTGCCGCGCTTGGCTTCGACCGCGCCGGTGAAGGCACCCTTGAGGTGGCCGAACAGCTCGCTCTCGATGAGCTCGGCGGGGATCGCCGCGCAGTTGAGGGCGACGAACGGTCCCGAGGCCCTCCTCGAGTGGCGGTGTACCAGGCGCGCCACCACCTCCTTGCCGGTGCCGTTGGGGCCCGTAATGAGCAGGCGACCGTCGGTGGGGGCAGCCGTCATCACCTGGCGCCGCAGCTCGCGTACGGCAGTCGAGGTACCGGTGAGGTTGGGTGCGAGATCGTCGCTGAGGGTCTCGCGGACGCGGCGCTCGAGCTGGGAGCGGCGCAATGCATTCCCGACGCTGACGACGACCCGATCGTAGCTGAGCGGCTTTTCCAGGAAATCCTGGGCCCCTTCGCGGATCGCTGCAACGGCCTGCTCGCCCGAGGCGTGCCCCGATATGACGATGACCGGAACCGAGTGCCCCTGCTCCCGAAGCCGGCGAAGCACACCAATGCCGTCGATCCCGGGCAGCCAGATGTCGAGCAGGACCAGGTCGATGAGCTCCCGGTCGAGAACCTCCAGCCCCTCCTCCCCGCTCGCTACGGCCGTGGTCTCGTATCCCTCGTCGCCGAGGATCTGGCCGAGCAGCTCGCGAATGCCCGGCTCGTCGTCGATGATCAGGACGACCGGGCGGCTCATGTCGGGTCCTCCGGCGGCGCTCCGGCGTTGTTCCGGGCGGTCTCGTCGGTATCGCCGGCGGTGGCGACCGCGCCGGGCAGCGTGATCGTGACCCGAGCGCCGTGGGGCCGGACGTTGCCGACCTCGAGGCGGCCGCCGTGGTCGGTGACGACACGGTGCACCAGAGCCAGACCCATGCCTGATCCGCGCCCCTTGGTCGAGTAGAACGGCTGCATCACGAGCGCGGTGTCCTCGGTGGCAAAGCCGGGACCGGTATCGGCAACCTCGATGACGAGGTCGGAGTTGGATACGGAGGCCGCCACGTGGATCTCCCCTCGCTGGCCCACTGCATCCATCGCGTTGTCGAGCAGGTTGACAAGCGCCTGGCGGAGGAGCGCTGGATCGGCGAGGCAACGGATCTCATCGGCCGGCAGGTCGAGCTCGACCCGCACCTCCTCTCGCAGCCCCTCGTACAACGAAACCGTCTCGGTGAGGAGCCGGCTGAGCTCGATTGGACGGGGATTGACGACCGGCATGCGGGCGTAGCTGTAGAACGCGTCGACCAGCTCCTTGAGCCCCGACACGTGGGCGATGATGGCGTCGCAACCGGTGGTCACAACCTGCTGCATCTTGCTCTCGAGACCCGCGGCGTGACGCTGAATCCGCTCCGCTGCGAGGCGAATCGGAGTCAGCGGGTTCTTGATCTCATGGGCGATGCGGCGTGCGACTTCGCTCCACGCCGCCTGCCGCTGTGCCCTGACGAGCTGAGTCAGGTCCTCGAGCGCCACCACCCAGCCCCCACCATGAAGCGGCTCGGCGGTGACCTCGAGATGGCGGACAACCCCCTGTACCTCAATGTCGATCTCGCGAGTGGTGTGGGCGGCTGGATGGGAGAGCACCCGATGCAGTGGGGCAAGCCCTGGTTGGTCCAGCTCCTCGACAGGACGCCACGTGTCACGCAGGGTCCAACCCAGCAGGTGGTCGGCTGCAGGGTTGGCGCGCACCATCCGGCGCTCCGCATCGACCGTCAGGACGCCGGTCGGAATCGTGGCCAGGAGCGTGGCCAACTCCTGATTGGAGGCCAGGATCTCGTCCTCCTTGGCCCGCACCCGCCGAACCATGGCGTTGAAGGAGTGAACCAGCACGGCGACCTCGTCGGTCGCCGGCACCGACACCTCTTCAAGCTGGTCGCCTTCGGCGACACGTTGGGTTGCGGCCGCCACCGCAAGCAGCGGCTCGGTGAACCGCCGCGACAGGTACAGGCCGACCCACACCGTGGCGAACAACAGCAGCAGGGTGATCGCCAGCAGCACCAGCAGGGTGGTCGAGGTGACGGAGCCCCGCTGCAGCTTCATCTCCTGGAAGGTCGCGTAGGCGGCGGTGGCGCGCTCCAAGTGCAGCAGTACGTCCCGTGGCAACATGTCGCCGACCATGACCACGGTGTTGCCGTGGCGTATGGGAGCCCAGGCGCGGATCAGCAGACCGCCGCGCCACCGATCGGCACGGTGCCCGGCGCGCCGCAGCTCGCCGGGGTGGATCGGCGGCAAGGACCGGGGAATCCTGCGCGGTTCGGTTACCGCCTGGACCAGCATTGATCCACGGTAGAGGGCGATGAGGTCGACGCCGAGCAGGTCGTGTAGCTGATCCAGCCGCGCCGGGTCGGGGTTGTTGCGCAGCTGCACCGCTGCCGCCTCGGCCTGCCGCCTGAGTCGGTCCTCGACCAGGGCCCGCGCCTCCTCCGTGACGGCGGCACCTCCGCGCAGGACCTCCTCGACCGGGGCCGAGAACCAGCGGTCGATCGAACGCTGGAGGAAGTTGGTCGCGATCAGGAAGATGAAGATCACGGGAATGAACGTCAACGCGACGTACGTCAAGACCAGCTTGGTGCGAAAGCGGCTGCCGAGAATGCCGCTGCGGCGCTCCAGGGCGAGACGGATGATGCTCCTGAGCAGGACGAACAGGATGACCACGATCAGCGAGATGTCCCAGTACCAGAGGACGAACAGCAGCAACCGGTTGGTCAGGTCGCGTGGCGAGGCCTCCTGAGTGCGCTGCACCAGGTAGGCGGCCGCCGCGGCCAGCACCATGAGAGCCAGGAAGGCGATTACCAGGAAGCGGTTCTGCCGCCGGTACCGGTGCCAGGCGCGCGCTCGCCTCTTCACCTGGCCTCCCGTACCGGAACCACCGTCCAATCGGTGCCCTCCGTCTGCGGCAGGACCAGCCAGGTGGTCGTCGACGAGTACACGGCGCGCACCCGAAGGTAGAGCGCGTGGCGGGTAGGTGGCAGAATGACCCGGAACGGCGGCGGCGTGCGCAGCCACTCGAGGGCCACGTCGGGCGATGTGGTTTCACGGCTGGCCACAATGACGTCGTTGAGCAGCAGCTCGCACCGGTACCGCCCGGTCAGGGGATCGAAAGCGACGGTGGATACGAGCTCGCCCCGCCAGACACGACGGTCCCACAGCAGGGCCCGTCGGCTGCGGACCTGAATCGGGTACACAATGCGAACCTGAGCGCCGGACGGCAGTGCCTCATGAAGCAGGGCCGGGAGCGGCGCGTTGAGAGTCAGCCGGACCTCGAGCGCTGCGCCGGAGCGGCTCAGCTGCACCTCGAGGGGCAGCGACGAGCCCGCCGCCAGCGCGACCGTTAGCAGTGTCGCAGCGACACCTCGCATGGTGTTGCAATTTTACCACACGACGTTTTAGCTGTGGCAGATCCGCGGCCTGCGGCCGCACCCCTGGCAATCGGTGGTTCCCCTTCGTTCAGATCTTGGGGAGGTCCGGGCGGAGAGACCGTTCGGGGCGAAATTCGCGAGACGGTTGTCAGATGTGCGTTTTCTCGCGCCCGGGGCTATCAAGAAGAATCTTCGAGCCCGGGTGGGCGGGGCGCAATCGTAGCGAGAGCGGCGAGACGTCTGTCAGCGCTGGGATCTGAATGTCGCGCTGACGACGGCGTACTTCCTGTACGTTGAGGAGAGCGCGACGTGAAGAGCACAGCGATGGCGGGCGTAACGCCGCTCGTAGTAGATTGCGCCTCGCTCACCCGGGCGCAAAAGAGAAGGGCACGGACGACCGTGCCCTGGAACCGCCGTAGCGGATGCGTGGTAAAGGTCAGACCGCGAGTGCGGGACGCACCCCCAGGTCCATCGGGTAGGGAGCGACGAACGCTGCCCGGCTGTCGGAGCCGACCAACTCCCAGCGCTCCGGGTTCGAAAGGATGGCGCGGACGAGGTCGGCGTGGAGAGCGTGGCCCGCCTTGTAGGCTGTGACTGCGCCCTCGAGCGGGTACTCGAGTAGGGCGAGGTCGCCGACCAGATCGAGAACCTTGTGGCGGACGAACTCGTCGGGGAACCGCAGCTCACCGGAGACGATCCGCTCCTCGTCAACGACGACACAGTTGCTCAGCGAGCCTCCCCGGGCGAGGCCGCGGCTCTTGAGGTAGCGGACGTCCTTCAGGAAACCGAAGGTGCGTGCGGGGGCGATCGCGTCCCTGTAGCTCTCGGGGGTGATCTCGCCAACGTAGCGCTGGAAGCCGACGAGCGGGTTGTCGAAGGAGATCCGGTAGTCGACGGAGAACGTGCTCGCGGGCTCGACCCGGAGCCACTTCTCGCCGTCGCGCACCTCGATCGTGCGGGTGATGCGGAGGGCGGTCGCCGGACGTTCCTGAGACGTCACGCCGGCACGATCGATCAGCTGCACGAACGGTGCGGCCGAGCCGTCGAGGATCGGGACCTCGTTTCCCTCGATCTCGACCACGACGTTGTCGATCCTCAGGCCGCGCAGAGCGGACAGCAGGTGCTCAACGGTGGAGATGGCGGCATCGGCGAGGCCGAGACGGGTTGCGTAGGACAGCTCGTGCGCGTGGTCGACCTGGGCCGGGATGCGCAGCCCGCTCCCCCGGTGGTGGAAGACGATGCCGGTACCGGCTGGCGCCGGGTGCAGCCACAGACGACTCGGCTCGCCGGAGTGAAGGCCCACCCCGTCCGAGCTGATCGAGCTCTCGATTGTCGTCTGCAGGCGCATGGCACTCCTCCTCCGACGCACCAGTTGTGCACGGCGCATGCCAGTTCCAGGCTGGATCAACAAGTTGCTATGTGACAGGAGTTAGTGATTACGCAAGCATCAGCTGGCGTCGCCCGGACGTTGTGTGTCCGCCACATGTGTGGGAGAAAAGCAACAGTTGCGAGACGATGGCGGCGCTGCCGGACTGCGCTCTCGGTGTGGGCTCGATGGGTGCTATTGTAGGGTGTGATGCGGACGCAGATGAGGAACGTGGGCACACTGGTGCGAGGTCGAAGGTGACGGCCGACGTCCCGGGCTGGTCTCCCGAGGTGGAGCGCAGCTTCAAGGAGGTGCTGTTCCGCTTCCTGGAGGAGGTCAACGCGACCAAGGCGGCGCTCTACCTAGCGACCGGCGAGGACAGCTACGGCCTCGCCAGCCAGTACGGCTTCGGCCGCCGCGACCTGCTCGCGGCGGAGCACCGTACCGGCGACCCCTTCCTGCCGCTGGTTGCCGGGCTGAGGGGCCGTCCACGGGCGTTCGAGCGCAGTGACGAGCTGCGTGAGCTCATCCCCTACCTCGACGGTGCCTCGACCTCGAGGCTGCTGCTGGCACCGCTGAGCTTCGGTGAGAGACTCCTCGGCTTCGTCGACGCGCGCGACAAGGGCCGCGCAGCTCTCTTCAGCGAAGCCGACGTCAGGAGAGCAGCCGACATTGCCGCGGCGCTCGTCGCCCTGCTGCGCGAGCTTCAGATCTACCCCGGGCTCGAAGAGCCAGAAACTACCGGGCCGGGCCGCGGACCCACGCTCCCCGCGGTCAGCCTGCGGGTCGGGGGCGCCGGCGTGGACATCCCAGGGCTGCAGGCGCTGACCGAGGTTGCCCGGTCGCTGGTCCAGGACGCCGGCGCGGACACCGTGGCGTTGACCCTGGTCACGGTTTCCGATGCCACCTGCCTGGCGCTGACGGCCGGTCGTCTCGGTGATAAGGAGCGCACGGCGTTGATACGCCATCAAGTTCAGGCGCTGGAGGACCGGGGTCTGGCCGGGCCTGAGGAGGAGTCGTGGTCGGTGGTGCCACGCCGCGTTCCCACCGAGACTCGGCGGGCGCAGGCCCGCTCCATCGGCAGCGCCATCATTCTGCGGGGTGAGAGCTGGGCGGTGGTCGGCTCGGTGGTTGCGCCGCGAGCCTCGGTTCGTCCCCTGACGCTCGTCGGGCGGCTGCGGGAAGCGGCCACAGGGGCTCGGGCTGGGACCCAGCTGCGGTTCGCCCGGCGCAGGTTCGTGTGGAGCTTGGCCGAGGAGCTCGGCAGGTCCTCGCCGGAGCTGTTCGAGCACCTGGTGGCGGTCTCCCGGCTCAGCTTCAACCTCGGCCACGCGCTCGGTCTGGGCCAGGTGGCTGCCGAGGAGGCGGCGCTGGCCGGGCTGATCCACGATGTCGGGCTCGCCGAGCTGTTGCAAGAGTGGGGGTACCGCGAGGTGCAGGGCCTGGCGGACAACGGGCGCCGGGTGCAGCGTCACGCCGAGCTTGGACAGGCGCGGCTCGAAGCCTGCGGCCTCGACGGCCTGGCACGAATCGTTCGCCACCACCACGAGCGTTGGGACGGCGCCGGCTACCCGGACCGGCTGGCGGGTGAGGCGATCCCGAGGCTGGCCCGGGTGGTCCACGTGGCCGAGGTGTACGACGTGCTGGTGGGGGCGCACTCCTACCGCACGACGGTGCCGCAGAGCCGGGCTCTCGGGATCTTGCGCGCCGCCTCCGGACAACAGTTCGACCCCGCGGTCGTCACAGCCCTGGCGGAGATCGTGGAGTCAGAGACGTGAACCGAGAGCGCACGGTGCTGGCCACCAACCGGGCGGCCCGCCATCTCTACCACATTCTCGAGCGCCTCGAGGCCGGGCTCGAGCTGGTCGGCACAGAGGTCAAGGCTATCCGTGCCGGCCGCGTCAACCTCAAGGAGGGGCACGTCCGTTTCGAAAGAGGCGAGGCATTTCTCGTGGGCTGCCACGTCAGCCCGTACGAGCACTCCGGGTACGCCGGGCACGACCCGTTGCGGCCGCGCCGGCTGCTGATGCACAAGCGCCAGATCCTGCGGTTGGCCGGCAAGGTCCAGGAGAAGGGCCTGACCGTGGTACCGCTGGCGATCTTCGTGGACGGGAACTGGATCAAGGTCGAGCTGGGCCTGGTCCGCGGCAAGCAGCTGCACGATAAACGGGAAACCCTGCGGCGCCGGACGCTCGACCGGGAGGCGGAGCAGGCGATGAAGGAGGGCCGCTGACAGCGGGCGGCGCGAGCGGGCCGCGGCCCCGCCAGGCGGGAAGCCTCGAGCCCCCCGCGGCTGTTGATGAGAGGCGATGCGAGAGACGATTTCGATCCGCGGTGCGCGCGAGCACAACCTGGCCAACATTGACGTCGAGATCCCCCGCGACCGGCTGGTCGTGATCACCGGCGTTTCCGGTTCGGGTAAGTCCTCGCTGGCATTCGACACCCTGTTTGCGGAGGGGCAGAGAAGGTACGTCGAGTCGTTGTCCGCGTACGCACGGCAGTTCCTCGAGCAGATGGAAAAGCCCGACGTGGACACCATCGAGGGCCTGTCGCCCGCCATCTCCATCGAGCAGAAGACGACCTCCAGGAACCCGCGCTCGACGGTCGGGACGGTGACCGAGATCTATGACTACCTCCGTCTCCTGTGGTCGTCGATCGGCGTGCCCCATTGCCCCGACTGCGGCGTGCCGATCCGCCCGCAGACTCTCGAGCAGATGGTGGACCGTTTGCTCACGCTCGAGCCCGGCACCAGGTTCCAGCTCCTGGCCCCGCTGGTGACCGCCCGCAAGGGTGAGTACCGGCGCCTGTTCGCGCAGATGGTGCGCGAAGGGTTCGTGCGGGCGCGGGTCGACGGCGAGGTGGTCGACGCCGCCGATCCACCGCAGCTGGACAAGAACCGCAAGCATTCGGTCGAGGTTGTGGTCGACCGTTTGACGATCCGCGACGGCGTCGCCGGGCGCCTCTCCGATTCGCTGGAGACCGCCCTGCGCGTCGGCGAGGGGCTGGTACGGGTGGCGGTCGAGGGCGGCGACGAGCTCGTGCTCTCGGAGCGTCACGCCTGCCCACAGTGCGGCTTCTCGATTGCCGAGGTGTCGCCGCGGCTCTTCTCCTTCAACTCGCCACAGGGGGCCTGTCCCGAGTGCTCGGGCCTCGGGTTCCTGCGCGAGGTGGACCCCGAGAAGCTGGTCGTGGACCCCGAGCGCTCGCTCAGCTCCGGGTGCCTGGCCGTGCTCCAGCAGGGCTCGAGCTCGTGGCGTCGAAGGCAGCTGGAGCAGCTGGCTCAGCAGGTAGGGTTCGACCTCCACATGCCGTGGCGCCGCCTGCCGGAGGAGGTCCGCCGGCTGATCATGTACGGGACCGACGGCGAGCTCGACTTCGTGTGGCAGGGGCGCAAGGGAGCGTACCGCTACCGCGACCGCTTCGAGGGCTTCGTGCCCAACCTCGAACGCCGCTACCGCGAGACCGGCTCCGAAGAGGTTCGGCGGGAGCTCGAGCGCTATATGTCGTTCGCCCCGTGCCCTGTCTGCGGTGGCGCGCGCCTGCGGCGCGAGGCGCTGGCGGTCCGGATCGTCGGCCACAGCCTCGCCGAGGTGACCTCGCTGCCGGTTCGCTCAGCCCTTGACTGGTTCTCCAGGCTCGAGCTCGATGACCGCGAACGTCAGATCGCCCACAAAATCCTGCGGGAGGTCAACGACCGGCTCGGCTTCCTGGTTGCGGTCGGTCTCGACTACCTGACCCTCGACCGCATGGCCGGCACCCTGTCGGGGGGCGAGAGCCAGCGCATCCGGCTCGCGACCCAGGTCGGCTCCAAGCTGATGGGCGTCATGTACGTGCTCGACGAACCCTCGATCGGGCTCCACCAGCGCGACAACCGTCGCCTGCTCAAGACCCTCAAGGGGATGCGCGACCTTGGCAACACGGTGATTGTCGTCGAGCACGACGAAGAGACGATCCGGGAGGCCGACTGGGTGATCGACCTCGGCCCCGGCGCCGGCAGCCGCGGCGGGCGGGTGGTAGCGGCGTGCCTGCCGGCCGAGCTGCCGCTGGCCGTACAGTCGCTGACCGGCAAGTACCTGGCCGGGGAGCTGACCATCGAGGTCCCGAGCGGTCGCCGCAACGGCAACGGCGCCAACGTCGTGGTTCACGGTGCGGCAGAGCACAACCTCAAGCAGATCGATGTCGCCTTCCCGCTCGGCCGATTCATCTGCGTGACCGGCGTCTCGGGCTCCGGCAAGTCGACCCTGGTCAACGAGATCCTCCACAAGGGTGTGGCCCGACAGCTGTACGGGACCCTGGCCAGGCCGGGAAAGTACGCGGGCCTCGACGGCGTCCAGCACCTGGACAAGGTGATCGCCATCGACCAGAGCCCGATCGGCCGCACCCCCCGCTCCAACCCGGCCACCTACACCAAGGTCTTCGATCCGATCCGCCAGCTGTTCGCCGCCACCACGGAGGCCAGGGCCCGCGGCTACAAGCCGGGGAGGTTCAGCTTCAACGTCAAGGGCGGCCGCTGCGAGGCCTGCCAGGGCGCCGGCCAGATCCGGATCGAGATGCACTTCCTGCCCGACGTCTTCGTCACCTGCGACGTCTGCCACGGCCGCCGTTACAGCCGCGAGACGCTCGAGGTGCGGTACAAGGGCCTCAACATCGCCGAGGTTCTCAACCTCACGGTCAGCGAGGCCGCCGAGCTGTTCGCGGCCGTCCCGCGGATCGTGCGCATCCTCGACACCCTGATCGCCGTCGGCCTCGGCTACCTCCGCTTGGGCCAGCCCGCGACCACGCTGTCGGGCGGCGAGGCGCAGCGGGTCAAGCTCTCGCGCGAGCTCGCCAAGCGCGCCACCGGCCGCACCCTCTACCTCCTCGACGAGCCGACGACGGGTCTCCACTTCGACGACGTCCGCAAGCTCCTCACGGTCCTGCACGCCCTGGTCGACCGCGGCAATACGGTGCTCGTCATCGAGCACAACCTGGACGTCATCAAGACCGCCGACTGGGTCATCGACCTCGGTCCGGAGGGCGGTGACGAGGGCGGCCGGCTGCTGATCGCCGGCACCCCCGAGAACGTCGCGGCGTGTAGGGAGTCGTACACCGGCCGGTACCTGAAGCCGTTGCTGAAGCGACAGAGGGCGGCTCAGAAGGCGGGGTGAGTGACTAAGTGATTAAGTTATTAGGTGATTAGGTCCAGCCCTCCCGGGAGGAAGACGGGAAACGGGAGACGCTCCTCGGCCCGCCCGGTGACGGAGTGACCGAGGCCCCACCCGCCCAGGAAGACAAGAGACGGGAAATGGAAGACGACCTCCTACCCGCCCAAAGAACGCGGCCTTAGCGCGCTGCAGAGAATGGTGCGCTCAAACGGACGTGCGGTCCTTGATGTTTCTCTGAAGAGCGCTCACGAGCTGTAGGCATTCACGAGAAACATCAAGGGGGGCAATCTCGGCCGTTGGCGGTGAGAGCATCGGCCCCACGATTGAGAGAGGCGGCCCGAGCGGCTTCCGGCGGTCGCCACGGAGTCGATCATCCCCGCTGGTTGCCTTGCGACCGCCGGGAACGCGAGGCGGGCGGTCGCCTTGCGAACGTCCGGCCGCCGGAACCACAGAGAAGGCTACGTTCCTACGGCCCTTGGCGATGGAAGAATCGGCCCGACGATTGAAGGAGGCAGCTCGAGCGGGCTCCGGCGGTCGGTGCGAAACCGCTCATCCGCACTCGCCGCTTCGCGGCCACCGGAGCTCCAGGGCCCCCGATCGCTCTGAGGGGATCGCGAACGAACGGTCCGGGCTAAGCCAGAATCGAGTATCCGCCGTCTACGACGATTGTTTGGCCGTGGACCATCGAGGCGAACTCGGTGCAGAGGAAAACGACGGTGTTGGCGACGTCCTGAGTCGACACCAGGCGGCCGGCGGGGGTGCGCTCGAGGGATGCCTGCAGCATCTCCTCGCGGTTGGGGAAGTGGGTCAGGGCGTCGGTGTCGACGGTGCCCGCGGAGACCGCGTTGATGCGGACCCCCTGCGGCGCGAGCTCGGCGGCCAGGTGGCGCACCATCGACTCGAGGGCCGCCTTGGAGGCACCGACAGCGGCGTAGTTGCGGATCGCCCGGATGGCGCCAAGAGACGACACGGCGACGACCGTCTTCTCGCCGGCTGAGGGGAGCTTCACGAACTCCTGCACCAGGGGCAGGAGTGCCGCCGCGTTGATGTCCATGGTCCAGTGGAAGTGATGCAGGGTCAGCTCGGTCGCCGGGCGCAGGACGCCGGAAGCGGCGTTCGAAATCAAGATGTCGAGGCCGCCCCAGGCATCCCGGATATGGCCGAACATCTCCTCGACCTGCTCGGGCTTGGCAACGTTGCCTTTGACGACCAGGGCGCCCGCCCCACGCGCCTCGATTTCGGCCGCGGTCTCCTCGGCGCGGCTGCGCTGCCGCAGGTAGTTGATCGCGACGTCGACCTTGAACTCGGCCAGCGACAGGGCGATCGCCCGTCCGATGCCGCGCGATGAGCCCGTGACCAGAGCCTTTTTGCCGCGGAGTTTGAGATCCATGCTCACCTCCAGGGGGAGCCAGGGTACTCCGTGTACGGCGAAGAGACAAGCGCTGGCGCACAAGTGCTTGACAGGCGCGGATGCCGCACCCAATAATGAATTGACAGCTACAGCCGAAAGGAGGCCGGAATGAACAAGACCGAGATGGCGATGAAGCTGGCGAAGAAGAGCGGGCTCAGCCAGGCCAAGGCGGCGGAGGTGCTGGACGTGATCTTCTCCGCCCAGCCGCGCAAGGGGATCATCGCGACCGCGCTCGACGGCGGCGAGAAGGTGACGATTCCCGGCTTCGGCACGTTCGCGACGCGGCAGCGCGGCCAGCGCAAGGGCCGCAACCCCGCGACCGGCGCCACGATCACGATTCCGAAGCGCCAGTACGTGTACTTCAAGGCCGGCAAGACGCTGCGCGAGCGCGTCGAGAAGTAGCGGGCCACCACTCGGTCAGGGGGGCGAGGAGGGCGGCGCCGACGGGCGCCGGCCGGCGATTCGTCCACCTGCTGGAGAGGCGGCAGGAGCGCGGCTGAGCCCCGGGGTTCAGCCGCGTTGTTGTGTCACCGGAGCCTGAACGGGATCCGGATCCTGACCCACACGCGGACCTTCACACCGGACTTCGTGGCCGGCCGGTACCGCCACTGGCGAACGGAGTCCTCGGCCGCCTTCTCGAAGCCGATGCCGGGATGCGTCGCCTCGAGGATCTGCACGTTCTCAACGCTGCCGTCGATCCCGACCAGCGCGCGGAGTGTCACCTCGCCCTCGAATTGCATGCGCTGGGCCACCGGTGGGTAGCTCGGCGTCACCCGCTTGATCAACACGGGCTCCCTGACGCCGGGTCCGCCGGCGACGATCTCGCCCTCCCGCACCGCGGGGGTTGGAGTCGGCGGAATCGGGGTCGCGGTCGGGGCCGGCGGGGAGGTTGGCGCCGCCGTGGGCGCCACCACTACTGCGGTCGCGGTGGCGGTTGCCGGGACGGCGGTTGCCTGGACGCGCCGCTTGGCCTCCTCGATCGCCTTCTGCCTCTCCTGCTGGAGCGCCTGCTCCTGGTTTTGCTTCGCCTTCTCGGCGGCCGCGATCTGGCGCTGGATCTGCTCCCGCTGACGCCGTGTGTTGGCCGTGGCCCCGCCGCTCTTCTCCACTTCCTTGAGGCGCTTCTGGAGGCGGTTGATCTCGTCCTGGCGCCCCAGGAGCTCCTTGCGGATCTGTCCTTCGCGCTCCGCCATCAGCTGTGTCACCTGCTGCTGGACCAGCGCCTGCACCTGTGCCTGCTGTGCCCTGCGTTGCGCGAGAACCTGCTCTGGTGTCGGCGTCGGCGGCGGTGGCGGGGTTGCCGGGCCGCGCCCGAATATGAACCACGCACCAACAGCCGCTACCACGACCACCGCCGCCGCGATCCCGATCCACGGGCCCTTGCCTCCTCCTCGTCCTGGCCGGCTCTCCGGGGCCTGCTCTTGCTCCTCCACCAGCGGTTCGGGGCGGACGTACGGCGTGACGTCGAGGTCGGCCTCGGTCAGGCGCTCCCGCTCCTCGGCCTCGATCTCGGTGCGGAAAAGGCGGTCCATGAAAAGGGCGAGGTTAAACGTGGTCGGGCTATAGGCGCCGCCGTAGAGCAGCTTGTCGAGCTCCTTCTTGAAGTCTGCGGCCGAGCTGAACCGCTCCTCCGGTCGATCGGCGAGAGCCCGTGAGAGCACCGCCATGATGTCCTTCGGGACCGGCTCCTCGTCGAACGCCAGGTGCGCGCCGGTCACGACCTCGCGCCGCTGCTGCGGGTCGGCCGGTAGCGGCTTGCCGGTCAGGAGGTGGAACAGGATCGCTCCCAGTGAGTAGACGTCGCCGCGGCTGCTCGGAGTCCGCGTGGTCAAGATCTCGGGCGCCAGGTAGGGGGCGCACGCCGGGTTGGCGGCGCCATCGTCGAGGAGTCCGAGCAGGCCGGTGCCGACGACGAAGCCGGACACCAGACCCTCGCCGTCGTTGGTGATGATGATCGTGCCGGGGTGCAGGAAGCCGTGGACCAGAGGGGCTCCACCCATGTCGACGGCGAGCCCCGCGGACAGCGCCAGGGACAGCTTCTCCATGATCAGGAGCGCGTTGTCCACCGGAACCGGGAAGCCCTCTTCCTGCACCTTGCGAAGAACCGCGGTCAGCGGCTGGCCGGGAGCGTAGTCCCAGGCGTTACACGTGGTCCCGTCGTGAACCGAAAAGCGCGAGTGAGCACCGACGTTGGCGGCCTGCAGGGTTTCTCCGACCCGGTTCGCATCGTCAAGGCGGTTGCCGAGCTCGGCCTGGGGTACGGCGGCGCGGTCGAAGACGCGCAGCCACGCCGTCCGTCCCAAAGTGCCCTTGACGAGCTCGCCGGCCCGGTAGATGTGACCGAGCTCGTCTGCCAGAACTTCCTTGAACAGGATGTACGGGCCGAATGTACTGTAGGTCGGAGCCATGGTTTCCTCCACAAATCACGGTACCAGCGGCTACGACAACGGTCAACGGCGGCGGCGCTTCAGGAGTGCGATCGCACGGTTGTGCTCGCGCAGGGTGCGGGAGAAGACGTGCCCTCCGTCCGGGCGTGCCACGAAGTACAGGTACGGTGTGTCGTCCGGATTGAGGGCGGCGTGCAGAGCATCGCGGCCGGGGTTGTCGATCGGCCCCGGCGGCAGCCCGGGGTAGCGGTACGTGTTGTAGGGGTCGTCGACCTCGAGGTCCGGCCGCAGCAGGCGCCCTTTCCAGAGGCCGCGCCGGCGCAGCGCGTAGACCACGGTCGGGTCGCACTGCAGAAGCATGCCGCGCCGCAGCCGGTTGAGGAACACGCCGGCGATGCGGGCCCTCTCCTCGGGAACCGCCGTCTCCGCCTCGACCATCGACGCCAGCGTCACCACCTGCAGCGGCGTACCCCAGGCCGGCGGGGCGCTCGCGGTCTCCTCGCCCCACACCTCGAGGAACCGTCGGACCATCGAGTAGGCGGCGACCTTGGCGCTGGTTCCTTCGGCGAAGCGGTAGGTGTCCGGGAACAGGAAACCCTCGAGCGACGGAGCGTCAGGCGCAACGCGGCGGATCCAGGCGACCCGGCCGGCGAGCCGCCGCCACTCCTCGGCCGTTCCGAGACCGAGCGCGGGCAGCTTATCGGCGATGTCGGCCAGCGTGGAGCCCTCGACCACCGTCACAGAGAGCATCTCGACCCGACCCTCGAGGAGCCGATCCAGCACCTGCTGCGGGCGGCTGCGGGCGCCGAACCGGTACCGTCCGTAATGGACCTGGCGGCCCTGCCCAGCCACCACCAGGTAGAGCCTGCCGATGAGCGTGCTCGGCAGCAGGCCGCGCCGGTGCAGGTCGTCGAGCACGGTCCGGGTCGGAGCGCCGGCCGCCACGTCAACGCTCACCTCTCGGTCCGGTCCGGGTCGCCACAGCGCCCACCCGCCGAGCGCCGCGGCGAGCGCAACGGCGGCCGTAACGAGCATCGCGACCCGCCAGCCCCGCCGTCCCGGCCCAGCGTGGGGGTACCTCATCTGTGCGTAGCTTTCCTCGCCGCCAGGAACTCCTCGAGGAGGACCTGTGCAGCGAGGTGGTCGACCGGCGCGCGGGCCGCCAGGCCGAGGTCCCGCGCACGGCGGCGGGCCTCATTGGTGGTCAAGAGCTCCTGCTGCATGGCAACCGGTGCGCCGAGCCGCCGGAGCTCCGCAGCGAGGGCCTCGCTGCGCGCGCACGCCGGAGTCCGTCGGCCGTCGGCGTCGGTCGGCAGGCCGATCACGACCAAGCCGGCCCCCTGCTCGGCAGCGGTGGCACGGATGAGCTCGGCGGCGGCGTTCACACCGTCGTAGGCGACGATCTCCAGGGGCGATGCCACCCCGGTCTCGTCGTCGCCGATCGCGAGGCCGATGCGTCGGCCGCCCGGATCCACGGCGAGAATGCGCACCGCCTCATTGTAGGCTGGCCCGTGCGTGAGGGCCCGTGCGGCACTACAATACGCGCGTGGATCGAGACCGGCCCGGTGATTGCTCGGCAGCCCCGAGACCCGACGGGGTGCGGACCGGCTTCGGCCGAGGTAGCAGCGGACCGGCAGACGGCCACGGAAAGGGGAGCAGATGAGCAGCGAAGATCTCGTGATTCTGTCCACGGTCCGGACCCCCATCGGCTCATTCCTCGGAGCGCTGTCGACGGTGCCGGCGCCGCGGCTCGGCGCGACCGCGATCAAGGCGGCGGTCGAGCGCGCCGGCATCGCGCCTGACGACGTCGAGCAGGTCCTGATGGGAAGCGTGCTCCAGGCCGGCGTCGGCCAGGCACCCGCCCGCCAGGCTGCGATCTACGCGGGCATCCCGCACGCCGCGGGCGCGGTCACCGTCCACAAGGTTTGCGCGTCCGGGGTCAAGTCCGTGGCCATCGCGGCCAACGACATCCGCTGCGGCGATTACGGCCTGGCCGTGGCGGGCGGCATGGAGAGCATGTCGCTGGCCCCGTACCTGCTGCCCAAGGCGCGCACCGGCTACCGGCTGGGCAACGGCGAGCTCATCGATCACACGGTGTTTGACGGCCTGTGGGATCCTTACGGCGACAAGCACATGGGCAACTGCGCCGAGACCTGCGCCCGCCACTACGCGTTCACCCGCGAAGAGCAGGACGAGTTTTCCCGGCGGTCGTACGAGCGGGCGCGGGCGGCGGTGGAGGACGGCACCTTTGCGGCCGAGATCGTGCCCGTCCAGGTTCCGGGAAGGAAGGGAGCGGTGACCGTCGTCGACCGCGACGAGGAGCCGTTCCGGGCCGACCTCGAGAAGATGGCCAAGCTGAGGCCCGCCTTCGATCCCGAGGGTACCGTGACCGCCGCCAACGCCTCCAAGATCAACGACGGCGCGGCTGCGGTCGTCGTTGCCTCGGCGTCCCGGGCGCGTGAGCTGGGAGTGAAGCCGAGGGCGCGCATCCTGGCCCACGCCACCCACTCCCAGGAGCCGGAGTGGTTCACAACCGCGCCGGTCGGCGCGATCCGCGCCGCCGCGAAGCGGGCCGGGGTGGCGGTGTCCGACATCGACCTCTTCGAGATCAACGAGGCATTCGCGGTGGTCGTATTAGCTGCGATGAAGGAGCTCGACCTGCCGGCGGACAAGATCAACGTTCACGGGGGCGCGGTGGCATTGGGACATCCGATCGGCTGCTCCGGCGCACGGATCCTGACCACCCTCCTCAACGCGCTCGAGGTCCACGACAAGCGCCTCGGCTGCCTCGGCATCTGTAACGGCGGCGGCGAGGCGGTCGGCATGGTCGTCGAGCGCCTCACCTAGCGGAAGGACCGTGAGGCGTTCCCTCCTGCCCTGGCTCGTGACGGTGTCCCTGCTGGCCGCCCTCGCCGTCAGCGCGGCCGATGAGGTCAAGCACGATGTCAAGGGTGGTGTCAAGCACGATGTCAAGGCCGATACCAAGGGCTCGGTGACGTTGCGTGCGGACCGCCAAGAGTGGGTCAAGGACACCTTCTGGAAGGGAACGGGTCACGTCCAGATCCTCTATCAGGACATCAAGATCACCTGCGACGAGATGGTGCTGGACACGGATACGATGGAGCTCGATGCGCACGGGAACGTGGTCCTCGACCAGGGGCCGCGGCGGATGACCGCCGACCATGTGCGCTTCAACCTGCGAACCAAGACCGGCACCTTCTTCGACGCGACCGGGCAGGTCGCGCCGTCGTACTACTTCACCGGCAAGGAGGTGGTGAAGGTCGACGAGACGCACTACAAGCTGAAGAACGCGACCTTCACCTCGTGCTCACCCGATCCGCGGCCCCCGTGGCGGTTCAGGATCCACCGTGCCAGCATCGAGGAGGAGGGGTACGGCAGCTTCCACGGCGTCAGCCTGGAGGCCAAGGGTGTGCCGGTGTTCTACCTGCCCTACCTGCTGTGGCCGGTCAAGACCGAGCGGGCCACCGGCCTGCTGGTCCCGACCTTCGGCTTCTCGTCGAGGCGCGGCACCTACATCGGCAACGCCCTCTACATCGCCGCGGCGCGCAGCTGGGACACCACCCTGTACGTGGACGCCTACTCGAAGGGAACGGTCGGCTTCGGCGATCAGCTGCGCTGGGCGCCCAAGGAGAAGGCGTACGGTGAGGTGACCCTGTACACGATCCGGAACCAGGACACCGGCGGTTGGGAGTGGAAGGTCGACGGCAAGCACCAGCAGGAGGACTTTCACGGCTTCCGCATGCTGGCCGAGGTCCACGACATGTCCAACCTCGACTTCTTCCGCGAGTACGAGCGCAACTTCGACATCAACACCCAGCGGTCGCTGTACTCGTACCTCTACCTCACGCGTTCCTGGGGCCCGTACGCGCTCAACATCCGCGCCGACCACCGCAAGACGTTCCTGACCGGCGCCAACGTCGTGCTCAACCAGCTGCCCGAGGTCGAGCTTCGGGTGCGCCAGACGCGGGTGGGGAACTCTTCCCTGTACTGGTCGCTGATCTCTTCGGCCAACGTCTTCAACGTCGACCGCGGCGGCAACCTGACCTCGACGTACGGGCGGGCCGACTTCTTTCCCCAGCTCTCCTACACTCTGCCCGGCCCACCCTGGCTGACAGTGACACCTCAAATCGGCGCCCGCGGCACCTACTACACCGCGCGCAAGACACAGGATGGGCTCGGCTTCGAGAACAAGGGCATCGACCGCTCGTACGTCGAGGCCGGCCTCGACCTGGTCGGGCCCTCCTTCAGCCGGATCTTCACGCCGGAGCACGGTCCGTACTCGAAGCTCAAGCACCTGTTCCAGCCGCGCATCGAGTACAGCTACGTCTCCGACATCGGCAACAACCTGTTGATCCCGCGCTTCGACGAGGTCGACTCGGCGCTGGTCACCAACCGCGTCCGGCTGACCCTCGGCAACCAGCTGTTCGGGCGGCCGCGCAAGGGGTCGTCGGCCCAGGAGCTGGCGTCGTTCGACATCTACCAGGACTACTCGTTCTCGGATCCGCTCAACCGCTCGTCCAACGGCACCGTGACCTCGCGGCACGGGCCGCTGGGGGTCGCCCTACGCCTGACGCCCAAGCCCGGCTACACCCTCGACGCCCGCGTCGAGTACGACACCCTGTTCCGGCACCTTCGAACCACCTCTCTGTCCGCCTCCGCCTACAGCGGGGCGACCGGAGTCAACCTGACGTGGTACCAGGGCTTCATCCCCGAGACCGGCAAGACCACGAGCTCGCAGGTCAGGGCCGCCCTGCGCCTCGGGACCCACAACCGCCGCCTTCAGGCAAACCTCGAGGTGGCCTATGACATGGAGCAGAAGAAGTTCCAGCAGCAGCGGGCGGTGATGCGGTACCAGGGTAGCTGCTGGGGGCTCGACCTCGAGTACCGTGACCTGCGCTTCGGCACCTACCCCTCGCGCGACTACCGGATCTCGATCGACTTCAAGGGCATCGGCCGCCTGCTCGACATCCGCGGCGGCCTGAGCTCGCTCAGCAAGTAGGGCTCCGGCAGCGTCTCAGCGGCTGGAGTTGCGATACCCTCAAGGTAGGATGTTCTCAGGCAGTACAGCAGCGATGGGCTCGTCATGAGCACTGGTGCCGGCCGGTGGCGACGAATCGCTGGCGCCTGCGTGGTGGTCGTCACCATCGTGCTGCCGGTGCTCGTTCACCTCGCCCGGCATGACCTCAACCCGACGGCCTTCTTCCGCATCGGCGATCGGCTGCCGTTGAGCCCACGCCTGAACCCGGACCGTGTGGTCAGGTTTCCGGGCGAGCTCGGGTATGACGGCCAGTTCTACCTCGCGATCGCGCTCGATCCGCTGTTGTCCGATCCGGGTACGATCGTCGCCCTGGATGCTCCGAGGTACCGCTACCGGAGAATCCTCTTTCCAGCTCTCGGCTGGGTCGTTGGTGCAGGACGGCCCGACCTGATCCCGTGGGGGTTGCTGGCAATCCTGATGGCCTCGTTCGCGGGTCTTGCCCTGACCCTCGGCGAGCTCGGGCGCCTCCGCTGCTGCCGCGGCCCGGCGGAGCTCCTGGCGCTGGCTCTGGTTGGTGCCTGGGTGTGCCTGTTCCTGGGGACAGCGGGACTCCTGAGCGCCTTCTTCCTCGCCCAGGCGCTCCTCGGTTACGAGCTCGGCCAGGGCCGACGGACGTGGGTCGCCCTGGCCCTCGCCGGCCTCGTGCGCGAGACCTCGCTGCTGCTGGTGCCGGCGTTCGTGTTCGCGGCTGCGCGACGGTCGGGACGCCGCGCGGCGCTGGCGACCGCGACCGCCGCGGTCCCCGCGCTGGTGTGGAACGCGTGGGTGCTCGTCCGCGTGCCCGGTCGCGGTGGCGTCGGGCTGGAGGGGAACTTCGCGTGGCCGTTCGCCGGGTTGGCCGGGAAACTCGTGAGCCTCCCAGCCGTCTGCACGAGCGCCAAGGGCGGCTTCGAGGCGCTCATGTTCCTGTCGCTGCTGCTGGCAGCGGCCGGCGCCCTGTGGGCGGGCGTCTCGAGGATCCACGAGAGGCCGCACCTGGTGGGGCTCGCCGTATTACTGTGCGGACTGCTGGCGTGCGCCGGCCCCAGGATCGTGGACTACTACGTCGGCTACTGCCGGGTTTTTCTCGACCTTTTCGTGGTGGCCGCCGTGCTGGCGCTCTCGGTCCGGCGGTCATGGAGCCTGAGGATCGCTCTCGGATTGCAGACGCTCGGGAGCCTCGCCTACGTCCTGCATGTGGTGACCGGGATTGGATGACGGTCGAGGTCTAAGGGATGCACCCGCTACTCAAACACCTTGTCCTGCAGCAGCTTCTGCATCGTCCTGCCGGTGATGCTGCGGATGTACTCGGGCCAGGCCGTCAGCTCGCCGCCGGTGGTGGTGCCGTTCGCGTACCAGACGACCGTGTCGCCAGGCTCGGCGAGCAGGCTTACCGCGTACTTCTTCCACGGGCGCAGCGTCGGCCCGCCGATGGCGGCGGCGGCGATCGTGTTGTTGCCCGCATAGAACGAAGTGATGAAGGGCAGGTCGACCTCCCTGGTTCCGGAGGCCACCGGCTCGATCATCAGGATGGCGTCGATCCCGGTCTCCCTGAGCAGCAGTGAGACCTGCTCCTCGGTGTAGGTGTCGCCGGGGAAGAACACGCTCAGCGACTGCACGCACTGAAAGCCCGGATGCGTGGGTGCGACCTGCTGCATCAGCCGCTCGCACATCCTCGCCTCGGCCGGCCTCTGGTGCTCGATCGACGGGAACCTCACGCTCACCATGACCTTCCTGAACGGTCGATGGTGCACCTTCCGGTTCAGCATCGAGGTCATCGTGGTCGAGGCGCATCCAGCGATGACCGCGGACAGCGCCACGGCGGCCAGGCCCTTCCAGTACATCGTTCCGCCCTCTCAGCCCACTACGGATTCTATACCGGGTTGCTGGTGCTGCCAGCGAACCTCGGCAGAGAACGCTGCGGAGCATGTGGCGTTGAAACGGACGTGCGGTCCTTGAGGTTATTCTGAAGGGCCGTGACGAGTGTTGCTTGCTGGGGAATAACCTCAAGGGGGGCACCCCTGCAGGAAAGCGCGCTCATGGCCGTGGCCAAGGGGGTCGAAGAGGGCGGGGGCTGGCCTTACGGCCATCTCGCTTTCCCAAGGGTCACCGTCGCCAAAGGCGACGCGTAATCTCGGCCCTTGGCGTCGGGAGCATCGGTCTCAGAAGGAGGCGGCTCGAGTGATTCCCGGCGGTCGCTGCAAAGCCGGGGATCCCCACGCTTGGTCTTGCGAACGCCGGGAACCGTGAGACGGCTGGGTGCGCGAGCACCCGGGCGGCCGTTGGAACCCCAGAGACCGCTCCCCTTTCCGTGGCAAGCCCTGGGCCACGAGTGACCGCCCCAGCTCCTGACGGCCGCCTGCAGCCCATGAAGGCGATCGGGCACGCCATCGTGCTACCTCACACGGTCGGTCCGACCTGCAAGCGCCACGTGCCTGAGCGCAACTCCCACCGCTGGATGTGTTCGTATCCGCCTCCGTACACGAGTTGATGGTTCGAACCGAACGAGCACTTTGGGAGGTTCAATAGTATGCGACGTCTCAGCCTGGCCGAGTGTGTCTGCCTTACCGCCCTTCTCGCAACGCCCCTCACCGCCGCCGGCGGCGACACCGTCACCGTCGAGCTGACCGGTTTCTCTCCGATCGTGCATACCGAAGCCGGCGGCTTCCTGATCCCGTCGCCGACGGGCCCGGCCGGCCAGCCGTGGGCCGGATGGCAGGCCGAGCGGAACTCGTTCGATCTGAACCAGCTCCGGCTCAACGTGCGCGTCGGCACCTTTGTGCTGATTGCCCAGGCCGACCGCATGCCCTCGTTGTCGCGTGCGCTGCTGGTCGTCACGCCCGACGGCACTGTCGGCGAAAGCGTCGTTCCAATCGAATACCGTGACTTCGGCACGACCCGGTTGCAGAGCTTCGACCTGGCAGTCGGCAGGCGTTTCGCCCCTTCTGGCACCGTCGCGGTGATGCCCTGGGTCGGCCTCAGCTGCCTTCGGACGGTGCTCGAGGACCAGCTGCTCATCACCCGCTACATTCCGGACGACGGGGCCGGCAGCGGTGTTCTGCCGCTCACGGCCGCCACCGTGGAGCGACTCGACGGCAGTTTCCTCGGTGTCGTGGCGGGGGGCGACGTGCAGTGGCGGCTCGGCCGCGGGCTGTGGGTCTGGGGCCGCGGCACGGTGCGTTGGGTGGGCGGCCGCGAGCGTGGAACGACGGCTGCCGTGGAGTTTGTCGGGTCCGCCGCCGATCCCCCACCCGACGATGCGGCACAGACCGTGAGTCGTGCAACCAGGCACACGTCCCGCTTGATCCTCACGGCGGAGGCGTCCGTCGGCCTTCAGCTCTCCGACCGCCTTGCCCTTGCCGCTGGCTGGCTCCTGAACGACTACACCCACAACGGCGGCCCGGCATGGGTGACCGGTCCGTTTCTGCGCGCGGTGGCGACGTTCTGAGTCTTCCGGGTGGTCCTGTCCCGCCGCCCGACGGGCAGGCGGCGGGACTGTTCTCTGCGCTTCCGGCGGCCGTGCGAGCCGCCTCGTTCAATCTGGGGCCGATGCCCCGGGCGCCAAGGGCCGAAGGGGCGTCTTTGCAGCCCGCTCCGGGCAGGCAACGAGGCTCCTCCCTCGCACCTGTGGCCACACGGGCGATCGCCCTTCCCGCGGGTTACTCGTCGCCCAAGGCGACGGTGACCCTTGGGAAAGCGAGATGGCAGTTCGGCCAGCCCCCACCCTCTCTGACCCCCTTGGCTACGGCCATGAACTCGCTTTCCTGCAGGGGTGCCAAGCTCGAGGTTTCCTCCCACGCGCCAGTTGAGAGACGGAACTCCAGGAAACCTCGAAGCATGGCACGCCCCGTCGGGCGCAGCCTTCTCCGGGGCGCGATGAGGCCGGTTTCTTCTGTCACCAGTGGGTCCCGGAGTCCAGCGATTGCTGCCCGGTGGGTCTCGACGGTGATACGATACGAGCGTGACGAGTGAGGCGAAGGCACTCCTGGACCAGGCACTTCAGCTTCCGGACGACGAGCGGGCCGAGATGGCTGCGCTTCTGCTGCGGAGTCTCGACGCGGTCACTGACGAGGGTGCCGAGGAGGCCTGGGATCGAGAGATCGAGCGGCGGCTTGCCGAGGTCGACGCGGGTGCCGTAGAGCTCATGCCGTGGGACGAAGCCAAGCACCGGATCTTTCGCTCGCTCGATGAGCCCGAGTAGGTTCGTCTTTCATCCTCACGCCGTGCAGGAGGCCAGGGCCGCTCGCCTGTGGTACGAGCAACGGTCCCCCCAAGCTGCCGCGGGCTTCCTTGCCGAGCTCTCCCGCTCCTTTGAGCTTATTGCGAAGTACCCCGAGGCCGTTCAGCAGTCATCTCTGGGCGATCGGCGGTTCGTGATGCGTACGTACCCGTTCCTCATCGCCTACCGAGTGCGCGGCACGCGGATCGAGACCATCGCGGTGGCCCACCAGCACCGACGACCTGGCTACTGGAAGGACCGGTAGGTCACCGCACCGGGCTGGTACCTGTCTGGCGGAGGGAGTGGGATTCGAACCCACGGAGGCGCGAACCTCAGCGGTTTTCAAGACCGCCGCCTTCGACCACTCGGCCATCCCTCCGGGAGGGGTTACTTTACAGCCTTACCGCCGCCGCATACAATACCCGTCCCGGCGCGGAGAGGTGCTGGAGTGGTCGATCAGGGCTGCCTGCTAAGCAGTTGTCCGGGGCAACCTGGACCGCGGGTTCGAATCCCGCCCTCTCCGCCAAAAAGCTACGGACCGCCGCCGGAAACCGCGCAGCCGAGAGCCAGGGGGAGAGCATGGCGAGGCCCGTCCGCACCCGCATCGCACCGTCGCCGACCGGCGATCCACACGTCGGCACCGCGTACGTCGCGCTCTTCAACCTCGCGTTTGCGCGCCAGCACGGCGGCCAGTTCATCCTCAGGATCGAGGACACCGATCAGGTCCGGTCCGACGTCGCCAGCGAGGCGATGATCTACGACGCCCTGCGCTGGCTGGGCCTGGAGTGGGACGAGGGGCCGGACGTCGGCGGGCCGCACGGGCCGTACCGGCAGTCGGAGCGCGCCGAGATCTACCGCGAGCACGCCGAGCGCCTGGTCGCGAGCGGCGACGCCTACCCCTGCTTCTGCACCAAGGAGCGGCTCGATGCGCTGCGCGCCGAGCAGCGGGAGAAGAAGCTCGCGCTGGGCTACGACGGCCACTGCCGGTCGATCCCGCCGCAGGAGGCGGAGCGGCGGCGGAAGGCCGGCGAGGCGCACGTCATCCGGCTCGCGATGCCGCGCGAGGGCGAGAGCGTGGTGCGGGACCTGCTGCGGGGCGTGATCCGCTTCCCCAACGAGCAGATCGACGACCAGGTGCTGCTCAAGAGCGACGGGTTTCCCACCTACCACCTGGCCAACGTCGTCGACGATCACCTGATGGAGGTCAGCCACGTCATCCGCGCCGAGGAGTGGATCTCCTCGCTGCCCAAGCACGTACGCCTGTACGAGGCGTTCGGCTGGGACGAGCCGGTGTTCTGCCACCTGCCGCTGCTGCGCAACGCCGATCGCTCCAAGATCTCGAAGCGCAAGAACCCGGTCAGCCTCAACTACTACCGGCGTGCCGGCTTCCTGCCGGAGGCGATGCTCAACTACCTGGCGCTGATGGGGTGGACGATGCCCGACGAGCGCGAGGAGTTCGGCCTTGACGAGTTCGTCGACGAGCTCAAGCTCGAGGGCGTCACGCTCGGCGGCCCGGTGTTCGACCTCGCCAAGCTGACGTGGCTCAACGGCCGCTACATGCGACGGCTCGAGCCGGCCGAGCTCTTGGCCCGGCTGCGCTCGGAGATCTTGAGTGACGGATACCTGCTCGAGGTCCTGCCGCTGGTGCGGGAGCGCATCGACACCCTCGATGCCTTCATGGAGTACTCGCAGTTCTTCTTCACCGGCGACCTCACCTACGACGACGCCGCGCGGACCAAGCTGGTCGCCAAGGGCCGCACCGCGCCGCAGACGGCAAAGGCGCTGCGGACGCTGCTCGAGGATCACCTCGACGGCCTCATGGAGTGGAGTGCAGAGAACCTCGAGGAGGTGGTGCGCGGCTTCTGCGAGGCCAGCGGCTGGACGCCGAAGGAGCTGTTCATGCCGATCCGGGTCGCGGTCACCGGGAGTCCGGCGACGCCGCCGCTGTTTGAGACCATGGCGGTGCTCGGCAAGGAGCTGTGCCGGCGCCGCCTGCGCAACGCCGTCACCGAACTCCGCTCGATGAAGTAGCCCTCGCTCCGCCCCTCCTTTCTTATCTTGGGTGGGCGGGGCCGTCTCGCGTCTTGCTTCTAGCGTCTTGCGTCCTGGGTGGGCGTGCGGGCCTTTCTCACTTCCTCACCTTCTCACCTTCTTACCTCCTCTTCTCACGTATACTCGCCGGGTTCGGAGGAGAGGGGCGATGAGCAACGAGACCAGGGACTTCATCCGCGAGATCGTGGCCGCCGACCTGGAGGGCGGCAAGCACCGGGAGATCGTGACCCGGTTCCCCCCCGAGCCCAACGGCTACCTCCACATCGGCCACGCCAAGTCGATCGCCCTCAACTTCGGGATCGCGACAGAGTTCGGCGGCCGCTGCCACCTGCGGTTCGACGACACCAACCCCTCCAAGGAGGAGATGGAGTACGTGGAGTCGATCAAGCAGGACGTGCGCTGGCTGGGCTTCGACTGGGGCAAGCACCTGTACTTCGCCTCCGACTACTTCGAGCAGCTGTACCAGTGGGGGCTCCATCTGATCCGCGAGGGCAAAGCGTACGTCGACGACCAGAGCGCGGAGGAGATCCGCGCCACCCGCGGCACCCTGACCCACCCCGGGACCCCGAGCCCGTTCCGCAACCGCTCGCCCGAGGAGAACCTCGACCTGTTCGAGCGCATGCGCGGCGGCGAGTTTCCCGACGGCTCACGCGTGCTGCGCGCCAAGATCGACATGGCGGCGTCGAACTTGAACCTGCGCGACCCGGTGCTGTACCGGATCCTGCACGCCCACCACCACCGCACCGGCGATGACTGGTGCGTGTACCCGATGTACGACTTCGCGCACGGCCAGTCGGACGCCATCGAGCGCATCACCCACTCGCTGTGCACGCTCGAGTTCGAGAACCACCGGCCGCTCTATGACTGGTTCATCGACAACCTGCCGGTGCCGGCACGCCCCCGACAGATCGAGTTCGCCCGCCTCAACCTGACCTACACCGTGCTCTCCAAGCGCAAGCTGCTGCGGCTGGTCAAGGAGGGGCACGTCAGCGGCTGGGACGACCCGCGCATGCCGACGGTTTCCGGCCTGCGCCGGCGTGGCTACCCACCGGAGGCGATCCGCGCCTTCTGCGATCGCATCGGCCTTGCCAAGCGCGACAGCACGGTCGACGTTGCGCTCCTCGAGTGGGCGGTGCGCGACCACCTGAACCAGACGGCGCCGCGGGTGATGGGTGTCCTCGACCCGCTCAAGGTCGTCATCGAGAACTACCCCGAGGACCAGGTCGAGGAGTTCGACGCGCCGTACTTCCCGGACGACCCGCCGAAGATGGGGTTCCGGAAGGTGCCGTTCGCGCGTGAGCTCTACGTCGAGCGCAGCGACTTCATGGAGGAGCCGCCGAAGAAGTTCTGGCGCTTGGCCCCGAGCCGCGAGGTGCGGCTGCGGTGGGCGTACCTGGTCACCTGTACCGGCGTCGTCAAGGACGACGACGGCCGCGTTGTCGAGGTCCGCTGCACCTACGACCCGGCGACCCACGGCGGCAACGCGCCCGACGGGCGGCGGGTCAAAGGGACCATCCACTGGGTGTCCGCCCGCCAC
>JAJDNH010000064.1 GCA_022340775.1 Acidobacteriota bacterium
AGCCGCCGTAGCGAGGCGGAAAAGGCATTGTGAATTGTTGAACTTGGCCTGTCAACCGCCGGCGGCCGCCCGGTAGGCGCTCGCGAACGGCTCGGGGAGGCGCATCGGGCGCCCGCTCTGGCGCGACACCGCCAGGTGCTCGGTGGTGCCCTCGGCCAGCAGCTCGCCGTCGGCGACGCGCAGCACGCGGTAACCGAAGACCGCGGTCCGCGAGCGGACCTCCTCGAGCCGGGTTCTGACTTCGATCTCATCGTCGTAGTGTGCAGCCAGGCGGTAGCGAGCCTCAGCACGGGTCAAGACCAGCACGACGCCCTGGCGGTCGAGCTCGGCGTAGGGCATGCCGACCTGCCGCGACAGCTCCGACCGCCCCTCCTCGAACCACACGAAGTAGGTCGAGTGGTGAACGATGCCGGCCGCATCGGTCTCCGCGTAGCGGACCCGGAACCGGGTCGAGAACCACCTGCCGGGCTTACGGGAGTCGTTGCTCATGCGGTCATGGTAGCGCAGCGCGACCGACCTGGAAGAAGACAGAACCACCAAGACACCAAGAGCACGAAGCGGAACACCAAGAGGGACCTCAGAACGGCTGCGTCTACCCCTTTATGTCCTGCGCCGGTTTCTTCTTCTCTATAAGTGCTCTTCTTTGTGGTTCTTTGTGCCCTTCGTGTCTTCGTGGTTTGCCTCGTTCGCAGCTCCTGCTCGCTGGAGTACCACGATCCGGTCGCAGCCGCCGAGATCTCTGACCCGTCTCACGACCTCAAGGGCGTTCTCGCGGGCCGCGTCGGCGACGGCGTCGGCCTGGCCCTCACCGAGCTCGAGCAGGGCGAGCCCGCAGGGCGCGAGCAGGCGCGGCAGGTCGGCGACGAGGCGGCACACCAGGTCGAGGCCATCCGCCCCACCGTCGAGAGCCGCAGGCGGGTCGTGCTGCACCTCGAGAGGCAGCGCGGCCAGATCGGCGGTCGGGACGTAGGGGAGGTTGGCGGTGACGAGATCGAACGGCCCACGCAGCGCAGCCGCCAGGTCGCAACGGACCAGACCGACCGCAACGGAGAGCGCACAGAGGTTGGCGCGCGCCACGACGAGTGCCTCCGGCGACAGCTCGGTCGCGGTGACGTTCCAACCGCGCCGCTCGAGCGCCAGGGTGGCGGCGATGCAGGCGGAGCCGGTGCCGACGTCAAGCACCCGAGCGCTCTGTGAGGCAGGCGAGCGGAGTGCGGCGTCGACGAGCAGCTCGGTCTCGGGCCTCGGCACCAGAACCGCCGGCGTCACCAGGAACTCGCGGTTCCAGAACGGGCAGCGACCGGTCAGATGGTGCGCCGGCTCCCCGGCGGCTCGGCGCTCGAGCCAGTCACGGAAAAGGCTCTCCTCGCCGGGGGCGAGCTCGGCGCCCGGGTTGAGGTGCACCCAGGTGTCGCTGCGGCCGCAGGCGCGGGCCAGCAGCCACACCCCCTCCCGGCGCGGGTCGGGAATCCCCTCGCGCCGCGGCAGGGCGGCCTCCGCGAGAGCCAGGGCCTCGGCAACGTTCATGCCCCATTCTCACACTGCTCAGGGGCGTTGGCGCAGGGAGCGGAAAGAGGAACCACAGAGAGCTTGGAGGACGCAAAGGTCCTTGTGGTTGGTGTCGGTCTTCAAAACCACTCCCGCTGACAGCTTGACAGCCTTGTGGCGAGGGATACGATGGTGCTAAGCCCAATGGGGGTGTCTCATTGAGGTACGAGAATCGGTGGTTCGGGGTAGCCCCGTGACTCCCTTGGCGATGCTGCTGGCGGCGGCTGCACTGTTCCCGCAGCACATGGTCGCCGTGCGCCCGGATGGGCGGGTTTTCTTGGTTCAGTCGGACGATGCCGCTCCGGATGCAACGGGCTCGGACCACGTGTGGGTGTGGAGCGAGAACTCAGCGCCGCGCCCCGTGAAGCCAGAGAAGCTCAGTGCGGCGCTTCCGAAGGACGCGAGGCGGCTTGCGATCAGCGTGCCCAGCAAGCGCGATGGGAGACCGCGAGCAGGAACCGTCATCGCCGCACCCGTGGCCATGTGGGAGGAGGTGCCGGAGAACCTGTTGCCACGGTGGACGGTCCCCAAGAGCGCTGTCGTCAAGGTCCCGGTCGACGGCAAGCGCCCCTGGCGCGTCCGGTTCGTCGGCAAGAGCGAAGGCACCTGGTGGATTGACCTGCCGCCGGGGAGAAACCGGGCCAAGCTCGTCCCGTTCGCCTGTGGCAGCGTCAAGACGGTCGTGCGTGGCTCCAGCGGCGGTCCCGTAGGCGACGCGTCGGTGCGGCTCTTCCACGTTGCTGCGACCGGCTCGGACCTGCAACTCCTGGCACGCGGGCAGTCAGACGGCAAGGGCCGGGTTGCATTTCCTTCGCTACCCGACCGCGAGGAAGTGCTCGTGGTGGCGACCCACCAGGAAAGTGGGCCGCTCGCGGTACGATGTCGGATCGCGGATATGCCACGGTCACTGCGTCTTCCGGCTGGGGCGAAGGTGGCCGGACGTTGTGCAGACGAGCAGGGTCATCCGTTGGCCGGCGCTGGCGTTCATGTTGAGACCTGGCTGTCCGCTTCGACGCCAATTCCGTGGAGCATGGATGCAACGGCCGCTGCTTCCGGAGCCTGGAGCATGTCGGGCCTGCCAAAGGGCCGGGCGTTGGTCGTGGCGCGGGCCGCCGGTCGGGTGCCGGTACGACGGGAGGTCACGCTTGGCGACAAGCCTGCTGATCTGGGGACGCTCAGGCTGGTCCCCGGCGTGGCGGTGAGCGTACGTGTGGTCGACGACGTCGGCAGCCCAATCTCAGGCGCGAAACTGAAGGTCAACGACCTCGCCGCCGGGACCACGGGCCCGGACGGACGGTCGCGCCTGGCAGCCGTGCCCGCTGTCGGGACGGTGAGACTCCAGGCCTCGGCTTTCCGCCATCTGGCCGGGGAGCGTCGCCTGAGCCCGCCGCTCCCGGACACGGTGTCGATCGAGCTCGTGCGCGCGTTCACGCTGACCGGGCGCCTCCTGGACTCCGAAGGAACCCCGGTCGACAAGGGAACAGCGCGCGTCGAGACAGCATCAGGGCATCTCACGATGGCCAACCTCGACGATGGAGGACGGTTCACCTTCGAGCTCAATCCCGGGGTCGGGTTCACTCTGACGGCACGCTCTCCGACCACGTCACCTGTAAAGGTCGCCGTCGCGCCGGGGGCGCCAGGCGAGCAGCGTCACCTTGACGACCTGCAGGCGCCGCCTGGATTGGCCGTCACCGGTACCGTGGTTTCCCGGGCTGACGGTGCGCCCGTGGCCGGCGCGCGCGTTTGGACGCCGCGGCCGTCCGAGTCGGGGCCGCTGATGGCCTGGTTCCAAGGCGACGTCCTGGAGACCACGACGGGCGACGACGGGTCATTTGTGTTGACCGGGGCGCCGGTGGCGCCGATGGTGCTGCGCGTCGACGCCCCGGGGTACGCTCGCACACGGACATCCGTAACACCCAAGGAGGGTGAGGCGGAGATTGACGCGGGAGAGGTCGAGGTGTCGGCCGGCACGACGCTGCGGATCGTGCCCGAGGCGAAGGCGGAGGGCGCCACCGCGCGGGTCGACACCGGCGGCCAGGGTTCAGATGTTGATGTGCTGACCGCAACGGTGCGCGATGGCGAGGCAGTGGTGCGTCACGTGCCGGCCGGCGAGGTGCGGATCAGCGTCCGCGATGGGCGCTCCCTGCTGTGCGAGAAGACCCTGGACGTACCCGAGAGCGAGCGCGAGCTGGAGGTGGAGTGCAGGGACAAGCGCATGACCGTGCGCGGTGAGGTGCTGGTCGGCGAACGTGCGGCGGATGGCGGCACGCTCATGTGGATGGGTGGCGCTGCCGAAGGGCCGTCGATCATCAACACCAGCGTCACACCAGGGGGCTTGAGGCAGCAGAGCACGCTCGGCGGGCAGCAGACGACGGTCATTGCGGAGGTCGAGCACGACGGCGGGTTCTCCTCGGACGAGCTGCGCCCGGGTGCGTGGCAGGCGAGCTACCTGACTTCGCGGGGTTCCGCGACCGAGCCCAAGCGAGTCACGTTGCCGGACGTCTCGGAATACACCGTCACTCTCCACTACGCCGGCATCGCTCTTTCCGGTCACGTCGTGGATACCGAAGGCGTCGCGGTCGCAGGATGCAGGGTTCGCGAGCTGAACAGCGGCACGTTCGCGCCTGCCGGCGACAACGGCGAGTTCCGGTTCACGGGCCTGGCGCCGGGAACGGCACGGCTGGTGGCGCGGTGTAGCCGTCGCTCCAGCGCGGTCGAAGAGGTCACCCTCTCACTTGACCATCAGCCGGAGCCGGTCGAGCTGGTGGTCGAGGAGGATCGACAGGGCGCGGTCGAGGTCACCGTGGCCGGTCCGGAAGGCAGCCCCGCCTCTGGCGCGGTCGTGTTCGTGCAGTCGGACGACGGTCGGATGATGATCGCATCCACCGATATCTCGGGACGCGCCACGGTACGTTTCGACCGCCCGTACCCTACGCGGGTGCATGCTGCGTCCCTTGCCTCGGGTGTCTGGGCCCTGGGCTCATGGCTGGCGTGGGACGAGACGGGCTCCGGCGTCTCACTCGAGGCAGGCGACGCCGGAGGGATCGAGGTCACGAGCAAGACCGCCGCCGGAGCAGTCTCGGTCACGAGCTCGGGCGGCTGGAACCTCAGTACTCTGCTTGGGCGCATCGGAGCTCCACCCGTCGTTTCGCCCGACCTTCCATCAGTGGTCAACGGCCTGCCGTCGGGGCCCTACCAGGTGGCGGTCGGAGACGCCGGCCTTGCGGTCACGGTCAGTGCCGGTGACATCGCACCAGCCGAGCTGCCCTGACGACGCGGGAACAACAGAGGGAACCAACCGCGACGGTGCAAGGAAGGCAGGGTCAGGAAAGGAGGAACCTTCCGAGGCCACTCCTGGTGTCTCTCTTGGTGTTCCCGATCTCCTTGAGGCCGGTGTTCTCGCCACGAACGGGGACGGGCGCATCCTTGCAACCTGCGCCCTCGGGGAACACATTGAGGAAAGGGGGTGGCCACATGAAACACGCTTTGCTGCGCGGGCTCGAACGCGCCGCCGAGGCGCGCCCCGAGATTCCCTTCACGATCGGGCTGTGGGACGGGACGGAGTGGCGGTTCGGCGAGGGCGAACCGGATTTCGGGGTGACGTTCAACGGCCCGCGCGCGCTGCGGCGGACCTTCTCTGCCGGCTTCC
>JAJDNH010000080.1 GCA_022340775.1 Acidobacteriota bacterium
CGGATCACTGTCCTCGTAGCGACCGCCGGAAGCCGCTCGGGCCGCTTCCCCCGATGCTGTGGCATCTTCTCCCAGCGCCAAGGGCCGAGGTTACGCGTCGCCTTCGGCGCCGGTGAACCTTTGGAAAGCGAGATGGCCGTATGGCCAGCCTTCCCCCTCTTCGACCCCCCTGGCCACGGCCATGAGCTCGCTTTCCTGCAGGGTTGACCCCCATTGACGTTTTTCGCCAGCGGGAGCGGCTGGTGAGGGCCCTGCAGAAAAACGTCAAGGACCGCACGCCCGTTTGATCGCAACTTGCTCTGGAGCGCGCTCACCTCAAAGCTGCCTTTCATGGCCTCATTGCAGTTTCTGGGCCTCTTCTTCGAGGGTCTCTTGAGGTCCGGGCGGAGAGACCGTTTGCAGCGAATTCCGCGAGGCGGGTGTCAGATGCGCGTTTTCTCGCGCCGGAGCACGCCGCAGTCGTACCTGCAGGTACGTCGGAGGCGTGCGACAAGCGAAAAACGTGCAGATGGCCCCGCATCGCGAATTGCAGCCGAACTGGCTTCTCCGCCCGGGCCTCCAGTAGATCACGGACGGATAGCCCGGGCGACATTGACACTGCCGCGTTGCGGGTGAGATTATCTGTTGGATGAAGGACAGTTACGATCTGCTAGTGCGCGGAGGCACGGTTGTGCCGATGGTCCGGGACCGGGAGTGGTTCCGAGGTGACGTGTTGGTGCGCGACGGCAGGATCGCTGCCGTCACCCGTGGGCCGGCGGCGGACATCGAAGCCGAGCGCGTCGTCGACGCTGGCCACGGGCTGGTCCTGCCCGGCTTCGTGCAAGGGCACGTGCACGTCGTGCAGTCGCTGCTCCGGCACCGGGCCGACGGCCTGGAGCTCCTGGACTGGCTCAAGAAGAGGACCTGGCCGTACGAGGCCTCCCTTGACGGCGACGACGTGGAAGCGGCGGCCGAGCTGGGGATCGCTGAGCTGCTGTGCGGCGGCACGACCACCGCTCTCGATTTCGGCACCACGCACGACCACGGACGTGTGTTCGAGGCCGCGGAGAGGCTCGGCATCCGGCTGCTCTCCGGAAAGACGCACATGGACCTTGGGGACGGGTGTCCTGCGGCACTCGTGGAGGACCTGGACTCGTCTCTGGCACAGGCCGAGGAGCTCGGCACGAGGTGGCACGGCGCCGCCGGCGGGCGGCTCCGGTACGCAGTGGCACCGCGGTTTGCGCTGTCGTGCACACGCCCGATGCTCGAAGGCTGCGCCGCCCTGGCTCGTGACAACGGCTGGCTGCTCCAGAGCCACGCCTCCGAGAACGCGGGTGAGGTCGAGGAGGTGCGGCACCTGACCGGCCTCGGCAACATCGAGTATCTGCACAGTGCCGGCCTCACCGGGGAGGACGTGGTGCTTGCTCACGGCGTCCACCTCGGTGCCGAGGAGAGGTCTCTCCTCGCCGGCACCGGGACCCGGATCTGCCACTGCCCGGGAGCGAACCTCAAGCTCGCGTCGGGCATCGCCGACCTGCCGGCTCTGCTGGCGGCCGGTGTACCGGTCGCGCTCGGCGCCGACGGCCCGCCGTGCAACAACCGGCTCTCGGTCTTTCACGAGATGGCCCTCGCCGGAACCCTGCACAACCTCCGCCACGGACCGAGGGCGATCGATCCGTGGACCGTTCTCGCGATGGCGACCCGTGAGGGAGCACGGGCGCTCGGGCTCGGGAAGGAGGTCGGTGTGCTGGAGGTTGGATACTGCGCCGACCTGACGGTGCTCGACGCGTCTGCGTGGGCGATGCAGCCGGACGGTGACCCTGCCGCACGCATCGTTTTTGGTGCCACGGCAGGGGACGTCCGCCATGCGGTAGTCGGCGGGCGCCCGGTGGTGGAGAATCGGGAGCTTCTGACGGCGGACGCGGCCGCAATCACCGACAAGGTGCAGAAGGCGACGCGGGCCGTCGAGGCCCGTATGGAGGAGTGCCTGGCATGAAGTTCTCTCTCTCGCGTCCCAGGTTCGAGCAGCTCGATCACTACCTCGTTCGCAGGGAGTACGACAAGGCCTTGGCCGCCGTCGCCGACGAGCTCAAACGCAACCCGAGCCAGTTCAACCTGCTGCTTCGCCAGGCCGAGATCCTCGGGTTGGCGGGGGACCGTGACAAGGCGATCGCTCTCTACCGCAAGCTCGCCGGCAGGTACGCCAAGGACGGCTTCTACGCCAAAGCGATCGCGCTGTACAAGAAGATCCTGCGGCTCAACCCGGATCTGGACGAGGTCCACGCCGAGCTCGCCATCATGATCGAGCAGGACAAGGCCGCCCACGTGCCGCTGGCTGAGCGGATCCAGCTGCGTCAGCCCGCGGACGGCGGCGTGGACGAGGAGAGCGGGGAGCACACGCCGGCCGGACCAGGCACCGATGAGCTCAAGGAGTTGCAGTCGTCCGCGCTGTTCGCGGCCTTCGAGAAGGACACGCTGAAGGAGATCCTGACCTCGACCGCCCTCCGTTCCTACGACGAGGGAGACATCATCGTCACCGAGGGGGAGCCGGGGTCGAGCCTGTTTCTGATCGTGTCCGGCAAGGTCAAGGTCTTCACCAAGGGGGAGCAGGGCGAGCACATTCCGTTGGCCGAGCTCGAGACGGGGGACTTCTTCGGAGAGGTGTCGATGCTGACCGGGAAGCCGCGGACCGCGACCATCACCGCCAAGAGCCAGGTCATCGCGATCGAGCTCGACAAGGGGTCGGTCGACCGTATCGCCGCCGAGCACCCGGAGGTTCGCTCCACCCTCGAGGAGTTCTACGAACGGCGTGCCCATGAGACCGTGGAGGCGGTGATCCGTCAGATGCGGGGAGAGTAGGTGGCCGCAAGGCCGATCCTGCTGTACGGCGATCCGAGGTTGGTCGCCGAGAACCGTCCGGTCGAGAGCTTCGGCCGGGACCTCCAGGACCTTCTCCAGGAGATGTGCGAGAGCTGCTGGGCGGCGCCCGGGCTCGGCCTGGCGGCACCCCAGATCGGCGTCAACCTGCGGCTGGCCATCGTCGATCTGTCGGTCGGGAAGAAGCCTGACGATGTCGTCGTCATCGCCAACCCGGAGCTGGTCTCCTCCGGCGGCGTCCGACGGATCGAGGAAGGCTGTCTGTCGATCCCGGGCCTCTATGCCACCCTGGCTCGTCCCCTCCGCGTTACCGTGGCTGCGCAGGACGCCGACGGCCGTCGGCGGGAGATCGAGGCCGACGGCACCCTTGCGCAGGCGTTCTGTCATGAGCTCGACCACCTCGACGGCATCCTGCTGCCGGACCGGCTGCGCGGCCTTTCGCGGTACCTCTTTCTGCTGCGGCTGCGCTGGGCGCGACGCCGGTGGCCCGCCGTTCGAGAGCTCTGACCTTCCCCGGTACGAGAGGGCGCCTTCTGGTCTTTGCTGATTCGCGCTTTGCGGGTCTTCCTGTGAGGTCGCGGTAGATGGCGAGTGAACGATCTGGCTAGGTCATGGTCTCGGGAGGCGTGAAGCTGGGCATGATGTCGTTGAGGACCCGGATCACGTCGCGGGCGATGACCCACTCCTCGTTGGTCGGCACGACCAGCGCCTTGACCGCCGACTCGGCGGTCGTGATCTCGGCCTCCTCGCCGCGTACCCGGGCGTTGCGGTCGACGTCGAGCTCGAGGCCCATGAAGCCCAGCCCGTCCAGCGCCCACGCTCGGACCTCCGGGCTGTGCTCGCCGATGCCGCCGGTGAACACCACGGCGTCGACCCCGCCCATCGCGGCGGTGTAGGCACCGATGTACTTCCTGATCCGATAGCTGAAGATGCGGAAGGCGACGTCGGCCCTCTGGTGGCCAGCGTCGCGCGCCTTCAGCACCTCCCGCATGTCGGAGGACACACCCGACACGCCGTAAAGCCCGGAGTGCTTGTTGAGCATGGTGTTGACCTGGTGCAGCGTCATCTCCTCCATCGCCATCAGCCAGGGGATGATCGCCGGGTCCAGATCTCCGGAGCGGGTTCCCATCAGCAGCCCCTCGAGCGGCGTGAAACCCATCGAGGTGTCGATGCTGCGGCCGCGGTCGATGGCGGCGATCGAGCAGCCGTTGCCCAGGTGGCAGGTGATGTAGCGCTTCTCGGCCCGCTCCCAGCCCAGGATCTGGGAGGCCCGGTAGGAAACGAAACGGTGGGAGGTGCCGTGGAAGCCGTAGCGGCGCAGGTGGTGCTTGGTGTAGAACTGGAACGGGATCCCGTACAGGAAGGCGTGGGCCGGCATGGTCTGGTGGTAGGCGGTGTCGAATACCGCGACGTGCGGCACCTCGGACAGGATCGCGTGGGCCGCGTAGTACCCCCGCAGGTTGGCCGGGTTGTGGAGCGGCGCGAGGACCGTGCACTCCTCGATCTGGCTCACGACGTCGGGCGTCATCAGGACCGACGAGGCGAAAGCCTCGCCGCCGTGGACGACGCGGTGACCGACGGCGCCGATCTCATCAGTGGAGGAGATGATCCCGTTCTCGGGATCCACCAGCACCCGCAGCACCCACTCGATGGCGGCGCGATGTTCGAGGACCTCGCGGTAGTCCTGGTATGCGCTGCGGCCGGGGACCTGGAGCAGAAGGCGCGAGTCGGACAGGCCGATCTTCTCCACCTGGCCGATGGCGAGGGTCTCATCCTGGTGGGCCTGCATCCGTTCGAGGTCGGTCTCGACGATCTGGAACTTGACCGACGAGGACCCACTGTTGAGGACCAGGATCTTCATGGTGCTCCTCCGTGAGCGGCCCGGGCCCTCAGGCCAAGCCGGGCCGGTCGTCCGGCAGCCGGTCGAGGCGGCGGCGGTTGACGTCGTAGGTGAAGAACCCGCGGCCGGTTTTGGTGCCGAGCAGGCCCGCGCGGACCAGCCGCTTGAGCAGCGGGCAGGGGCGGAACCGCGCCTCTCCCGTCTCCTGGAACATGTGTTGGATCCAGTTCAGGACGCGGTCCAGGCCGACTCGGTCGGCCCACTCCAGGGGGCCGGTCCGAAAGTCATAGCCGAGCTTGAGGGCAAGATCGACCTCCGCCGCACTGGCAACACCTTCCATGACGACGTGCATGGCCTCGTTGACGAGCGGCAGCACGACCCGTGTGGTGACGAAGCCGGGCATCTCGAACACCTTGATCGGCACCTTGTCGAGCAGGCGCGCGAACTCGACCGCTCGATCGTAGACGACGTCCTTGGTGAGCTGGCCCCGGACCACCTCGACCACCCGGGTTGACGTCACCGGGTACAGGAAGTGCATTCCCAGCACCCTTCCCGGATTCTGAGAGGCCGCCGCGATCTCGGTGATCGACAGCGTGGAAGTGTTGATGACGATGGGGTACTCGGCCGGCATCCGGCGGTCGAGCTCCTGCACGATGTCGCGCTTGAGGTCGAACTTCTCCTGCACCGTCTCGATCGCCAGATCACACTCCTCGGCGCAGTCGAACTGCGTCACCCAGTGGATGCGCGACAGGATGACCTTCTTCTCCGTCTCGGTGATGTTGAAGCGTGCGATCTGGTGGTCGAGGGTGGTCTCCAGCGTCTGGCGGCACTCCTCCGCGCGCTCCATCGAGATCTCTTTGAGGCACACGTTGAGGCCCTGCTGCGCGACCTTGGTTGCGATCGACCGGCCCATCATGCCGGCACCGATAATCGAGACGTTGTGTAGCTCCCACGTCATGGGGCGATGATAGCACGAATCGGGACCTTGTGAAAACTTCCACAAGAGAATGTGGCGATGAAGGGCGGAGGCGAGAAGGTGAGGAAGGCCGCCCACGCAGTGACGGAGTGGCGGAGTGGCGGAGTGATGAAGTGACGGAGCCTCCGCCCGCCCGGAGAACCCGGGCTGAGCGCAGTTCAGAGAATGGTGCGCTCAAACGGACGTGCCGTCCTTGAAGTTATTCTGAAGGGCGAACACGAGAGCAGAGTGCCGCGAATAACTTCAAGGGGGGCAATCTCGGCCTTCGGCGATCAGAGAACGGCCTCAGGATTGATCGAGGCGGCTCGAGCGATTCTGGGCAGTCGCTGGCACGCCGGTGACCCGTACTCGAGGCATTGCGACTGCCCGGAATCGTGAGACGGGCGGTCACCTCGTGACCGCGCGGCCGCCGGAGCCTCAGAGAGCTCTCCCCTAGGCGATCCGGCACGGCTTTCCCGGTTCATCGGCTGCGCGACCCGCCCCTCCACCCAGATCCTTCCTCGCTGACGCTCGTCAGGATGACACAGGGAGAAGACGGTTCGGAGAGATGAATTGCTCGGTACGCCGCTCTGTGGCTCTTACTCGGCTGCAGCGGTTTCCCAGTCGGTGTGGGGCGGGCGGTTGAGGATCAGCCACCCCCACAGCAGCTCGCCGTAACCCATGGCGCGCATGCCGCGGCGGCGGTAGAACGGCCGCAGCAGGCGATGAAGCCTGGGCAGGTTGTAGAACGGAACTCCCGGGAAGTAGTGGTGCTCGAGGTGGTAGTTGGACCACAGGAACAGGTGGTCCCAGACCAGTGAGCCCTTGACCAGCGTGCCCCACTCGGCCGGGTCGTCGGGGTCGATCCGGTAGTGCTGGCCGACTCGGTTGATCGCGAACCAGACCGGGAAGCCGAGCAGCAGGGGGATGATGTGAACGCGCAGCAGCACCGCCGGCCCTCCGAGAACGTAGAGCAGCCCGGCCAGCAGCAGGTGAAACGCGATCGCCGCGCGCCGCTCACGGCCGATGCGGCGCCGTAGCGGCTCGGGGTAGCCGGCGGTCTCGCGGCGGGCGGCTGCAAAGTAGATTGGGAACAGGGCCGGTGTGAAGTAGAGAACCTTGAGCAGGCGCGAGTTCCGCTTCGGGCTCAGGTGATGGCGCTTGGGGTCCTGCTCGGGATTGCCGAGCCCGGCGTGGTGGTCGAGGTGCCAGCGGGTGAACTGGGTGGGGGAGATGCCGGTGAGGATGGCGTACACGAGGCCGAGGCGACGCTCGGCGGCATCCCGCTGTCCGGGCCAGACCAGATGGTGGAGAACCTCGTGCAGGAGGATGGTGCCGTTGAAGAAGGTGAGCCCCTGAAGCAATGCAAGGGGGATCCAGAGCAGTGGGTTGGAGAGCTTCCACAGCCCCCAGGTGCACAGCCCCAGCAGGGCCAGCTGCCGGACCGCCACCACGAAGTGCTTCCATGGTTGCTTGCGGTGCAGCGCACGCAGGTGCTCGCGGTCCAGCTCGGCGGCCAGCTCACGGCGGAGGGCGCGTGTGGCGCCGGCCCAGTGCCGGCGAGACGGGTCGTGCGTGATAGCGGACATCGATGAAATGATACCGTCTCTCAGGCAACGCCGGCCTCGGGGTGCCGATTCCTCCGGAAGTGCCGGCGCCGTCGGTCGTTGTCTGTGGCTGTCTGCTGCCGTATGATGACGCCATGAAGAGGCTGCTGCTCCTGCTCGTCACCGGCCTGCTGGTGTCGTCCGTCGCCTCCGCCGGTCCGCCCAAGTCCGCGGAGAAACCGGAGTTTCCGGACATCGCCCTGTTCTCCCTGCAGGACGGCCAGACCATCAAGCTGGACACGTTCCGCGGCCGTCCGGTTCTGCTCACCTTCTGGGCCAGCTGGTGCGGGCCGTGTCGCGAGGAGCTTCCCGAGCTGCAGCGGATGTACAACGAGCTGGCGGGCAAGGGCTTCATCCTGGCCGCCATCAACGTCGACACGATTCCGCAGGCGGCGCGGGCGTTCGTCGACAAGTTCAAGCTCACGGTGCCGATCTATCGGGTGAGCCGGAGGGTGCTGTATGAGCTTCGCATCGACCAGCTCCCGACGAGCATCCTGCTCGGGCCGAACGGCAAGGTCGTCCACGCCTACATCGGCTACTCCCCCGGGACCACACAGGACATCCGGCAGCGGGTTCTGAACCTGCTCCAGCCGGCCGACGCCGAGCCCGCTCACGACGGCTCGTGAGCGCGGGGTGAGCCGGTTGCGGATTCACTCGGCGGCTGTGAAGCGGCCACTCAGGCTCGCGGCGGTCTTGGCCGGAGCCATCCTGTGCCTCGGATGGAGCGCGGAAACCACCCGAACGGTCGCCTGGCAGGCGGTTCAGTTCTTTCCGCCGGACCTCGCCCACCAGGTGCGGAAGCACCACCGCCGCTACGATGAGGGCATCCGGCGGGGCCTGGCTTCCCCTCCTGCCTGGCGCGCCGGGCCGCCGGGCCTGCTGGGTCCGGCTCTGACCGACCAGGTGGTCAGGTGTGCGAAGGACCTGAGACGGCCGGTGTCGCTGCAGCAACTGGTCGAGGAGCTCGGAGTGCTGGCGGTGCGGGTCCTGGATGCGAACGATCCCCTGGCGGTGTCACACCGGGACAACCGTGAGCCGTCGTACGGCCGGGCCTACGAGCAGTACGTGGACTCGATCCTCGACCGGGTCCGGATCGTCTACTACAGCGATGGCCAGCGTCCGTCGGTAACCGAGACGGGCGTCGACGGCTTCGTGGCCGCGACGATGGCGCGAAGCCGCAAGCTGTACCCGTTGATCGGCGAGGAGTTCTACAGGACGGGCAGGCTTCGCAACTGGCGCGTTCTCGACGACCGCTCGGTGACCTTCGGCGTGGCCGGCGTCGCGCTTTCCCACGGGATGACGGACCTGGCCGACCTCGCGGCCGCGATCTGGCGGTCGGGGGGCGGGCTCGTGCCGTCGCCCAAGCCGACTCCCCGGGGACATGTGGGCCCGACCATCACCCTCGGGCTCCGTGGGGGGTTCCCGGAACGTGACCGCCCGAAGCATGGTGAGCCCGCGATGCCGAGGTCACGCATTCAACTTCCACCACCTTGAGGAGCCCCGGCCGGAGTCCCCGTTCGGCTGCGATTCACGATACGGGATCACCTGCGCGTTTTTCGCTTGTCGCACGTCTCCAACGTACCTGCAGGTACGCCTGCGACGTGCTCCGGCGCGAGAGAACGCACATCTGACGCCAGTCTCGCGAATCTCGCTTCGAACGGTGCCCCCGGCCGAGGCTCCAATCATGCTCTGAGGACGACGACGTTCGGAAGTGGTTTCCAGCCCTGCTTCACACAGGCGTGAGTAGGAGCATCCCTTTCTCGACGCCTGCGGCCGGGCCGCCAATCCCCGCGGCGCTTGCTTTTGGCATGCCGGCTCGCCGCAGCGTCATCGTGACAAGCGCCAGCGAGGAAGGACCTGGGTGGGGGACCTTTCGCGTCTTGCGTCTGGCGGTTCTCCGGGTGGGCGGGGGACTCCGTCACTCCATCACTCCGTGACTCCGTCACTTTCCCGGGTGGGTGGGGGAGCGTTTCCCGTTTTCCGTCTACCGTTTCCCTCCCTAGGCGGGTGGGGGAACCTAATTACCTAATCACTTAATGACTTCATCACTTGTCCGCTGGGCGTGAAACATACCGGCGCGCCAAGCGGAGTACAATCCCGACCATGTCTACCATCATCGATCTCCGCTCCGACACCGTTACCCATCCAACCCAGTCGATGCGCCGTGCCATGGCCGCGGCCGAGGTCGGGGACGACGTCTACGGCGAGGACCCGACCGTCAACCGGCTCGAGGAGCGGGCCGCAGAGCTCCTGGAGCGCGATGCGGCCGTGTTCGTGCCGACCGGTACGATGGGCAACCAGATCGCGGTCCATCTCCACACCATTCCCGGCTCGGAGGTCGTGGCCGAGGCCGGAGCCCACGTCTTCAACTTTGAGATGGGCGCGATGGCCGCGCTGTCCGGCGCCCTGCCCCGCCCGATTCCAACTGAGACGGGGATCCTGTCACCGCAGCAGGTCGAGGACGCCATCCAGCCTCCGAGCGGGTACCGGACGCCGACCCGGCTCCTGGTTCTCGAGAACAGCCACAACCTGGCCGGCGGCCGGGTGACGCCGCTCGAGCGGATGCGGGAGCTGATCGGCGTTGCCAAGGCGCATAACCTCCCGGTTCACCTCGACGGCGCACGCGTCTACAATGCGGCCGCGTTTCTCGGCATCTCGGCGGCGGAGGTCGCTCGCGGCTGCGACACGGTCATGTTCTGCCTCTCGAAAGGGCTCGCCGCCCCCGTCGGATCCGTGCTGGTGGGCGACGCCGACGCCATCAAGGAGGCCCGCCGCATCCGCAAGATGTTCGGCGGCGGCATGAGACAGGTCGGGGTCTTGGCCGCGGCCGGTCTCGTCGCCCTCGATGAGATGCTCCCACGGCTGGCGGAGGACCACGCCACGGCGGCACGCCTCGCGGGGCTCATCGCCGAGGCGCCGGGTGTCGATCTCGATGCATCGACGGTGGAGACCAACATCGTCTTCTTCTCACTCGCAGAGGATGCCCGGCTGAGCGCGCCGGCGCTGGTTGTCGGCCTGAGCAAGCGCGGCGTGCTGGCCAACGCCCTCGGCCCGGCCCGGATCCGCATGGTCACGCACTACGAGATTTCCATGGAGGATGCTGAAAAGGCGGGGACGCTGACCCGCGGGCTGCTGTCCTGAGGAACCCCGCCCAGAACGCAAGACGCAAGAGGCTAGACGCGAGACGGCCCCCGCCCGCCCGGGGAGGGAAACGGAAAAGGGGAAACGGAAGACGACCCCCCCACCTACCCCAGGGAACCACGTCCGAGCGCGCGTCACAGAATGAGGCGCTCATACCGGCGTTCCCTTCTCGCGGCGGGCCAACCTGGTTCCCGCGGAGAGACGCCGATCGGCCGCGCTACTGCCTGACACGAGGCAGGTTAGGAACCACTCCTGAGTCTCGCTTGACAAATACGGCAAGTGAAGCTAGGATTCTGTCTCATGATCCGGGATAGGTCGCCTAACCGCTTTCTTTTCCCAAAATGGACTAACCTGCTGCGACCAGGAATTGTTATCGCTGCGGTTGGCGGTCTCGTCTACGTTACCGTAATTGTCACATTCGGCTTTTCGCCGAAGACCATCAACGTCGGCTACAAGCCACAGCAGCCGGTGCCGTTCAGCCACCGGTTACACGCGGGCGAGCTGGGGATGGACTGCCGCTACTGCCACAACACGGTCGAGCGGACGGCGCGGGCCAACATCCCCCCGACCCAGACCTGCATGAACTGCCACGCCTCGATCCGGACCAAGAGCGAGAAGCTGACGCCGGTCTTTCAGAGCAACGCCACCGGGATGCCGGTGGAGTGGGTGCGCGTCCACGATCTGCCGGACTACGTCTACTTCAATCACAGCATTCATGTCGACCGTGGCGTGCCGTGTGTCGCCTGCCACGGCCGGATCGACACCATGGACGAGGTTCGCCAGGTCAAGCCTCTGAGCATGGGCTGGTGCCTTGGGTGCCACCGGGCGCCTGACAAGTACCTCAGGCCGCCGGCGCTGGTGACCAAGATGGACTGGCACCCGGACGGCGACCAGATGGCTCTCGGCGCGCAGCTTCGCAAGACCTACCACATCAACCCGTCAACGGATTGCATCACATGTCATCGATGAGCAGCACGACGTCCGGAGCACGCTACTGGCGGAGCCTCGACGATCTCGCCCAGACCCCCGAGTTTCAGGAGATGGTGAGCCGCGAGTTCCCGGGAGAGATCTGGGAGTCGATCCCACCGGCGACGCGGCGGCAGTTCCTGAAGGTGATGGGGGCCTCGCTGGCGCTGGCCGGCCTGACCTCCTGCCGCTGGCCGTCGGAGGAGATCGTCCCGTTCGCGCATCGGCCCGCGGGCTCAGACCCCGGAGTGCCGAAGCAGTACGCGACCCTCATGGAGACCGGAGGGGCGGCTCAGGGTCTCCTCGTGACCAGCTACGACGGCCGTCCGATCAAGGTCGAGGGCAACCCCAACCACCCGGACAGCCTCGGTGCGGCCTCGGCGTTCGCCCAGGCGGCGATTCTCGGGATCTACGACCCGGACCGCAGCCGCAGCATCGTCCACCGCCAGCAGGGGCAGGAGTTCGCCAAGACCTGGGCCGACTTCAAGGCGTTCGCCAGCGGCCACTTCGCGCCCTACCTCAAGCGGAAGGGCGGAGGGCTGGCGGTGCTCGCCGAGCCGTCGTCCTCGCCGACCCTGGCGCGGCTGAGGGCGCGCTTCCTCGACGTGTTCCCCGAGGCCGTGTGGGCCGAGCACACCCCGTGCACCAACACGTCCGAACGTGACGCCGTCGCGCGCCTGTTCGGCCGCCCGCTGCGGCCGGTTCTGCACCTGGACCGCGCTCGGGTGGTGGGCTGCTTCGCCGCCGACCCCGTCTACGATCATCCCTCGGCGCTCCGGCACGCCCGCGGATACGCCCGCGCGCGGCGCCCGGAGGAGGGCGAGAAGATGATGCGGCTCTATGCCGCGGAACCGACCTACTCGCTCACCGGCGGCCTTGCCGACGAGCGCATCGCGGTTGCCCCGAGCGCCCTGCCGGCGTTGGTGCTGGCGCTGGTGCGGGAGCTGGTCTCGGTCCACGGGTTGAGCGTCGGCGGCGTCGGTACGGCGGCGTTGTCGCGCGCCGTCCCTCCCACCGGCAGCGAGCGCTTCGTGAGCATGCTGGCGCGCGATTTGGCCGCCGGCCGCGATCGCGCTCTGCTGGTGGCGGGCGCGGGCGCACCGGCCGAGGTGCACATCCTCGTGCACGCCGTCAACGCCGCCCTCGGCGCCGTCGGTACGACCGTCGACTACATCGACGATCCCGATGCGGCGTCGCCGGCCCCGGAGTCGATCGTGGGCCTGGCGCAGCGCCTGCGCGCCGGCCAGGTCTCGACGCTGATCATCCTCGGCGGCAACCCGGCGTACGACGCGCCGGCCGACCTCGGCATGGCGAAGCTTCTGGACGCGGTCCAGACCAGCATCCACCTCAGCGGCTACAAGGACGAGACCTCCCGGCGCTGCACCTGGCACGTGCCCGCGGCCCACTTCCTGGAAGCGTGGGGCGACGCCCGTGCGTGGGACGGCACCCTGAGCGTCGCGCAGCCGCTGATCGCGCCGCTCTATGACGGGCGCAGCGCGATCGAGCTGGTGGCGACGATTCTCGGCGACGAGCTGGCCAACGGCTACGACCTGGTCCGCCAGACCTTGCGCGTGATGACTCCGGCCGGCGCTGCCTTCGAGCAGTTCTGGCATGACTCCCTCAACGAGGGTGTGGTGGCCGGAACGGCCTCCAAAGTGGTGCGGACGAGCCCTCGCTCGGACGCGGTCGGAGCGGCGGTCACGGCCGCGGCGGTGGCGCCGGCTAGCGCCGGAAGCGACAGCTTCGAGCTGCAGCTGGTGCCCGACCGCAAGGTCTACGACGGCCGGTACGCGAACAGCGGCTGGCTGCAGGAGCTGCCTGATCCGATCACCAAGGTGACGTGGGACAACGCTCTGCTGCTGTCGGTTGCCGATGCTGGCCGGCTGGGGGTCAAGAACGACGACGTGGTGCGGGTCGAGGCCGCGGGAGCGCACGTCGAGCTGTCGGCTTACGTGTTGCCCGGCCAGGCCGACGGTGTGGCGACAACCAGCCTCGGATATGGCCGCAAGGCGGCCGGCGTCGTCGGCGACGGTGTCGGCGCCGACACCTACCGGCTGCGAACGACGAGCGCGCCGCACGTGGTGGCGGGCGCCCGGCTGACCCGGACCGGGAGGCGGCACAAGTTGGCGTGC
>JAJDNH010000082.1 GCA_022340775.1 Acidobacteriota bacterium
AAGTAATTAGGTGATTGAGTTCCCCCGCCCACCCGGGAAGGTGAGGAGTGAAGGGTAAGGAGTAAGGGGACCCATGCCGCCCCAGAAGACCCACCTGTAGCGCGCTTCAGAGAATGTGACGTCCAAACGGACGTGCGGTCCTTGATGTTTCTCTCAACGGCGCTCACAAGGCGTTGTCGTTGGCGAGAACCATCAAGGGGGGCAATCTCGGCCCTTGGCGATCAGTGTATCGGCCCCACGATTGGAGGAGGCGGCCCGAGTGGCTTCCGGCGGTCGCCACGGGGTCGGTCATCGCTGCTTGTTGCCTTGCGACCGGCGGAAACGCGAGGCGCGCGGTCGCTTTGGACCGCGCGGCCGCCGGAGCGGCGGAGAACCGTCCCCAGGTTGTTCGAAGAGAGTGGTGCCTGGCCATACGGCCATCTCGCTTTCCAGCGGTGCACCGGCGCCGAAGGCGACGAGTAATCTCGGCCCTTGGCGATCAGTGTATCGGCCCCACGATTGGAGGAGGCGGCCCGAGTGGCTTCCGGCGGTCGCCACGGGGTCGGTCCTCCCTGCTTGATGCCTAGCGACCGCCGGAAACGCGAGGCGGGCGGTCGCCAGGCGACCGTGCGGCCGCCGGAGCTGCAAAGAGCCCTCCCCGCGTCCCTCGGAGAGGGGAAGCTGACACGACGCGTGGGCCGCGGGAACCGTAAGAACTCAGTGAAGACCACGGACGGTTCCGCCGTGATCGAGCCCCGGGTTGTGCTTCGGGGACATCGATGAACGACGGGCAACTCGGAAAACGTCGGGAGCTCGACGAGAGATCAACTACGCACCCGGGTAGGTAAGAACAGACCAAGCCGGACACAACCCTGGCCTGGCTTTCGGGGGCTCTATGAGCGGACTGTCTCCAACGCGTGCTCGGGTCGCCGCCAATCGCCATCTGACCATCCCTCCGCAGCTCCTTGTCTTCGGCGGAGCGGTGGCGGCGATCGCAGTCCTGGTTTCCGGGTTGACAGGGGGTTTTCAGCGCACGTACGCGAGCTGGAGCGGCGCGGCGCTCGTCAATCGGTTGAGCGGGGAGAACACCGTTCCCAGTCCGATCGCTCCGGTCGCCTGGTCGGGCAAGGGTCCTCTGACGGTCGCCGGCCTTCCGCTGCAGCGCAGCTCCAGGCTCGAGCTCAGTCTGCGGGCCGACGAGGGTCGTGTGCCGGTGCGGCTCTTCATCGACGGGCGACCTGCGGCTGGGATCGAGGTGCAACCGGCATGGCGGACCTTCCGGATCTGGCTGAGCGCCGACGGCTCTACCCTGCGCATGGAGCAGACCAGCGCGAATGGGGTCCCCATCCACATTTCCCGGATCAAGGTCACGAACGTGGAGGGCTTTGCCGAGGGCCTGCTGAACGCCTGGGTCGTACGCCGGGACCTGCCTTTCGCGCCGGCGCCGCAGGACGCCTCCTGGGCGCTGCTGCTCGCCGTCCTGAGTGTGGCGTGTACGTTGCTGGTGTTTCCGGATCGGCCTGCGCGATTCTCGCGTGGCGGGTACCGCAGGTGCGCTGCTGGCGTGGCGGCGCTGGCTGTCATGTTGGTGCTGGGCCGGTTGCTGGCAGCCGCTCTCGGTTTTCGGCTGATCTTCACATCCGGCACGGCGGCGGCGGTTCTCCTGCTGCCGTGCGCGGCTGAAGGTGGCTGGTCGCTCGCCCGGCGGGCGAGGGTACCCAGGCTGCAGCCCATCGAAGTCTGGCGGCGGCTGCGCACGCCGGTCGTGATCGGTGGTGTCCTGGTGCTCTGGGGCATGGCGTTGGCGGTGCTGGTGGAGGGACGATACGGCGGTGACATTCGCGGCGTAGCACGCTTCAGCTGGAAGTTCCACCTGGCCCCCGTGGTGGAAGACGCTCCGTTTGCGAGGGGTGGGTATGACGGCGAGTTCTACGCCGTTCTCGCTTCCGATCCCTTGCTCCGACATCAGACGACGTTTCGTGGGCTGGACAATCCGACCTACCGCGCAACACGGGTTCTCGTGCCGCTCCTGGCGTGGGCCAGTGTTGGAGGCTCGGCGCGCCTGGGGCCGTTCGCCTATGTGGTGTGGTGCTGGGTCCTCGGTCTGGCTGGCCCGGTGATCGTGCTCCTGTGGCTGGGAGCCTTCCGCTGGAGGTTTCTGCTGTTCGCGCTGCTGGTGCTCAATGCAGGGCTGGTTGTCAGCCTGGTACGGGCGACGCCGGACGCCGCAGCACTGGCGCTCATGCTGGCAGCGCTGCTGTTGGCGGAACGATTCCGTCGCCCGGCCGCCACGCTAGCGGGAGGGACGCTGGCGGTGCTGGCACGGGAGACCTCCGTGCTGGCGGTCCCCGGCCTCGTCTGGCCCGAGCTCGAGGCCGGGCGGTGGAGGCGCGCCATCGGAATGGCCCTGACCCCCGCTCTGGCTCTCGGCTCGTGGCGGCTCTACGTGGCGGCGGTCACCCATCGGGGAGTCGGGTCGGCGTGGGGGAACTTCGGTCTTCCGTTCGGGTGGCTACCGGAGAAGATCCGCCGCGTGTGGGCCGCCGGCTGGGAGCACGGCAAGGTCGAGTGGGTCGGACTGGCCTGGGTGCTGCTGCTCATCGGAGCTGCCGCCTCGTACCTCGTGCGGAGGAAGAGGGCGACGCCGGCGCTCGTCACCTTCCTGCTGTTCGCGGCGCTGGCCGTGGTGATCAACATGCGGGTGTACACGGAGGTCAACGCCTACGCCCGCGTTCTGGTCGCTCTGCCGTTCTTGGCTGTCGTGCTCGCCGCAGAGGAACGGTTGCGGTGGCGCCGCGGGCTCCTCATCGCCGGCGTCTTGCTCGCATCGGTGCAGGGCGGTTTGCTGCTGAGAAGCGAGGTCGGACACGCGTGGCGTGCGTGGCAGCGGCGCGGAGGGATTCACCTGCGGACCACCCGTCTCGCCGGCCTCACGATCTCCGGTGTAACACCCGAGCCCGGCCGCCGATGGAAGATCCCGGCCGGCGCAAAGGTGCGGCTGGCCACCGTAGGCGGCACGAGGTACGTGGCCCTCCGTGTTCTCGGCGGCC
>JAJDNH010000131.1 GCA_022340775.1 Acidobacteriota bacterium
CGACCGAGAAGACCTCCACCGGCGCACCAACGGCACGTGCGGCGAGAAAGTGGCCGGCCTCATGGAGAATAACGAGGACACCGAGAACGAATATGAACGCAAGCAGGTTAACCAACATGACTTACTTCAAACCTTCCGTTCCCTCGAACCAGTCGCGGGCGGCCCGTATTTCGCGGCCGCCTCGGCGGCGGCCCGGCGGGCCTCCCGATCGGCGGCAACAGCCTGCTCCAGTGACTCGAGGGGGTGGTTGTGGGCCGCGTGCCCATCCAACACATCCGCGATGATAGCGGCGATCGCCGGGAAGGCAATCCTCCGCTCGAGGAAGGCGGCAACCGCGACTTCGTTGGCGGCATTGAGCACAGCCGGCATCTCGCCGCCCTCTCGCAACGCGGTCCGCGCGAGCTTGAGGGCGGGGAAACGCTCCTCGTCGGGCTCTTCGAAGGTCAGCGTTGCCACGGCAGCGAGGTCGAGGGTTTCGAACGGCGACGGCAACCGCTCCGGCCACGCCAGAGCGTACAGGATCGGGAACCTCATATCGTTGACCGAAAGCTGCGCGATCAGGGTGCCGTCGATGTACTCCACCAGAGAGTGCACCAGGCTCTGGGGATGGAGAATCACAGAGATCCGCTCCTCTGGGAGCCGGAACAGGTGGTGGGCCTCGATGATCTCCAGACCCTTGTTGATCATCGTGGCGGAGTCGATCGTGATCTTCGGACCCATCTTCCAGGTTGGATGGGCCAGTGCCTGGTCGACCGTCGCCGCCCGAATCCGCTCTCGAGTCCACGTGCGGAAGGGCCCACCGGAGGCGGTGAGAATCAGCCGGCGGACGCTCCCCTCCGGCCCAACGCGCAGCGCCTGGTGGATCGCGTTGTGCTCGCTGTCCACGGGCAGGATGGCGACGCCGCGCCGGTGTGCCGCCGCGGTCACGAGGTCGCCCGCCACAACCAGGGTTTCCTTGTTGGCGAGCGCGATGTCCTTGCCGGCCTCGATCGCGGCCAGCGTTGGTATCAGGCCGACCGAGCCGACCAGCGCGGCGACCACCGTGTCGGCCTCGGGATGACAGGCGACCTCGGTCAGCCCGTCCTCGCCGCTGACCACCTTCACTGCCGGGAAGGCCTGGCCAAGGTCGCGCGCGGCGCGCGGGTCAGCGACCGACACCAGCCGAGGTCTAAAGCTGTCGATTTGCTCGCGCAGGAGATCGATGTTGCCGCCAGCGGCCAGGGCGACCACCGAGAAGCGGTCGGGGAAAGCCTCGACCACCGAGAGGGTCGAGGTTCCGATCGAGCCCGTCGAGCCGAGGATGGCGAGACGCTTCATCGCAGCACTCCTACCAGCAGCAGGTAACCCAACACCCACGGCGCGGCGTAGAGCAGCGAGTCGGTGCGGTCGAGGAAACCACCGTGGCCCGGCAACAACGACGAGGAGTCCTTGACCCCGAGGTCGCGCTTGAACTGAGACTCCAGAAGGTCGCCGATCGGCGCTGCGGCCGCCAGCAGCGCCGCAATCACCAGGGTGTCCGGCCAGCTCAGCGGTAGCTGCAGCCCTGCCTTGGCCGCAGCGGCGCCGAGAAACGTGACCACCACCCCGCCGGCCAGGCCCTCGAGGGTCTTGTTGGGACTGATGCTGGGGGCCATCTTGTGCCGCCCGAAGGACCTGCCGACGTAGTAGGCGGCGGAGTCCCCGACCCAGATCGTGGCCAGAAAGAACAGGATCAGCCGCGGTCCCCAGGCATCGCCGGGGAGCAGCCGCAGCCAGCCCAGGCAGGCACCGGTGAATCCGAGGTAGGTCACGGCGAGCACCGCGACCGCGGCGCCGGCAAGGGCGCCTGCCGGTCGCGCACGGTGCAAGAGCTGTGCGGTCGGCAGGACGAGGACGGAGGCTCCCAGCGCGACCAAGAATGCAATACCGCCCTCGTACCAACCCACGCCCATGGTCACCGCCACCGCCGCCAGCGGTAGGGCTCGCCCGACCGGGTGACCCGAATCGCGCGCCATCGTCAGTAGCTCATCGGCTGCGAGCAGCACGGCAGCCGCGAGGACCGTCAGGAAGACCCAGGCCGGCAGCCAGACGATCGCGACGACGAGAAGCGGAATGGCGACAATCGCGAGCCCCTCACGAGCCGGCACTCAGGCCTCCGGGTGGCGTGAACAGGCCCTTCTCGGTCTCGGGCAGGCCGCCAAAACGGCGCTCACGGTGCTGGAAATCGACGATCGCCTCGAGCAGGTCGCGCTTGGCGAAGTCCGGCCACAAAACCGGCGTGAAGTAGATCTCGGCGTAGGCGAGCTGCCACAGCAGGAAGTTCGAGATCCGCTGCTCGCCCGATGTGCGGACCAAGAGATCGGGGTCGGGCAGCCCGGCGGTGCCGAGGTGAGCATCGACCCAGGCCTCGTCGATGGTATCCGGCTGCAGCTGCCCGTCAGCCCCGGCCGCGACGGCGGACCGCAGCACGTCGGTGAGCTCCTGGCGGCCGGAGTAATTGAGGGCGATCTGCACCAGCGACCCTGTGGAGGCCGAGGTTGCTTCGACGGCGTGATCCAGCTCACGGCGCACGCTGGCATCGAGCTCCTCGATGCGTCCGATGGGACGAAAACGGAGGTTGTTGCTGCGGAAGGTCTCGAGCTCCGAGCGCAGGTACTCCTTGAGCAGTCCCATCAGGGTCAGGACTTCGTACCTAGGACGTTTCCAGTTCTCGGTCGAGAATGCGTACAAAGTGAGGACCGACACCTCGAGCTCAGCCACCGTTTCGACCGTTTCCCGTACCGCACGGATTCCCGCTCGGTGGCCTTCGACGCGCGGCAAGTGTCGTGCCTTGGCCCAGCGCCCGTTGCCATCCATGATGATGGCGACGTGCCTCGGCAGCCGGTGCGGATCGATCCGCTCCAGAAGGGCACGCTCCGGGGTCCCGGGCGCAGCGATTTCGTCCAAGTGACGCATCTACAAACCCCTGGGAGGTGGAGTCTACCACAGCGAAAGGCTGCTGACGGCGTCTGATCAGGGGCCGCCGAGCGGGCTATCTCAAGACCGTCTTGGGCAGGGCGGGCGGTCCGGCTCAGCCTGCCACGAGGTTGTCTCGTTCGCTGTTCCCGCCCCGTGGCCGGCCAGGCTTCCGGTAGTACACCTTCTCCAGAGTCAGGCCGCACGCAGGGGCCGTCCACACGGGGGCGCCGGGAGTCGGTTGGGTGATCAGCCGCCGCAGCGTCTCGAGTGTTTCCCGTTGCCACGAGATCTCCAGCAGGAGGCCCACCATGCGTCGCACCTGGTAGCGGAGGAACCCGTTGCCCAGGAAGTGGATGCTCAGGCGGTCCCGCGAGCCTGTCGACCACGCGTCGAGCAGCGTTCTTACGGAAGGCCCTTGAGTCGGGTCGGGCACGGTGAACGAAGCCATGTCCCGACGGCCGATCAGCAGGCGCAGCCCCTCCTCGAGGACGTCTAAGTCGCGCGGCACCGAGACGTGGGCGCGGCGGAGGCCGGCCCACGGTACGGGCGGCTGTCCCCAGCCGATCCTGTAGGTGTAGAGCTTGGCGCGGGCGCTGCGGCGGGCGTGGAACGTGGACGGAACCACGACCGCGTGGCGGACGCTGATCTCGGGGGGAAGAGCTGCGTTGAGCACCGCGGCGAGCTTTCCCACGGGCGGGCTGTGGGCGAGGTCCAGGTGAGCCGTCTGGCCGCGTGCGTGGACTCCGGCATCGGTCCTGCCGGCGCCGGTAATGGGCGTTCTGTTGGCGCCGGTGACGCGTGCCAGCGCAGACTCGAGCTCCCCCTGGACCGTCCGCTGGCCGTTCTGCAGTTGCCAGCCGGCAAACGGTGTTCCCAGGTAGGCCACGGTGAGCTTGATCCTGTGTTCCATCGCCGCCATGGTCGCATGCTGCGGGTAATCCTGGAAGGGTGGGAGATGCACCGATGACCCGAAGGCACAGGCTTGCCAGCAAAGCCCGGCCTGTGGTAGCTTACTCGCCCCTGCGGCGCGTTCGTCTAGGGGTCTAGGACGCCGGCCTCTCACGCCGGTAACACGGGTTCGAATCCCGTACGCGCTGCCATGCCTCCTTGCAGTCGGCCCCCGGTACGGAATCCGGTCGCTGCACCGCCCGCCCGGCCCCTCCGCGGTCGAACCCGTACGCGCTGCCAAGTCTCCCTCCGGTTGACCATCAGTACGGAACAAAGAAGCAGAGAACCACGGATTTCACGGATACCCGAAGAGGGCTGTAGTGGCGGATGCCGCGCCTCGGAGACCTGGAGTGGATGCCAGATGGTTGGTCGCCCGGGGGCTCTGAGAGGCCTGATGGTCTTCTTCCTATCGGCGCAATCCGTGAAATCTGTGGTTGGATCTCTCCTCCGTGGTGAGCCTCCTCCTCACTCCTGACTCCTCACCCCTTACTCCCTTGACTTCCCGGCCACCAAAGCGGTGACATCGTGTATCATCGGGGGCGAGGTCAACGATTCCTGATAGCAGTGATGACGGTTTGATCCGTCAAGGAGGTTTGCGATGACGCCTGATGAGACCCAGAATCCTCCCGAAACCCCCGAACCGCCGGCGCCGCCGGAGCAGCCGCCGGCCCCGGAAACGCCGCCACCGCCTCCGCCGGCCACCCCTCCCGCAGCCGCTGTTGGAGCCGGAAAGGCCGACCTGGGCAAGCGGTTCGTAGGGATTCTGATCGACGGGGTGCTGGCGATGATCGTCGGCTTCATCCCTGTTGTCGGTGGGCTGATCGGGGCAGCGTACATGCTCGTCCGGGACGGCCTCGAGATCGACTTCATGGACCGGCGTTCGCTCGGCAAGAAGCTCGTGAAGCTGCGTCCGGTGCGGCTGGACGGACAGCCGATGGACATTACCGCGTCCGTCAAACGCAACATTCCGTTTGCCATCGGACCGCTGATCATGGTCATCCCCGTGCTGGGGTGGGTCATCGGCCCGGTCGTTGCCCTGATCATCGGCATCATCGAGGTCATCCTGGTGGTGACCGATGACGAGGGGCGCCGCATGGGTGACAAGTTTGCCGAGACCAAGGTGATCGAGGTCGAGCAGTAGTCTGGCTCCGCATCCGGCTTCACCAGACGCGCAGGCGCCGGGAGGCCGGGCTATCCGAGGGCAGCCCGGTGGGCCCGACGCCGGGCACCTGACGAACGGAGGGAGTCGTGGCGCTTCTCAAGCTGAGCCGTCTCCTGACTCCCGGCCGGGTTCTGATCGCGCCCGGGGTCGGAGATCGCGAGGGGCTGTTCGGAGCCTTCGCCCACCTGTTCGAACGCGAGGGTGCAATTGCCAGCGCTGAAGACGTCGTCGCCCGTCTCGCGCAGCGTGAAGAGATCCTCTCCACCGGCATCGGGGGTGGCGTAGCGGTTCCTCATGCGCAGCTCGAAGGCGTCGGCCGGCTCCTGGTTGCGGCATCCACGCACCCCGCGGGGCTTGCCTACCCTTCGCTGGACGGCAAACCGGTACGTCTGGCCTTCTGCCTCCTCGGCGATGTCGACACTGCACCGGACCACCTCGCCGGACTGGCTCGTATCGCCCGCCTGGCGCGTCGCGCCGGCGACCTCGGACCGCTGATCCATGCCGCCACGGCACAGGAGTTCCTCGCCGTGCTGGCCCACCTGGAGGTCGCCGGCCTCGAGGGGGAGGAGTGAGTGCAGCTGCTGGTCGTGATCCTCCATCACGAGGAGGTCCTCGACGACGTCCTCTCGACCCTGGTCGAGTTCGAGCTGGTCGATGCCGTGGTGGTCGACTCGCGGACCGGGCTCGAGTTGCTCGAGAGGGACCTGCCGGTGTTCGCGGGCGTGCGGGCGCTGATTCCCGGCGGCCTGGACTTCTGTCGCCTGGTCCTGTGCCAGATCGACGACGACGACACCGCCCGCCAGGCGCTGGCCGCGCTGCCGCGGGCCCCGTCGGCGGCCGGGCCCGGCGAGCCCTGTACCGTCGCGATGCTGCTGCCGGTGACCGAGGTTCGAGCACTCTGAGCCGTCTGCGGCGCCGGGGGCGGTCGTGCTGAAGGGTCCCCTGGCGCTGGTCGTGCTGGTCGCCCTCGCCTTGGCCGGCGCGGAGGCCCGCCGCCGTCTTCGCGGACGGGGCGTCGGCGGCCCGATGCTCGAGAACTTCTTTTTCGTGGCGGTCGGGGTCGGGCTTGGCAGCCTCGGTCTCGGGTTGTTCCCCGACGAGCTGGTGACGACACTGCGTCCGATCGTGCTGCTCGGGGTGACCTGGATCGGCCTCGTGGTCGGGCTGCAGCTCGACCTGAAAGTGCTGGCGCGCCTCAAGGCCTGGCACCGGCTGGTCGGCTTCGGGGTTCCGGCCGTGACCGGTGGCGTGGTCGCAGTGGGCGCCGTGCTGGTGGGCCGTCCCACGGACGAGGTGGTCCTGCTGGCGGCGGTCGCGATGGTGGCCTCGCCGCGCGTCATTCTGCTGCTGGCACGCACCGCCGCGCCCGCTGATAGGGCGGCGATGCGACTGCTGAAGCTGGTGACCGCACTCTCCAGCATCCCCGCCCTGGTCCTGTTCGGGACCGTCGCGGCGCTCACGGGCGTCGGCGCCGGCTGGCTGACCGAGGTGCTCGGCGGCGGTGAGCGGCTGCTCCTGATGGTCGGTCTGGCCGTGGTTCTCGGGTATGCGACGAACGTGCTGCTGGCGGGCGAGCGGGCGCCGGTTCATATTCTCGCGGTGCTGATCGGTATCACCGCGCTGTCCGCCGGCGCCGCGATCCTGCTCGGTGGAGAGCCGATGCTGATGGGGCTGATCACGGGCGCCGTGATCATGAACCGCTGTCGATTCCCGCACCGGATCCTGCGTGCCGCCCACGCCCTCGAGACGCCGCTGCTGATCGCTCTGTTGGTGCTGCTGGGTGCGTGGTGGCGCCCGGGTGCGTTCCAGTGGACGGCTGTGCTGCTGCTGGTTGGCCTTCGCGCCGCGGTCCTGATCGCGCTCGGCTTCCAGACCGCCTCCATGGCTCGGCGCCGCGGTGCACCTGTGCGCCGTTCCGACCTCGGTGCCGGCCTGCTGCCGCAAGGGCCGCTGGCGCTCGCAATCCTGGTCGCCTCGGTGGCGCAGGGACAGACGACGCCGGCCGTCGGCGAGGCGGTGTTCGCGGCGATGCTGGTCAACCATCTGCTGGGATGGCTGTGGACGCGGCGGATTCTGTTCGGCGAAGCGGGTCCTTCGGAACGAGAGCGGCCATGAGGTGGTTCCTCTACCTCTGCGTGGCCGCCGTGGTCTGGGTGCTGCGGCAGCTTCTCGGTGCCGGCGGCGTCGATGCGGACGCCTCGGCTCTCCTGGCTCTCGGCCTACTGATGGTCGGGGGCGAGCTCAGCGGCGATCTCGGCGAGCGGCTGCGCGCTCCTCGTGTCACCGCCTATCTGGTTCTGGGCATGCTGCTCGGACCGTCGCTGGCGGGCCTCATCACGGCCGGCGACCTCGGCACGCTGCGGCTGTTCGAAGAGGTGGCGCTGGGGATCATCGCCCTCACCGCCGGCGGCGAGTTCACCCTTGGCGCCCTGGTTCGCCGCTGGCGGCTGATCATCGCCATCACCGTGAGCCACTCGGCCGGCATCCTGATCCTGGCGGGCGGCGCGCTGTGGCTCCTGCTGGGAGCGGTGCCGGTGCTGGGCGATCTTCCACCGGGCGCCCGCGTCGCGGCAGCGGCGCTGTTCGGCGTCATTGCGGTCGCCAAGTCCCCGGCGACAACGATCGCAATCATCACCGAAACACGGGCCCGTGGGGAGTTGGTCGACGTCGTTCTCGGGGTCACCATTCTCAAGGACCTCGTGATCCTGCTGCTCTTCACGTGGGTTGACGGGCTGGCCCGCGGCTGGGTCGGGAGCACAGGCGTCGACGTGGCGGCGGCGGTCCACCTGGCAGGGGCTGTTGTGGCATCGCTCGGCGTGGGGCTGGTGCTGGGCGTGGTACTCGGGCTCTACCTGGACCACGTTGGCCTGCACCGGGAAATCACCGTGCTGGCGGTCGTCCTGGTGTCGATGGAGCTGGCCCACGGGGCCGGACTCGAGCACCTGCTGGTGTGCATGGCCGCAGGTTTTGCGGCTCGCAACTTCTTTCCGCGTGCCTCGGAGAGGTTCCTGCATGCGCTCGAGCGCTCCTCGCCACCGATCTACGTCATCTTCTTCGCGCTGGTCGGCGCCGGCCTCGACCTGAGCGTGTTCGCCGCTGGCTGGGCGGTGGTCGCGCTCCTGGTGGCGGTCAGGCTGGTGCTGGTCTGGGGCTTTACCGGAGGCACGGTTGCCCTCCTCGGGGGGCCGCTCGGGACCCGGCGCTACGCGTGGATGGGCTTCGTCGCCCAGGCCGGCTTCTCGCTCGGGCTGGCGGCGCGCATCGCGCGCGAGTTCCCGAGCTTCGGCGCCCGTCTCGCCACTCTCATCGTCGGCGCGGTGGTCATCAACCAGCTGCTGGGGCCGATCCTGTGGCGGCATGCGTTGGTGGCGAGTGGCGAAGGGAGAAGTGACGGAGTGACGGAGGCCCCCACCCGCCCAAGAGAGTGAAGAATAATGGGTAAGGAGTAAGGGGATCCCCTCCCGCCCGAAGAGCCTACCTGTAGCGCGCTCCAGAGAATGGTGCGTTCCAAACGGACGTGCCGTCCT
>JAJDNH010000149.1 GCA_022340775.1 Acidobacteriota bacterium
TGCTCGGCGACACCTACCGCAGGCACGGTGACCACGACCTACAGGTTGTTCTGGTAGCGATCGCCGTCTTCGTTCTTTTCCTGGCCGCAACGAACTACGTGAACCTGGCGACCGCGCTGGCTACCGAACGGGAGAAAGAGGTGGGTGTGCGCAAGGCGCTCGGCGCTCACCGCGGACAGCTCGTAGCGCAGTTTCTCGGGGAATCCCTGCTTGCCAGTCTGCTGGCGATGCTGGGTGCCGGCGCCATGGTCGAGCTGCTTCTGTCGCCCTTCAACAACGTGCTGCACGGACATCTCAGCCTCGGCCTGGCCGGGCTGCCGTTACTGACCGTGTCGGCCCTGGGTTTGGCAGCGGTCGTGGGTTCAATCTCCGGGATCTACCCGGCTCTGGTTCTTTCCAGGCCGGCGCCGGCCGCCGCCCTCCGCGGTGAGAGCTCGCGTGGACGCAAGGGCGCGATCCTGAGGCGAGGTTTCATCGTGGTGCAGTTCGCCATCTCCATCACCCTCTTGATCGTGACCTTGGTGGTGCTGTCCCAAACCCGGTTCATGCGCGGCCGAGGCACCGGCTTCACATCGGACCGGGTCGTGGTGCTGCAGCTCAACAGAGAGATCAAGCGGCACCGCGAGGCCTTTCGCCAGGAGCTGCTGGGCTACCCCGGAATCTCCAAGGTCGCGTACTCGTGCCGGGTGCCCGGCGAGAACCTCTGGACATGGGGCGCGGTCACGATCGGTGGGAAGAAGCTCCCTCACGTCTTCGTCGACGCGGTCGAGCCGGACTACCTGGATCTTATGGACCTGAAGATTGCCTCCGGCCGCGGGTTCTCGCGCCGAAGTGAGGAAGGCGGCACCGATGAGTACCTGATCAACGAGACGTTGGCGCGGATGCTGGGGCTCGACGACCCGGTGGGCAGCGCGGTAGTGGACACGGGAAACGGCGACGACGGGCGGGTCGTGGGCGTGGTCAGAGATTTTCACGTCGCGTCCCTCCGACACGCCATCCCGCCGCTGCTTCTCTATCAACACCCGGGCTCTTACGGGAGGGTCAGCATCGCCATCGACCCCGGTCACGAGGCCGACGCCCTGCGACACATCCAGAGCGTGTGGGAGGAAATGGCGCCGGAGTTTCTCTTCCGGTACGACTTTCTGGACCGCATCTTCAACCGCCAGTACCAGGAGGAGGCCCGGCTGACGCACGTCCTGACGTACTTCACGGCCCTCGCGATGCTCATCGCCTGCGTCGGCCTCTTCGGCCTCGCGTCGTTCCTGACCCTCACGCGGACCAAGGAGGTCGCCATCCGCAAGATCGCTGGAGCGACGGCGAGTGGCATCGCGCTGCTCTTCGTCGGCGACTTCCTGCGCTGGGTGCTACTCGCCAACCTAATCGCGTGGCCTGCGGCGTTCCTGCTCGGCCGCCGTTGGCTGGAAGGCTACGCGTACCACGGTGGGCTGTCGGCGCTTCCTTTCGTGAGCGCGACGCTGCTGTCGCTGATCCTCGCTGCCGCTACGGTGAGCATCCAAGCCATCCGGGCGGCGACCGGCAACCCCGTGGAGTCACTGCGATGGGAATGAGCAGAACATGGCCAATGCGGGGAAGGGAGCATCCCAGATGAGGCAGGAACAGTCATGATTGTGACCGACCAGCTTCGCAAGGTCTATTACACCGACGAGGTGGCCACGACGGCGCTCGATGGCGTCAACCTTCAGGTTGACGGTGGCGAGTTCGTTGCGGTGATGGGGCCGTCGGGGTGTGGCAAGTCGACTCTGCTCAACCTTCTTGGCCTCCTGGACACGGCCACGGGCGGTACCTACCACCTGGCGGGTCAGGACGTCACCCACTTCGCGGAGCGGCGGCGGGCACGAATGCGCAAGCGGAGCATCGGGTTCGTCTTCCAGAGCTTCAACCTCATTGACGATCTGACGGTCTTCGAGAACGTGGAGCTCCCGCTGCTCTACCTCGGAGTGCCCAGGGCAGAGCGCCGAACGCGTGTGGAGAGGGTACTGAACGAATTCCAAATCCTCCATCGACGGAACCACTTCCCGCAACAGCTTTCCGGAGGGCAGCAGCAACGTGCCGCGGTTGCGCGGGCGGTTATCGCCGCGCCCAAGCTCATCCTCGCGGATGAGCCTACCGGCAACCTGGACTCTGCACATGGGCAGGAGGTGATGGACATCCTCGAGAGTCTCAACCGCGGCGGCACGACGATCATCATGGTGACCCACTCAGCCGCTTGCGCCGATCGTGCCAACCGTGTGCTCCACCTCCTAGACGGCAGTGTTGTGGCTGAGGAACCGCAGCGCTGATCGCCGGCGCTCTTGAGCTCACAGTAGTACGTCGGTGAGAGGGTGGGGCGACGGTCTCGGTGGTGCGGCCGGCTCTGGCATGGCTAAGTGGCGGAGGCGACTCGCCGGGTCGTTGTGAGCTGGGACCTCACAACGGCAAGCCGGCCGCCAGGGCGGACGGCTGACTCCCTGGGCCGGGAGCCTGACTTCACTCGTCCGTCTCTCTCGGCCTGCCGCGCGCCGTCAGGCTGCAGACGCCTCCACCCTTTGGAGATGAACGTCCTGCTGAGGGTAGGGGATGGAGCAGCCGGCCGCTTCAAGACCCTCCTTGAGCCGTCGCGTGAGGTCGAACAGCAAGCCCCAGTAGTCGCCCGTCGAGCACCAGGGTCGAACCACGATGTCGACCGAGGATGAGCCCAGGTTGGAGACCGCGACCTGCGGCGCTGGATCGTCCAGCACGCGTGGGTCGGCGCTGACGATGCGGTGGATCGTGTCGATGGCGAGCTGGATGTCGTCGTCGTACGAGATGCCCATCACCATGTCGACCCGCCGGGTCTCGAAGCCGTTGTAGTTGAGGATGGTGTGGCCGTAGATCTGGGCGTTGGGAACGGTGATCTTGATGTTGTCGACACTTCGCAGGGTGGTCGAGAAGATGCCGATCTGCAGGACCACGCCCTTGGTGCCGCCGACATCGACGAAATCGTCCGTGGCGAAGGGCCGGAACAGCAGCAGCATGACGCCGGCCGAGAAGTTGGACAGGGTGCCCTGCATCGCCAGACCGACGGCCAGGCCGGCCGCCCCGAGCACGGCCACGAAGGAGGCCGTGGGGATGCCGAAGATGCCGAGAACGGCGATGGCTACAAAGGCCAGCAGCAGATAGTAGACGAGGCCGGAGAGAAACGGCGCCAGAGTCTTGTCGACCCGGGCCTTCTCCATCAGCCGGAGGGCCAGCCGGCGCGCCCAAGAGGCAACGATCTTGCCGAGAACCAGGACTGCGATCGCGCCTGCGACCCTCAGCCCCCAGGTAGAGAGCAGGGTCGAGATCGTCTGGACGATAGTGTCGGAGTAATCCACTGCTCAGCTCCTTCCTGTCGACGTCGGAGCTTCACCACGAGAGACGAGGTGAGGCTGCGCCGGGGGCCACCTCATGTCGGGGATCGGTGACGGCCTCCGGTTTCGTTCGGGCAAGTACGGCGTCCGCCCGGGGTCACGACGAGGACTGGGTCAGTCTTCGAGCACGAAAGTGACCTTCATGTTCACGCGATAGCGGACGATCTTGCCGTTGGTCACGTCTACCTTCTGTTCCTGCACCCAGGCACCGGTGATGTTCTTGAGGGTCTTGTTCGCCCTGTTGATGCCCAGGACGAGGGCGTCTTCGAAGCTCTTCTCTGACGAAGCTGATATCTCCGAGACCTTTGCAACCGACATGATGTCCTCCTGTTCTCTCCGGTCGTTATGGTTCCAGCGGATACCGAAGTAACCGCCAACTCAACCTCGGTCCTTCACCTCCCGAACCGCTGTCCCCGGAGGGCTCCCGCGCGGGCCAGATTCCGCCGTGACAGCTTCTCGTGCCGGTTCACCTCGGTGCAGTAGCGGTGACCTGGTTGGCCATTTCGCCAACAAACAATGGGACGATCCGGCTCATGTTCGTCTCCGCCGGGCAGCCGCCTGAAACTCCCAGCCCGGCTAACCCAAAAGCTTGCCTGCCATCTTCAGGATGTCGTCCAGCGGG
>JAJDNH010000150.1 GCA_022340775.1 Acidobacteriota bacterium
CTTGCCGGCCGACGCGCACCAGTCCTTCTCGAAGTAGAAGCCGATCAGCAGGTACGAGCACAGACCCACGCCCTCCCAGCCCACGAACAGCACCGGCAGGTTCGAGCCCAGCACCAGCACCAGCATCGAGAACATGAACAGGTTCAGGTACGCGAAGTAGCGCGAGTACGCCCGGTCCGACTCCCCGTGCATGTAACCGACCGAGTACACGTGAATCAAGAAACCCACAAACGTCACGAACGCCACCATCACCGCCGACAACGGGTCGAGCTGCATCGAGGCATTGACCGAGATGCTCCCGGCAGAGATCCAGGTGAAGTAGCGCTCGACGATGGTGACCGTCGGCTGGTGCACGTACTGCCAGAGGGTCGCGAACGCGAGGACGGTCGCGGCACCCACGGAGCCCACTCCGACCAGGTTGACCATCTGCTTGCGCGCCCGCAGGCCGCCGAGGAGGAGGTTCAGCACGAACCCGATCAGCGGGAGAACCGGAATCAGCCACAGGTAGCCCAGCATGCCGTCCTCCTACCAGCGCAGGATGTTGAAGCGGTCCACGTCGATGGTCTCCCTGAGGCGGTGGAGCGCGATGAACAGGGCAAGACCGACCGCGGCTTCCGCGGCGGCGATGCCGATGATGAAGAAGACGAACAGCTGCCCGGTGAGGGCGACCGCGATGCTCCGGCCGGCCGCGAACTGGAGCGCGAAGGCCACGAACGCCAGGTTGGCCGAGTTGAGCATGATCTCGAGCGAGAGGAAGATCGCGATGCCGTTACGTCTGAGCAGCACGCCGATGGTCCCGATGACGAACAGGACCGCCGACAGGGCGAGAACCCAGGTGTGCGGGATGGGGATGATCGTTGCGGGGCTCATCGCTCCTCCTTGCGAGCCAGCACCAGCGCTCCGATGAGCGCCGCCAGCAGCAGCACGGAGATGAACTCGAACGGGAACAGGTGGGTCGTCATCAGGGAGCGGCCGATCGCGAACGCGGTGCCCTTGCCGGTTCCGGGAAGCAGCGAGCCGAAGGTAGGCGCCTGCTTCCCGATCACGAGGACGATGGCGACGCCGACCGCGATCGCGGCTGCCGCGCCGAGTGCGGCCTGCAGCGGCCGTCCCGAACCGAGGCGCTCGACCGAGCGGATGTTGAGCAGCATGATCACGAACAGGAACAGCACCAGCACCGCGCCGGAGTAGACGATCAGCTGGATGGCGGCCAGAAAGTCCATGCCGACGACGGCATAGATCGCGGACAGGGCGAAGAACACGATCGCCAGCGACAGCACGTTGACCACCGGGTTGCGGTGGGCGATCGTTACCAGCGAGAAGACCACCGCCACGACCGCGGCGACGAGGAAGACGTAGGTCACCATGCGACCTCCACTACAGGATCCGCAGCGCCATGGCGACGCCGACCCACACGAAGTTGAGCACCGACAACGGCACCATGACCTTCCAGCCCAGCCCCATCAGCTGATCGAAGCGGAAGCGGGGGAGGGTCCAGCGAACCCAGACGAAGAACCAGAGGAAGAACGCGACCTTGAGTGAGAACACGACGATCGAGAAGATCGCCCCGGCCCATCCGGTCGGGGCGGCCACCCCCGGCAGCGTCCAACCGCCGAAGAACAGGATCACGATCAGCGCCGACGAGGTCACCATGTTCATGTACTCGCTCATAAAGAACGACGCGAACTTCATCGACGAGTACTCGGTGTGGTAACCGGCCACGAGCTCCGCCTCGGCCTCCGGGAGGTCGAACGGCAGCCGGTTGGTCTCGGCGAACGCCGCCACCACGAAGGTGATGGCGCCGATCAGCTGCGGGAACACGTTCCAGCGCGGCAGGAAGCCGAACCAGGTCCCGGCCTGGTCGGTCACGATGGTGTCGAGCCGGAACGACGAGCTCGCCATCAGCACACCGACCACCGCGATCGTCATTGCCAGCTCGTAGGAGATCATCTGCGCCGACGAGCGCACACCGCCGAGGAGCGAGTACTTGTTGTCCGAAGACCAGCCGGCGAGCACGATCGAGTAGACGCCGAACGAGGCGATCGCGAAGACATAGAGGATGCCGAGGTTGAGCCCGGGGGCGACGATGAAGCCGTTGACCGCGTGCCCGAACAGCTTGAGCCCCGGGTCCGAGCCGAACGGCACCACGATGAAGGTGCTGAGGGCCACGACCAGGGCGATCGCCGGCGCCAGCAGGTAGAAGAGCTTGTTGACGCCCTCGGGGATCAGGTTTTCCTTGGTCAGGAGCTTGACGGCGTCGACCACCGGCTGCAGCAGCCCCCACGGCCCGACGCGGTTGGGACCGAGGCGGTCCTGGATCAGGGCCGAGCCACGCCGCTCCACCCACACCATGATCGGCACCGTCGTGAACAGCACGCCGATGACCACGGCCAGCTTGATGAGGGTGACGATGATCTCAGCCCACATGGGCGACCTCCTCGAAGCCCAGCGCCGGCACGCCGGGCTCGCCGGCCAGCCTGCGGTAGGTCATGCCGGCGAAGGCGGGAACCTCGGCCGCCAGCTCCTCGAACATGGCGCGCGGCGTGAGGTTGGGATCGGTCCCGGCCTCCAGCCGCGCGCCCAGCAGCAGCAGGGCCTCCGCGGCCGGCTTCGCGCCGGCCTTCGGGAAGAAGGCGCGCTGCGCCAGCTGCACGCGGCCGGTCGACGAGGTGTAGGTTCCCTCCGTCTCGGCCCACGACGCGAGCGGCAGCACCACCGCCGCGTGACGTGACAGCGGCGTGTGGGTGCGAGCGAGGACGATCAGTGGCCGACCCTTCAGCGCCGCGGCCGCAGCGTCAGTCGCCAGCCACGGGTGGGCCCGGTTGTCGAGCACGATCAGCGGGCCGTTGGAACTTTCGAGGAACTTGACGAGGGCGTCCTGGTCGCCGGTGGGAAGGCCGATCAGCCGTGCACCGGTACTGTTTGCATGGCTGTCGACGCTGCCGATCCACTGGCGCTGCGCGTTCTTGATCTTGTGCTTCTCGCCGTCGTTGATGGGCGTCAGCACGCGGGCGCCGAGGTGGTCGGCGAGCACCTTCTTGGCCAGCAGCAGCGCTTCGTTGGGGAGGTTGGCCGAGACGACGGCCTGGACATCCGAGCCGGTAGCGATGAGCCGAGCCACCTCATCGATGGCCTCGGCCCAGCTCATCTCGGCCCGCTCCTCGCTCTGGGCGTCGGCGCGAGACGGCTGCTCGATGTCGCGGTCGTTGAGCCCCTCGGCCAGGAAGCGGCCGTAGTCGCACATCCACCAGCCGTTGATCTCCGGGTTGTGGCGCGGCACGAAGCGGTGGACGATGCCCTTGAGGTTGCCGAGGCTGATGTTGCAGCCGATGCTGCAGCCGGGGCAGATGGACGGGGTCTCCTCGAGGTGCCAGACGCGCGCCCGGAACCTGAACTCCTTCACGGTCAGGGCGCCGACGGGACATACGTCGGCCGCGCAGGCCGACCACGGGTTGTCGTACGGCTCGCTGTTGAAGGTGTCGATGTAGGAGTGGTTGCCGCGCGCCTTCATGGTCAGGTCGGAGGTCTCCGAGATCTCCTGTGTGAAGCGGACGCAGCGGGTGCACTGGATGCAGCGGTTCTGGTTCTGGACCACGTGCGGCCCGATGAGCCGGCGCTCGAAACCGGGGAAGGTGCGGCGCTCGTCGACCATGTGGGTGGTGTCGAGGCCGTGCTCGAACGAGTAGTCCTGGAGGTAGCACTCGCCGGCCTGATCGCAGACCGGGCAGTCGAGCGGGTGGTTCTCGAGCAGGAACTCCATCACCGCCGCGCGCGCCTCCTTGACGCGCTCGCTTCCGGTCAGCACCGACATGCCGTCGGCAACCGGCGTCGAGCAGGCGGTGACCAGGCGCGGCTGGCCCTCGATCTCCACGAAGCAGATGCGGCACTGGCCGACGACGCTGAGGCCGGGGTGGTAGCAGTAGGTGGGGACCTCGATGCCGGCCTTGCCCGCCGCCTCGACGATGTTGGTCCCCTCGGCGACCTGAACCTCGTGACCGTCTATCGTGACTGTGACCATGCTCTCTCCTAGAGCCCGAAGGTGCCTCGTCCCGAGCGCACCGGGAGGATGGGGAGCTTCTTCCTGGGCGCCGGTGTCGCGGCCTCGATGTAGGCCTCGAACTCGTGCCCGAAGTGGTTCAAAAAGCTCGTGATCGGCCCGCAGAAGGCGTCTCCCAACGGACAGATAGTCATTCCCTGGCTGGCGTAGCGGGCGATCCGCTGCAGCGTCTCGATGTCCTCGGGACGGCCGTGGCCGCGCCGGATCCGGCGCACCACGTCGAGCGCCCAGTCCGAGCCCTCGCGGCACGGCGTGCACTGGCCGCACGACTCGTGGGCGTAGAACGTGAGCAGGTTCTCGAGCGCCCACACCATGTCGACCGTCTCGTCCATCACGATCAGCCCGCCGGAGCCCAGCATCGATCCGGCCTCGGCGACTGCGTCGAAGTCGGCTGCGGTGTCGACCTTGTCCGCGGGCAGCACCGGCGCCGATGAGCCGCCGGGAATGAACGCCTTCAGGGCCTTGCCGTCGCGCATGCCGCCGCAGTGCTCCTCGATGATCTCGCGGAAGGTCACGCCGAGCGGGAGCTCGTAGACCCCTGGCCGGTTGACGTGGCCCGAGACGCAGAACAGCTTGGGCCCGGTGTTGCGCGGCCGTCCGATGGAGGCGAACCAGGCCGCGCCCCGCTCGATGATGTGAGGCACGCAGGCCAGGGTCTCGACGTTGTTGACCACCGTCGGGCATCCGAAGACGCCGACCACCGCCGGGAACGGCGGCTTGAGGCGGGGCAGGCCCCGCTTGCCCTCGATCGACTCGATGAGCGCCGTCTCCTCACCGCAGATGTAGGCGCCGGCGCCGCGGTGGACGTAGAGGTCGAGGTCGTAGCCGGTGGTCAGAATGTTCTTGCCCAGGTACTTCTTCTTGTACGCCTCGGCGATCGCCTGCTCCAGGATCCGAGCCTCCTCGACGAACTCGCCGCGGATGTAGATGTAGGCCGTGTTGGCCGAGATCGCGTAGGACGCGATGATGATCCCCTCGATCAGCATGTGGGGATCGACATGGATGATCTCGCGGTCCTTGAAGGTCCCGGGCTCGGACTCGTCGGCGTTGCAGATCAGGTACTTCGGCTTGGGCGAGTCCTGTGGTACGAACCCCCACTTGACCCCGGCCGGGAAGCCGGCGCCGCCGCGTCCGCGCAGCCCGGAGTTCTTGACCTCCTCGCGAATCGCGGCAGGATCCATGATGAAGGCCTTCTTGAGGGCGCCGTAGCCGCCGAGACGAAGGTAGGTGCTGATCGATCTGGAGTTGGTCTCGCCGCGTGCCCGAAGCAGGATGGGTTCCATCGTCCCCCCCGCGCTCACACCAGCTCGTCGAGGAGCTGGTCCAGCTTCTCGGGTGTGAGCTCGGTGTAGTAGTCGTTGTTGACCTGGATGATCGGGGCCTCACCGCAGGCGCCGAGGCACTGCACGTCGAGGAGCGTGAAGCGGCCGTCACGTGTGGTCTCGCCGAAGTCGATGCCGAGGCGTTCCTTGAGGTGATCGACCAGTCCGGAGGTCCCGCACAGCTGGCACGAAAGGGTCGTGCAGACCTGGAGGAGGTACTTCCCGGGCGGCTCGGTCTGGTACATCGTGTAGAACGTGACAACCCCTTCGACGAAGGCGGGCGCCAGCTCCAGCCGCTCGGCCACCGCGTTCATGATGCCGGGCGAGGTCCAGCCCCAGCGTTCCTGGCACATCCAGAGTAGGGGCAGAACCGCGGCCTGCTTGGTGGGGTAGCGCTTCAGGATCTCGCGGATCCTCTTCTCCATGTCGTCATCGAAATGAACCTCGGCGACCTCGGCAGGCGGGGTCACCTGGAGTGGCTCGGTGTGTACTGGCGTCATTGATCACCTCGGTCGGAGAGGGAGCTGCGCGGCGGCTTCCGTCGTCCCCAGTCGAAGATCCCCTGCTTCCACAGATAAATGTAGGCGAAGGCGATGAAAGCGATGAAGGCCAGCATGTCCCACAGAACGGTCAGCGCCTGCTCGGCGAGAAGCTCGCGGTAGGTGATCGCCCACGGGTAGAGAAAGGCGACCTCGACGTCAAGCACCACGAACACCAGCGCGACGATGTAGAACTTGACCGGGATCCGCTTCCAGCCGCGGTCGAGCAGGGGCATGCCGCTCTCGTAGGTCTCGCGCTTCAGCGCCGAGGTCGAGCGGTTCCGCTGTCCGACGAGCGCAGCCAGCCCGAGCAGCACGGCCGCCGTGACGACCGCGATCGCAAGCACCATCAGAACTGGAAGATACTGGCTGGCCATGCGCCCCTCCCCCATGTGGCCATTTTCACAACCGGCATCCTAGCCGGGACATTTCGGCCCGTCAACCGAGAGCACCCTCGTCGGGGACATTATGGAAAGTCGGTCAAGGGGACTTGCGAATCTTTTCACGAGGATGTATCTTACGAAGTCGAAGGGGAGATGGCGAAATTCGGAATTCGAGATCCGAATTTCCGGTTTCCCGCGGTGAGGGCGCTAGGAACGGCTCTCGAGGGGGCAGCATGAGGATCAGCAAGGCAGAGGAGTACGGGGTCCGGCTGGTGATGCGCCTGGCGGCGCACGGGCGCCAGCTAACCGTTACCCAGCTTGCCGAGCTCGAGAACCTGCCCGAGCCGACCGTCGCAAAGGTTCTGTCGCCGCTGCGTCGCGGCGGCATCGTGCGTGCCGAGCGCGGCCGCCACGGGGGCTACTCGCTGTCAGCCTCGCCGAGCCGGATCTCGGTCGGCCAGGTGCTGGAGGCACTCGGCGAGCCACTCTTCGAAGGCCGGTTCTGCTACGGCACGGAGGCGCGCGACGACCGCGGATGCCCGCGCGAGGACGGCTGCGGCCTGCGCTCGGTCTGGCGTCACATCGAGACCATGGTGATGCGTGTGCTGTTCGGGACCTCGCTCAACGATCTGCTGCACGGCGAGGAGTCCGTGGAGGCGCACGTCGGTGATCTGTGGCCGCTGCGAACCGGCTCCGGTTCCGGCCGCCTTCCGACAATCCAGACCAAAGAACGGGTCCGGGACGGCATGAGGCCCGTGTACAAGGAGTCATGACGAGATGAGCTCAACGCCTGTGTTTTCGTGCAGGAACGTCCACGTTTTCGTGGAGGACAAGGAGATTGTCAGGGGTGTCGATCTCGACATCAGCGCGGGGGAGAAGCACGCGCTGATGGGGCCCAACGGCTCCGGCAAGTCGACGCTCGCCGCCGCCCTGATGGGCCACCCCGGCTACCGCCTCGAGGGCGAGATCTACCTCGACGGCGTTCCGGTCTCCGAAATGAGCCCTGACGAGAGGGCGCGCCGTGGGATGTTCCTGAGCTTCCAGTACCCGGTGGCGGTCCCCGGGGTCAGCGTCGCCAACTTCCTGCGCGCCGCGCTGTCCGCGCGTCGTGGGGAGGACGTGCCGGTTCGCGAGTTCCGCGAGATCCTGACCAACGCGTTCTCCTTGCTGGACATCCCGAAGTCTTTCATGGGGCGGTACCTCAACGACGGCTTCTCGGGCGGCGAGAAGAAGCGCCTCGAGATCCTCCAGATGCTGGTGCTGCAGCCGACCTTCGCGCTGCTCGACGAGACCGACTCGGGCCTCGACATCGACGCCCTCAAGGTGGTCTCCGAGGGCATCAACCGCGCCAGCGGCGACGACGTCGGCGTCCTGCTCGTGACGCACTACCAGAGGATTCTGAACTACATCCGTCCCGATCGCGTGCACGTCTTCATGAAGGGACGGGTCGTGCGGTCGGGCGGTGCGGAGCTTGCCACCGAGCTCGAGGAGCGCGGCTACGACTGGCTCGAGCCCGAGCTCGAGCCGGTGGCGGGGAGGTAACATGAGAGCCACCGATCGCGAGATCGAAAGCCTGAACCAGGACTACCTGGAGAAGTACGGGTTTCACGACGCCGAGGAGTACCTCCTCAAGGCGCCTCGCGGACTGAACCACGAGGTCGTGGAGATGATCTCGAGGTACAAGAACGAGCCCGAGTGGATGCGGGAGTTTCGCCACCGCTCGCTCGACATCTTCCTGTCCAAGCCGATGCCGAAGTGGGGCGACCAGGAAGCGCTCGGCGAGATCGACTTCGACAACATCTACTACTACCTCAAGCCCAAGGGCCAGCAGACCAAGGACTGGAACGAGGTCCCCGAGAAGATCAAGCAGACCTTCGACCGTCTCGGCATTCCGGAGGCGGAGCGCAAGTTCCTGGCCGGCGTCACCGCGCAGTACGAGTCAGAGGTCGTCTACCACTCGATCCGTGGGGATCTCGAGAAGATGGGCGTCATTTTCTGCGACATGGACACCGGGCTGCGCGAGCACGAGGAGATCGTCAAGAAGTACTTCGGCACGGTGATCCCACCCGCCGACAACAAGTTCTCGGCCCTCAACAGCGCCACCTGGTCGGGGGGCTCGTTCATCTACGTGCCGCCCAACACCAAGGTCGACATCCCGCTGCAGGCGTACTTCCGGATCAACGCCGAGAACATGGGGCAGTTCGAGCGCACGCTGATCATTGCCGACGAGGGCGCCTCGGTGCACTACATCGAGGGCTGCACGGCGCCGGTCTACAGCACCGACTCGCTGCACGCCGCCGTGGTCGAGCTGATCGCGCTCAAGGGCGCGCACATCCGCTACTCGACGATCCAGAACTGGTCCACCAACGTCTTCAACCTGGTGACCAAGCGCGCCAAGGCGTACGAGGATGCAGTGGTCGAGTGGGTCGACGGCAACCTCGGCTCGAAGCTCACCATGAAGTACCCGGCCATCCTCTTGGTCGGCGAGCGGGCGCACGGCGAGGTGCTGTCGGTGGCGTTTGCCGGCTCTGGCCAGCACCAGGACGCCGGCGCCAAGATGATCCACGCCGCCCCCAACACCACCTCGCGGATCATCTCGAAGTCGATCTCGAAGGGTACCGGCCGCTCGTCCTACCGCGGCCTGGTCAAGATGACCAAGGGCGCGGTCAACTGCAAGACCCACGTCGAGTGCGACGCCCTCCTGATCGGCGAGCGGTCGCGCTCCGACACCTACCCGACGATGGAGATCGCGGAGGACGACGTCAGCGTCGAACACGAAGCCAGGGTCTCGAAGCTCGCCGACGAGCAGATCTTCTACCTGCAGAGCCGCGGCATCTCCGAGGACCAGGCCCGGCTGATGATCGTCAACGGTTTCATCGAGCCGTTCGTGCGCGAGTTGCCGATGGAGTACGCCGTCGAGCTCAACCGCCTGATCGAGCTGGAGATGGAGGGGTCAGTTGGCTAATCCCGTGACTGCCGTACCGGAGGCGCGGCCGCTGCTGGACGAGGCGGCGGTCCGCGAGCTGTCCCAGCGCCTGGGCGAGAACGAGGCCCTGCTCGAGCGCCGTCTCGAGGCGCTGCGGGTCTTCGCCGACACCGCGCTGCCGGACCGCGTCCAGCACCTGTGGCGTTACAGCGACCCGAGTCGCCTGCTGCCTTCCGCCATTCTCGGTGCGGCCGGCCCTGCCGCGGCCGCGGAGGTGCCCGAGCTCCCCGAGGGGGGAGCAGTGATCCTGCTGCGGGCCGGCGCGCCGCCGCTGGTGCGCCTGTCGGACGCCGCCGAGAAAATGGGCCTCCGTGTCGCCGCCCTGGAGCTGGACGGTGACGCTGCCGACCGGCTCGGGACCACGGTGCCGGCCGCCCACGGCTTCTTCGAAGCCCTCAACGGGGCCGCCTGGAGCGCCGGTCTGAGCCTGGAGGTGCCGCCCAAGGCACGACTCGAAGGCCCGATCCGGATCGTGGTGCCGGCGGCCGCCGGGAGCTCGATCCCGCGCCTGCTGGTGCGGATCGGAGAGCTCGCCGAGGCGACCGTGGTCGAGGAGCACGCCGGCGGTACCGAGGAGTCGTACGTGACCTCGGTGACCGAGATCGAGGCCGGACCCGGGGCCCACGTCCGCCACATGCTGCTGCAGAGCTGGGGAGCCGGCGTCGCCGGCCACCTGACGACCCGGGCGCGCCTCGACCGCGATGCCGACCTGGCCACCATCGTGGTCTCGTTCGGCGGCTCGCGGGTCAAGATGGACCTCGGCGCGGTGCTGGACGGTCCCGGCGCCCGTAGCGAGCTGGTCGGTTTCGTCCTCGGACACGATCGGCAGCACATGGACCACCACACGGTCCACAGCCACCGCTCCGGGCGCACCTGGTCCAACATCGACTTCAAGGTTGCGCTCACCGGCTACGCCCGCTCCGCCTACACCGGGGTCATCCGCATCGACGAGGAGGCCGGCGCCACCGAGGCCTACCAGGAGAACCGCAACCTGCTGCTGTCCGAGACCTGCCGCGCCGACACGATTCCCGAGCTCGAGATCCTGACCGACGACGTGCAGTGCACACACGGCGCGACCGTGGCGCCGCTCGACGAGGAGATGGTGTTCTACCTGGAGAGCCGCGGCATCCCGCGCGAGCAGGCGGAGCGGCTGATCGTACGTGGCTTCCTCGAGAAGACCCTGTCGCGGGTGCCCGAGGCCGTGCGGCCGCAGGTCGTCGAGGTCGTCGAGGAGCGCCTGAGCCATTTCCTGGGAGGGCATCGATGAGCAGAGGCGACGTCGAGAAGCAGCGGAAGGCCCCCAAGCCGCAGCCGTCGGCGACGGAGGACCGCTGGCCGGAGGTCTCGAGGCGCTTCCCGGCGCTACAGAGGTCGGTCAACGCCCACCGCCTCGTCTACCTCGACACCGCCGCCACCGCGCAGAAGCCGGACGGCGTGATCGCCGCCCAGCAGGAGTACTACCGGAGCTTCAACGCCAACGTCCACCGCGGCATCCACACCCTGGCCGAGGAGGCGACGGCGGCCTACGAGCACTGCCGGGCGCGCGCCGCCCAGCTGGTCGCGGCGCCCTCACCGTCGTCGCTCGTCATCACCCGCAACGCGACCGCCTCGCTCAACATGGTCGCCCGCGGCCTCGAGCACACCTTGCACGAAGGGGACGAGGTGCTGCTCACCGAGATGGAGCACCATGCCAACCTGGTGCCGTGGATCATGCTCGCGCAGCGCACCGGCATCGTTCTCAGGCACATTCCGATCACCGACGACGGCAAGCTCGACCTGTCGAAGCTCGACGAGCTGCTGACCGCGCGCACCCGGATCGTCTCGTTGATGCACGTCTCCAACGTCCTCGGCACCATCAACCCGGTGGCCGAGGTCGCCGAGGCCGCGCACGCCCGCGGCGCCACGGTCGTGGTCGACGCGGCACAGTCGGTGGGGCACCTGCCGGTCGACATGGTCGAGCTCGGGGTCGACGCGCTCGCGTACTCCGCGCACAAGTGCTACGGACCGATGGGGCTCGGCTTCCTGGCCGCCAAGCCCGAGCTCCTCGACCTGATGGAGCCGATGGAGGGCGGCGGCGAGATGATCAACGAGGTGTTCCTGGATCGCGCCACCTGGGCCGAGCCGCCGCTGAAGTTCGAGGCCGGGACGCCGAACGTGGCCTCGGCAGCGGCCTTCCCGGCCGCGGTCGACATGCTCGAGGAGATCGGCCTCGAGGCCGTGCGCAGGCACGAGGAAGAGCTGGCGGGGTACGCGCTCGAGCGCCTGTCGAGCCTCCCAGGCCTGGTCATCTACGGTCCGACCGACCCCGCCGAGCGCGGCGGCCTGGTCAGCTTCCACGACCCGGAGGTCCATCCCCACGATATGGCGACGCTGCTCGACCAGGCGGGCGTTGCGGTGCGTGCCGGCCACCACTGCGCTCAGCCCCTGCACCGGCGGCTCGGCGTGGTCGCCACGACCCGGGCCTCGCTCGGCGTATACTCGAGCAAGTCCGACGTCGATGCCCTGTACGAGGGAATCCGTTTCGCGAGGAGGTACTTCAACCCATGAGCATGGATGCGCTTGACCAGCTGTATCGAGAGGTCATCCTCGACCACCACCGGCATCCGCGCGGACGGCACGACATCGACCGGGTCGACGTCGAGGCCTCCGGCCTCAACCCGTCCTGTGGAGACGAGGTCACGCTGCAGCTGCAGGTCGAGGGCGACCGCATCACCGACGTCGCGGTGATTGGTAGGGGTTGCGCGGTCTCGACCGCGTCGGGCTCGATCCTGGCGGAGCTCGTCAAGGGCCACACGATCGAGGACGCGCGCCGGATCGCCGAGATCTTCAAGCGCATGATGCACGGAGAGGACCCGCCGGCCGAGACCGACCTCGGTGACCTCGAGGCGCTGACCGGCGTTCGCCAGTTCCCGGTACGCATCAAGTGCGCCCTGCTGCCGTGGGTGACCCTGCTCGACGCCGCCGTTGCGCGCGCTGAAGGCCGCACCGGAAAGACGATAACCACCGAGTGAGCCCAGGAGTCCGGAGATGACCGTCACAGCAGAGCAGATTCGCACCGCCCTGCAGCCGGTGAAGGACCCCGAGATCAACATCTCGATCGTCGATCTCGGGCTGATCCGCGGCATCGAGGTCGACGGAGGATCCGTCACCGTACGTCTGACCCTGACCTCGCCGATGTGCCCGCTCGGGCCCGAGATCGTCGAGGCCGCGAAGTTCGCCCTCAACCGCGTCGACGGGGTCGAGAAGGCCGATGTCGAGCTCGTCTGGTCCCCACCGTGGGATCCGCGGGTCGACGCCACCGACGACGTGAAGGCGCACTTGGGAATCTGGGACTGACGCCGGTTCGCTCAAGACTGATCGAGTGACTGCCTTTCCCGTATGTAGGCGCTTCCTTCAGGGCGCGCCCCCGGGCTTCTCCAACGGGACTAGGTGTCACCGGGCTCGCCCGACAACCTGGGGGCGGGCGCTGAGGCACCCGCCTACGGACTCTGGGCCAGCGCACCGCCTAGTGGTGTCATCCTGATGAGCGAGCGAAGCGAGCGAAGAAGGATCTGGGTGGCGGAGGGGTGGCGCGTAGGCTGTGGCGGAATCCCGCGCTGTGGAGCGACCTGGGGACGGTGCTCTCTGTCTCCGGCGGCCGTCTGGGTGCCGGAGCACCCAGCCGTCTCGCCATCTCCGGCGGTCGCATGGCCCAGAGGAGGGATTGGCGGTCTCCTGGCAACCGCCGGAAACCGCTCGAGCCGCCTCTCTCAATCCTGAGGCCAATACTCTGATCGCCAAAGGCCGAGATTGCCCCCCTTGACGTTTCTCGCCAGCGCCAACGCCTCGTGAACGCCCTTCAGAGAAACCTCAAGGACGGCACGTCCGTTTGAGCGCACCATTCTCTGGGGCGCGCTGCGCTCACGTTCTCCGGGCGGGGGAGCGTCTGCGGCTCTGAAGACCGTCCGGTCGTGGCAGCCCTTCTTTCTGCGTAGGCGCGTCCTTCAGGGCGCGCCCCCAGGCTACTTCGACGGGACCAGATGTCACCGGGCTCGCCCGACGATGTTGGGGGCGGGCGCTGAAGCACCCGCCTACGACGTCTGCGGTCGCGGGTGGGCGGGGGCACGTCTCGCGTCTTACGTCTAGCGTCTCGCGTCCCCGGTCGGGTGGGGGAGCGTCTCCCGTCTCCCTTCCTCGGGCGGGCGGGGGCACGTCTCGCGTCTTACGTCTAGCGTCTCGCGTCCCCGGTCGGGTGGGGGAGCGTCTCCCGTTTCCCTTCTTCCGGGCGGGTGGGGGCCGTCTCGCGTCTAGCTTCTCGCGTCTAGCTTCCCCAGGGTGGGCGTGGCCTCCGTCACTCCTTCACTCCGTCACTGGCCGCGCAAGCGGCCGGGGGTTATCATGCCGCATGCAGCACGAAACGCTCCTCATCCTCGACTACGGATCCCAGTACACCCAGCTGATCGCGCGCCGCTCGCGCGAGCTCGGCGTCAAGTCGGTCATCGAGCGCGGGGACTGCCCGGTGGACCGGGTGCGGGCCTATGAGCCGATCGCCATCGTGCTGTCCGGCGGCCCGGCGAGCGTGTTCGAGGAGGGAGCGCTGCAGGTCGACCCGGCGGTCTTCGACCTCGGGGTGCCGGTGCTCGGTGTGTGCTACGGCATGCAACTGATGGCCCGCCACCTGGGCGGCGAGGTCCAGCCCTCCAACCGCCGCGAGTACGGGCTCGCGGAGCTCGAGGTGACGAGCGAGTCGCCGATCTTTCTCGGCACGCCGCGCCTGCACAAGGTCTGGATGAGCCACGGCGATTCGGTCAAGGAGGTACCTCCCGGGTTCGAACCGATCGCGCGCACCGAGAACACGCCGGTGGCCGGGATGGAGGACCGGAAGCGCCGTTTCATCGGCCTCCAGTTCCATCCCGAGGTGCGCCACACCGATCACGGCATGCGACTGCTCGAGAGCTTTCTCGACCTGGCCGGTGCGAGGCGCGACTGGACCTCGGCGGCCATCCGCGAGGAGCTGGTCTCCGGACTGCGCAGCCGTCTCCAGGAGGGGCGTGTGATCTGCGGCGTGTCGGGTGGCGTCGACTCGTCGGTGACGGCGGTCCTGCTACGCGAGGCGATCGGCGACCGTCTGATCCCGATCTTCGTTGACACCGGCCTCCTGCGCCACCAGGAGGGCGACCGGGTCGAGGCGCGCTTCGCCGACCTCGGTCTCGATCTGATCCGGGTGGACGCCGCGTCGCGCTTCCTCGGCGAGCTCGAGGGAGTGGCCGACCCGGAGCAAAAGCGAAAGACTATCGGGCGCGAGTTCGTGTCGGTGTTCGAGGCCGAGGCGGCGCGCTACCCGGACGCGCGCTACCTCGCCCAGGGCACCCTCTACCCGGACGTCATCGAGTCGTCCGGCGTGCGCGGCACGGCGGCGGTCATCAAGACCCACCACAACGTCGGCGGCCTGCCGGAGCGCCTCGGCCTCGAGCTGGTCGAGCCGTTGCGAGAGCTATTCAAGGACGAGGTGCGGAGGGTGGGGGAGGAGCTCGGTCTGCCGCACGAGTTCGTGTGGCGGCACCCGTTCCCGGGCCCCGGGCTCGCGGTGCGAATCCTGGGCCCGGTGTCGGCGGAGCGGGTCGTTACCCTCCAACAGGCCGACCACATCGTCATCGAGGAGGTCCGCAACGCCGGCCTCTACGAGGAGATCGCGCAGGCGTTGTGCGTGCTGCTGCCGGTGCGCAGCGTCGGTGTGATGGGCGACCAGCGGACCTACGAGGAGGTGCTCGCGATCCGCGCTGTCACCACCGACGACTTCATGACCGCCGACTGGTACCGCTTCCCGCCCGAGGTCCTCGACCGGATCTCGCGTCGCGTCGTCAACGAGGTCAAGGGCATCAACCGGGTGGTCTACGACGTGACCTCCAAACCCCCCGGCACCATCGAGTGGGAGTAATGTCGGTCGAAACCCCAGCGCAGCTGGCCTTTAGCCTGCCTCGTGGCTGGTGGTGTCTCCTTCCGTTGTAGCAGCGGACGTCTCGCCCGCCAAGGTGGGGGGCTCTGGTCTGCGGCTCTGAAGCCTGTCCGGTTGTGGCTGCCCTTCTTTCTGCGTAGGCGCGTCCTTCAGGGCGCGCCCCCAGGCTTCTCCTGCGGGACGGGGAATTACCGGGCTCGCCCGATGACGTGGGGGCGGGCGCTGAAGCACCCGCCTACGATGGCGGCGGTCGCGGGCGGGTGGGTGGGGGCCGTCTCGCGTCTTACGTCTAGCGTCTCGCGTCCCCGGTCGGGTGGGGGAGCGTCTCCCGTTTCCCTTCTTCCGGGTGGGTGGGGGCCGTCTCGCGTCTAGCTTCTAGCGTCTTGCTCCCCGGGTGGGCGGACCCTAATCACTCAGTCACACTCTGAAACCCCGTCGCAACCCCCGGCATACCACGAGCAGCCGGCGCAGGCCGGCAACCGACCGAAGGAGACCACCATGGCACTGACTGCGCAGATCAAGAGGGTGAGCGAGGCAGGCCTGAAGCTGACCGACCGGCTGGCGTGGATCGCCCCGCTGGCGACCCGCATTGTCATCGGGCTGGCGTTCTTCCACACCGGTCTCGGCAAGTGGCGTCACTTCGACCGGACCGTCGGCTACTTCGCCTCGCTGGGGATCCCGTTCCCGACCTTCAACGCAGGCCTCGTCGCCTCGATGGAGCTGGTCGGCGGGACGCTCCTCATCGCCGGCCTCCTGACCCGCGTCATGGCCACCGGCCTCAGCACCACCATGGTCGTAGCGCTGCTCACTGCAGACACGCAGTCGTTCCTCTCCTCGTGGTCGAGCACCAGCAACCTGTCACCGACGGACGTCACGTCCTTCACCTTCCTGCTCTTTCTGCTGTGGCTGGTGTTGAAGGGCCCGGGCCCCGTCAGCCTCGACACGATCCTGGTCAAGGCCCTCGGCATCCGAAAACGATCCGCGTAGGCGCTTCCTTCAGGGCGCGCCCCAGGCTTCTCCAGCGGGACCGGGTGTGACCGGGCTCGTCCCACAATGTTGGGGGCGGGCGCTGAAGCACCCGCCTACGATGGCGGCGGTCGCGGGTGGGCGGGGGCACGTCTCGCGTCTCGCGTCTGGCTTCCTGGGTGGGTGGGGGAGCGTTTCCCGTCTCCCTTCCTCGGGTGGGCGGGGGCACGTCTCGCGTCTTACGTCTAGCGTCTCGCGTCCCCGGTCGGGTGGGGGAGCGTTTCCCGTCTCCCTTCTTCCGGGCGGGTGGGGGCACGTCTCGCGTCTTACGTCTAGCGTCTCGCGTCTTACGTCTTGCTTCCTGGGTGGGCGGGGGCCGTCTCGCGCCTCGCGTCTCGCGTCTTACGTCTTGCTTCCTGGGTGG
>JAJDNH010000161.1 GCA_022340775.1 Acidobacteriota bacterium
TGACGGAGTGACGGAGCCCCCCACCCACCAGGGAAGAGGGAAAACGGGAAACACTCCCCCAACCACCCAGGAAGGTGAAGAGTGAAGGGTTAGGAGTCAGGGGACCCCCACCCGCCCGCAGAACGCTGCCCAGAACGCCTCGGAGAATGGTGCGTTGGGTGGCACGTGCCATGCTTCGAGGTTTCCTGAAGATCAGTGTCGATACCGGCACATTGGGAGGAAACCTCGAGCTTGGCACCCCTGCAGCAAAGTGAGCTCATGGCCGTGGCCAAGGGGGTTGGAAGCGCGCAGCGCTGAAAAGGGGGGGTGGCTGGCCATACGGCCATCTCACTTTCCAAAGGGTCACCGTCGCCAGAGGCGACGCGTGACCCGCGGGAAGGGCGCTTGCCTGTGTGGCTACAGTCGCGATGGAGGCGCCTCGTTGCCTGCCCGGAGTGGGCCGTGAGAGCTACGAACCGGTGGAGGTCTTTGCCCGCTCTGAGGCAGGCGACGACGGGCGCCTGCGGAGCAGGCGTCCGGGCGCCGGAGTTGCAGAGAAGGCGAGGCTCTCACGGTCCTTGGCGATGGGAGCATCGGCGCCACGATTGAGACAGGCGGCTCAAGCAGGCTCCGGCGGTCGCCACGGAGTCGATCGTCCCCACTCGCTGCCTTGCGACCGCCGGAGATCGCGAGATGTGCGGTCGCTTTGGACCGCGCGGCCGCCGGAGCTCCGGAGAACCCGGCCTAACCTCCCTGCGCCCTCTGACCACGGAGATGCGGCAGACTGATGCACGTCGTTCAGGCTCTCAAGAGGTCCGGGCGGAGACACCGTTCGCAGCGAAATTCGCGAGACGGGCGTCAGATGTGCGTTTCTTCGCGCCGGAGCATGCCGCAGTCGTACCTGCAGGTACGTCGGAGGCATGCGACAAACCTAAAACGGAGAGCTGACCCTGTATCGCGGATTGCAGCCGCACGGGCTCTCCGGCCGGGCCTCTACTAGCTATTCGTGGGAGGCCATGACGCGCCAGGCGACCAGCCGGTCGTTCATGGCACGCAGACGGCGGCACAGCAGGCGGCACAGCAGGGACAGGAACTGCACCGCTGCGTCAGGGTCCATCGACAGGACCTCTTCGAGGATCGAGCGGCTGACCGAGAACACGGTGCAGCCTCCGCGGTGGGACTTGGCATCCGCGGACCGCGGATGATCATCGATCAGCGCCATCTCGCCGAACACCTCGCCGCGGCCGAGGATCGTCAGGCACTCCTCGCCCATTCCCGGAACCAGCCGCGAGATTCGAACCTCCCCGTCGACCACGATGTACAGGGTCTCACCGCGCTCGCCCTCGGCGAAGATCATGGACTCGGCCGCGAAGCTCTCCTCGTGGGAGTAGGTGGCCAGCAGCCGCAGCTCCTGCGCCGACAGGCCCTGCTCTCGCAGCAGGTCGAGCTTGTCTTCAGCCGACAGCTTGACGGGCTCTCCGCTGTCGTGCCGTGGCTCGCGCACCCAGCTCTGGACCGGGGAGCCGAACAGCTCGCTCATCTGCGCGTTGGCGCTGCGGACCTTCTCTGCCAACGTCTGCCAGAAGCTCCACAACAGCGCGACCGCCAGCTCTCGGTCCTCGCGTACCGCATGGTCGAGCTCGCCGGCGAGGATCATGTACAGCGAGCCCTCGCCAACGCCGAAGGCGGTCGCTGAGCGTGAGCCTCCGTCGAGGTACGAGACCTCTCCGAACAGGCTCCCGGGGCCGAGGGTCGTCAGGACCTGGGTCCCCGCCGCGGTACGGCGAGTGACGTGAACCGTGCCCTCGCGCAGGAGGTACAGGTCGCGCCCCTCCATGTCTTCGCGGAACAGGACGTTCGCGTGCTGGAAAGGGACCGGCCGAGCGAGGCGGGCGAGAGCGATCAGCTGATCGTCCGCAAAGTGCCGGAAGAGGTCCATCCCGCGCAGCTCGCCGGCGCGGCGGATCAGATCCTCCCCGAGAAGCTCGCGCCGCTTGACCGAAACCCTGCGGCGGCGCCACTGGGCGCCGGAGAAGATCCGTGCCTGGCTCAGCGAGACGTGGTCGCACGCCTTCTGGAGGGCATCGGTACGGGCCTTGGTCAGGTCGTCGACGTCTTCCTTTGAGCGGTCGCAGAGGTGTGCCAGCGTGCCCACACGCCGCCGGTCCTGCTCCTGCTCGCGGTCGTTCTCCCACTGCGACAGCAGCATCGCGTCGACCGCGTGCTCGAGGGCCACGGCGTAGCTTTCGAGCTGCAGCGCGGCGCGCGACGTCTCGACTGCGAGACGGAGGTCGAGCGGGTTGAGGCGCCGCGCCTGCGAGAACTCCTGCAGAGCCGTTGACGGATCGCCATTTCGCAGGTGGAGAAAACCGCTCGCGGCGTAGGCCAGGTAGTGGAAAGGGGTGCGAAGCTTGGCGAAATCGAACATCTCGACCGCGCGTTCGAGCTCGCCACGGCTGTGGAACAGGTTGCCCATGCCGACGGCGTGCGACGACTCGAGGTTGCGGCGCTTGAACTCGCGATCGAAGCTGTCCATGCCCTCGACCTCGCGCAGCCGACTTGCCTCCTCAAGGAGCTCAGAGCCGTGCGGGGAGAGCGCGGCGGCGATTTCTAGCAGCTCCGCCGCCTCGGCGGGACGCTTGGCGATCGCCAGGCGTCGCGCGATGGCGATGAGTCTCTCCACGAGGGACGGATGCGGAAGTACCTTATCCATAGGTAATCCCTAGACCTACCATGGTAAGAAACTGTTCGTCTCACGTCAATCCTCTTGTGTCGGGGTTTCCGGACTGCACAGATTGATCTACAGACTCCCGTCGTTACTTGCCTCGTACCAGGCAGCATCGGGAACGTTCTTAGAAGCTCCGGCGGCCGTCTGGATGCCTGAGCACCCAGCCGTCTCGCGATCTCCGGCGGTCGCGAGGCAGCAAGTGGGGATAATCGACTCCGTGGCGACCGCCGGAGCCTGCTCGGGCCGCCTCTCTCAATCGTGTGGCCAGTACTCCCACCGCCAAAGGCCATGGGAAGTTTCGCCTTTGCAGATCCGGCGGCCGGACGTTCGCGACGCGAACGCCCGCCTCACGTCTCCGGCGGTCGCGACGCAGCAAGCGGGGATGAGCGATCCAGCGGCGACCGCCGGAAGCCGCTCGGGCCGCCTCCTTCGATCTTGAGGCCGATGCTCCCAGCGCCAAGGGCCGAGGGAGCCCGGCGTCGGCATTTCCCTTCCCTCGAGCTCGGCTGCCCGTCGCGCTCCAGGGAAGATGCCGCGCCCGGCACGCCCGTTTGAACGTCACATTCTCAGGAGCGCGCTACAGCTACGTTCTCCGGGGAGGTGGGGGGGCGTCTGGCGTCTTCCGTTTCCCGTCTTCCCGGGTGGGTGGGGGAACTTAATCACCTCATCACGCAATCACTTAATCACCGGATCCCCGTACGCCTTACTCCTCACTCTTGACTCTTCACTCCTCACCCTTCCCCCCCTACACATCCAGCGTGACTTCGGCGATCCAGCTGCCGTCGGGTTCCTGCCGCAGCGCGGGTTCGTTATAGGTCACCGCCTTGACCTCGCGCAGCGGCGTCGCGTCGGCTGGCATCGGCGCAACGCCGAGCCGTCCGGTCTCGAGGCCGCCGTCGAGCACGACGATCGCCTCTCCGCGCAGCTGAAGCCGGTGGAGAGCCTCTCCGAGGAGCTCCACCAGCAGAAGCTCGGCGGGAGCCGGCTCCGGTGTCCACTCCTCCCAGGAAGTGGGACGCGACGAGAGAACCTCCCCGAAAACCACGGCCTGGAGGCCGGCGAGCAGGGCACCGACCGCATCCGCCGCCCGCGCGCCGTGGCCCTGCAGCCGGAGGTCCGCAGTGTGAGGAAGCTCACGCCATTTCGCCCGCACGGACCTATCCTACTCGCCACGATGGGAGATCCCGTACAATGCCCGGCGTGGAGATACTCCGTTTCTTCGTCTCGACCGGGTGGGTGGCCAAGGTCGTCCTCCTCATCCTGCTGCTGTTCTCGCTCGGCTCGTGGTCGGTCATCCTCGCCAAGTGGCGGGAGCTGGGAGCAGCACGGCGGACATCGGAGAAGTTCGTCAAGCTGTTCCGCCGAGCGACGCGGCTGAACGAGGTTGCCGACGCAGCACCCAAGCTGAGGTCGTCGCCATTGGCTGGCATGTTCCAGGCTGGATACGCGGAGCTCGAGGCACAGATCCGGGCCAGCCGCCGGCGCGCCGACGAGGGAACCGGGAGCGTGCAGGTCCGCAGCCTCGACGGAGTCGCCCGCGCCATCGAGCGCGCCATCGGCAGCGAGCAGGAGCGGCTGCAACGTGCGCTGCCGCTGCTCGCCACGACCGCCAGCGTGACCCCGTTCATCGGCCTGTTCGGGACCGTGTGGGGGATCATGAACACGTTTCGGGCGATCGGCGCCACCGGCTCCACCTCGATCGTCACGGTGGCACCCGGAATTGCCGAGGCGCTCGTGAACACCGCCGCCGGGCTGGTCGCCGCCATTCCGGCGGTCATCGCCTACAACCACCTCCTGGCCAAGGTGCGCCAGCTCCGCAGGAGGATGGACGACTTCCTTCTCGAGTTCGTCAACCTGGTTGACCGGAACTTCTCCTGAGCGCCATGGCTGGATCGGTACGCACCTCGAACGACCTCGGAGACCTGGCGGAGATCAACGTCACGCCATTGGTCGACGTCATGCTGGTCCTGCTCATCATCTTCATCATCACCGCCCCAATGCTGGTGCAGGGCGTCAAGGTGAACCTCCCCAAGCAGACTGCGCCCGCCCTCACCAGCAAGCACCTGGAGCCGCTGGTACTGACACTGACCTCGGACCGTCTGATCTACCTCGGGGACCAGCCGATCCACCTCAAGCTGCTTCCGGAAAGGCTCGGCGCCGTCCTGGGAGGCGAGCCGCGGCCGGTCTATCTGAAGGCGGACCAGTCGCTCCCATACGGTTTTGTGGTCAAGGTTCTGGCTGTTCTCGACCAGGTCGGCGTCGAGCAGGTCGGCATGGTGACCTACCCGGAGAGGTGACGTGTGGACCCGGTCTCTCATGTGCTCGAGGAGCGGCGGCGCCTCGAACGCTCCTACCTCCCGTACGTCGTACTCGCCCTTTTCCTCCACGGTGCGGTCGTGATCGGGGTGGCGGTCGCCGCCAGGTTCTCCCCGCATCGGCCGATACACCTGCCGTCGGTTTCGGTCCGCCTCGTTCGCATGCCGAGCCCGGGCCGCAAGGCCAGCCGCGCGCCGCGCGCGGCCGCGCCCCGTCCCACCGCGGTGCCGCAACCCAAGCCGAGCCCGCCGCCGAAGGTCGAGGAGCACCGCCCACAGCCCAGCCGGCGCCAAGCCAGCGCCGAGGCGATGCCGGCCAGGCGCGCAACGCCGGCGCCGACGCCTGCCGTCGAGGAGCCGTCCGGCGGCGGCAGAGGCCTGTCGCTCGCGCAGGGAGCGTCAGAAGGCTCGATCGGGATCCCCAGCGACTTCCACTTCACCTACTACGTGCAGCGAATGCTGGCCCTGATCGAGGCTCGCTGGTACAAGCCGCCGGTCCCCGCGGGTACAACGGCGCTGGTCCGCTTTAGCATCCTCAGGGGAGGACGCGTGGTCGACATCGCAATCGAAGACAGCTCGGGCATCCCCAGCTTCGACCGTGCCGCGTTGCGGGCCATGTACGCCGCCAACCCGCTGCCGCCCCTGCCGCCGGCCTATGGGCCGTCTTCACTCACTGTCCATCTTGCCTTTACGGAGTAGTCATGCGCCTGCTTCCACGGTTTCTCGCCCTCCTGATCTGCATCGCCGCGGCAGCGACCGCGACGGCTCAGGACGAGCTCTACCTGAAGATCACCCAGCCCGGGCTGACCCGGGTGTCGGTGGCGACCCCGGCGTTCCTGGTGCTGCCGGGCACGCCGGCCGACGTTGCCCAGCAGTTTCAGAAGGTCCTCGACGCCGACCTCGCGGTCGCGGCCCCGATAGCGGTGCTCGACCCGAAGCTGTACAGCCTGGTGCAGGATGACTCCCGCCCGAAGGTGCTGTATGAGAGGTGGCGGTCGATCGGGGCCCAGTTCCTGCTGACGGGGACCGTTGTTCGTGCAGGCGGCCAGCTGGTCGTCGAGGCGCGGCTCGTCGACCTGGTCTCCGGTGAGTACGCGTTTGCCAAGCGGTACCGGGCCGGCCTCAACGCCGCCGACATTCTGGCCCACACGCTGGCCAACGACCTGGTCAAGGTCTTCACCGGCCGTCCGGGACCGTTCCTGTCGCGCATCGCCTTCATCTCGGACCGCACCGGCCACTCGGAGCTGTGGCTGATGAACTGGGACGGCAGCGATCCCCGCCAACTCACCAAGCACTCCAGCATTGCGATCGGTCCGGCATGGTCGCCGGATGGCACCAAGATCGCCTTTACCTCCTACCTCCGCAACACGCCCGGGCTGTACCTGCTGACGCCGCAAGAGGGCTACCTCAAGCCGCTGTGGGACAAGGGAGGTGTCAACTCCTCACCGAGCTTCTCCCCGGACGGCACCAAGATCGCGTTCGCATCGAGCGTGAACGAGAACGTCGACATCTGGGTCATTCCGACGGCTGGGGGACAGGCGACGCGGGTGACAACGGCCCGCGCCATCGACACCCAGCCGGCGTGGGCCCCGAACGGCCGCCAGATTGTCTTCACCTCGGCCCGCTCGGGAACGCCGCAGCTGTACATCATGGACAGTGACGGCGCCAACGTCCGGCGCCTGACCTTCGACGGCGACTTCTTCGACGAGGCCGCGTGGTCGCCGGACGGCACCCACGTCGCCTGCACGACCAAGGTCAACGGCCGCTTCCAGTTGGCCACCATCGACATCGCCACCGACGAGGTGACGATCCTCCACGGCCCGGGGAACAACGAGTCGCCATGCTTCTCGCCCGACGGCTCGCTGCTCGCGTTCTCCTCCGACCGCGACGGCAGCCAGCAGATCTACATCACCGATGCCGAGGGGCGGCCGCATCAGCTCACCCACCAGGGACGCAACTACTCTCCGACGTGGGGCGGCATGACGGTGTCCCGCTAGGCATGGCGGACGTGCCGGAGGTCATCGGCGCCGCGCGAAGTGGTAACCTCCCACAGACGAGGGACACAGGAGCACACCATGGGTGATCGCAAGTACAGACACCGAGGCTACATGGATGATTCGGACGAGCGCGAACGACCACGCTCCAAGCCGGCGCAGAGCCAGCGGGAGCGGGTCGATGGAGCGCCCCGCGGCCGCGGCGTCGGCGCGCCGAAAGACGTCGTGTTCCGGTGCGCGGTGTGCGGCGAGCGAATCCGGACGCTCCAGACGATCGAGGCCGAGGCCCGCTGCACCAGCTGCGGCAAGCCCCTCCACACCTGCACCAACTGCGCGCATTTCGACTCCGGCGCCCGCCTCGAATGCCGCAAGCCGATTCCGGCCCGCATCGAGAGCAAGACCAAGGCCAACCAGTGTCCCCACTACCAGCCGAAGACGGTCCGCGACCTGTCGGCGAAGGGACCGGCGACACCGGACGACGCCCGTTCAGCCTTCGACGCTCTGTTCAAGAAACGCTGACCGGACCACACCACCCGAAAGGACATCAGATGACCGCCGAGCTGAGCTGGTTTCACCCATCCAAGAGGCCGTACCGCTTCACGATCCTCGTCTTCGTCAGCCTGCTGACCTACGGCTCCTACTTCGCCTACGACTCGGTGGGTGCCATCGCGCCGACCCTGCTCAAGGTGCTCGACGTCCCGCGGAGCGCCATCGGCACCATGTACACGCTGTACAGCGTAGCCGCGATCGTGTCGGTGTTCCTGGGCGGCATCCTGATCGACAAGATCGGGACCCGGGCGGCAAGTACCATCTTCGCCCTCCTCGTGGCCGTCGGCGCGGCGGTCGTGGCGCTCGCCCCCAGCATCTTCGTGGTCTACGTCGGCCGCTTCATCTTCGGCGCCGGGTCGGAGGCACTGGTGGTGGCGCAAAGCGCAATCCTGGCCCGCTGGTTCAAGGGCAAGGAGCTGGCCCTCTCGTTCGGCATCGCGCTCACGATCAGTCGCCTCGGCACGCTGTTCTCGTTCAACACCGAGGAGCTGATCGCCAAGTACTTCGGGAACTACAAGGCCGCACTGTGGGCGGCCGTGATTCTCTGTGCCGTGTCCCTCGCCGCAGCGCTCGTGTACTGGGCGCTCGACCGCCACGGCGCCCACGCGCTCGAGCTCGAGGATGCGGGTGCCGAGGACAAGGTCGTGCTGTCGGACATCAAGAAGTTCCCGGCCTCGTTCTGGTACGTGGCGATCCTGTGCGTGACGTTCTACTCCGCGATCTTCCCGTTCACCGCACTGTCGACAGACTTCTTCCACGACAAGTGGAAAATCCCGCTCACCGTCGGCGAGGGCGGCGGCTTCCTGTACCAGGTGTTCTACAACATCATCCACATGTTCTCGACCGCCGGCGGAACAACGACCATCATTATCGCCGCCTCGATGTTCCTGGCACCGTTCGCCGGCCAGCTCGTCGACAAGATCGGCAAGCGCGGCTCGCTCATGATCTTCGGCTCGATCCTGATGGTCCCGAGCTTTCTGGTAATGGCTTTCACCATGATCCAGCCGCGGTACCCGATGATGCTCCTCGGCGCAGCGTTCGTTCTTGTACCTGCAGCCATGTGGCCGGCGGTGCCGCTGATCGTGCGCAAGGAGCTGGTGGGCTCGGCGTTCGGGCTCATCACCATGATCCAGAACATCGGCCTGGCCCTGTTCCCATACCTCAACGGCAAGCTGCGCGACGTCACCCACACCTACACCGCCAGCATGCTGATGTTCGCGAGCCTCGGCTTCGTGGGCCTGATCTTCGCGTTCCTGCTCAAGCGCGCCGACGCCCGCGAGGGCGGGGTCCTGGAACGCTCGTAGCCCGCTGGAGGGGCAGGGCGGGACCGATCCGGCGTGCCGGCTCGGTGACGGAGTGACGGAGTGGCGGAGTCCCCCTCCCACCCCGGGGAAACGGAAAACGCCCTCCTACCCACCCGGAGAACCCACCACTAGCGCGCCGCAGATAATGTGACGCTCAGACGGGCGTGCCGGGCACAGCTTCTTCCTGGAGCGCGGCGGGCAGGCCAGCGCGCTACAAGGGAAAAGCTGGTGCCGGGCAACCTCGGACCTTGGCGATCAGAGTATCGGCCCCACGATTGGAGGAGGCGGCCCGAGCAGCTTCCGGCGGTCGCCACGGGGTCCTCCATCCCCGCTCGTTGCCTTGTGACCGCCGGAAACGTGAGGCGGGCGGTCGCTTTGGACCGCACGGCCGCCGGGGTCACGCAGGAGGTTCCGTAGGGCGTTCCGATGTCGGCAACCCGGTCAATCGGTGCGGCCCGGGAGCGGTCCTCTTCGGCTCCGGCGCCCGGACGCCTACTCTGCAGACGCCCGTCGTCACCTGCCTGAGGCGGGCAACTGGCTCAGCCCCCGAATCGGTTTCAAGGCCCGCTTCGGGCAGGCAACGAGGCGACTTTCGGAGCTGCGGCCACACGGGCTACCGCCCTTCCCGCGGGTTACTCGCCGCCTTCGGCGACGGTGACCCTTTGGAAAGCGAGATGGCCGTATGGCCAGCCCCCACCCTCTCTGACCCCCATGGCCACGGCCATGAGCTCGCCTTCCTGCAGGGTTGCCACCTGTGACATTCCGCCCGAACGCGATAGGCTTGTGAAGTGCGTACAGCGGCAATGTCACGAATGGCACGCCCCGCCGAGCGCGACATGCTCTGGAGCACGCTGCGGTCACTTCCCAGGCTTGCACGACGGGCTTGGCGTCACACGTTGCTACTCGGGTTCGTTGTAGACCTTCTCGTCGGCGGCGTCTGCCTCGGCGGCGTCCGCCTCGACGTCCCTCCCCCGCTGCGCTGCGGCGAGGAGCTCGCGGTAGAGCTCGTGTTGGATAACCAGGTTCATGATCTCGTTGGTGCCGGTCCAGATCGTGATCAAGCGGACGTCCCGCAGCATCCGTTCGACCGGATAGATATCGGTGTAACCGATCCCGCCGAGGACCTGCATGGAGTGGTTGACGACCTCCCATGCGCTCTCGGTGGAGAACTTCTTGGCCTCCGAGACCAGGCGTCGCACCTTGCCTGGATCCTCGCCGGCGTCAACGGTACGGGCCACGGCGTGGTTGAGGGCACGGGCGGCGTCCAGCAGGGTCTGGCTCTCGGCGATCTTGAAGCTCACGCCCTCGAAACGGCGGATCTTGCGTCCGAACGCGTGCCGCCGATCGGCGTAGCGGGCGGCGATCTCGAGGCAGGCGCGTCCCATCCCGACCGCCCCGCCGGCCGACGTCAGGCGCTCGGGGACCATCATGCGGTGGAAGACGGCCTCGCCGTTGCCGATCCCGGCCTCTCCCCCCAGCACGTTGGCGAGCGGCACCGCCGCGTCCTTGAAGACGAGCCTTCCGGTGCCCCCGCCACGGGTTCCCATGAGGCCGTAGACGTGGTGCACCTCGACGCCCTCGCCGCGTTCGACGAGGAATGCAGTCATGGCCCGCCGCGGGTCCTTCTCGCCCTCGACGCGGCCGTAGACGAGGATCAGATCGGCGCCCTCCGCACCGACCACGAACCGTTTCTGGCCGGTCAGGTAGAAGGTGTCGCCCTCCCGGCGCGCCACCGTGGTCGCAGCAAAGAAGTCCGAGCCGCCGCGGGGCTCGGTGAGCCCCTCGGCCACCGCGAGCTGGCCCTTCAGCGCCGGCACCAGGAAGCGCTGCCTCTGGTCATCGGTACCGAAGACGTGAATCGCCTCGCCAACGATCGAGACCAGCGACCACAGGCAGGCCAACGACGTGCCCAGCACCCCGAGCTCCTCCAGCGCCGCCATCTCTGCAGTCCACGGCAGGCCGCGGCCGCCCCAGCCGACGTCGAAACGTGGCCCGAGCAGGCTACGGCGAGCCGCCTCCTCGAGAAACTCGCGCGGAAACCGCACCCGGTCCGCGTCCATGTCGAGCAATAGCTGCCTCGGCACCGAGGTCACGAACTCGCGAACCTCATCGCGAAAAGCTCTATCCTCAGCAGAGAGCATGACATCCAGGTCCACGTTCCACCTCCGAAAGGCGCCAGCGCCGCCGCCATTGTAGTCCGGGAATGACATCCCGCTGGCATCTGCTATAATCCGCGGGCCGTCCCGACCGGGACGTGGCCACGTGATGCAAGGACGACCAGTTCCGATCTCTCGCCGTGGGTTCCTCCGGCTAGCCTCTGCCGGAGCGGTGGCCTCGTTCGGTTTCGCCGAGGTTGGTTTCGCCGAAGCACGGAGCCTGCCAGACATCCGGCGCGTGAGTCTCGTCCTGCCGCACCTTCCCAGCGCCTGGGACAACCTCCTGATCGTCCAGGTGTCCGACGTGCACGCCGGGCCGTACATGCCGCCGGCACGCATGCGCCGCATCCGCGACCTCATCGCCCGCATCCCCGCCGACATGATCGTCTTCACGGGCGACCAAATGGACCGGCGGGAATCCGATGCGCCGGCGTTCGTGAAGGGCTTTCGCGGACTGCGTGCACCCCTTGGCGTGTACGGTATTCTCGGCAACCACGACCACTACATCGATCCCGCGCTGTCGGTAGACGCCCTTGAGCGCGCCGGCATCACCCCCCTGGTCAATGACGGCGTGGTCCTGGAGCGCGATGGACAGAAGCTGGCGGTCGTCGGCGTCGACGATCTCGCGGCCCGTGGCGGTTCGCGGGCCGACTTTTCGGTCATCCGCAACTACTCAGGGAGCTTCCGGCTGTGCCTGTGCCACCAGCCGCAGGGCTGGTACCGCGCGCTTCACGCCGGCGCCCACCTGACTTTGGCCGGCCACACTCACGGCGGCCAGATCGCGGTCCCGACCCGAAACCTCAACGTCGCCCGCCTGCAGACGCGCTACATCGCCGGTCCCTATCGCCGCGATGACGCCTTCCTGTACGTCTCCCGGGGCATCGGCGTCGGTGCCGTGCCGGTCCGCGTCGGGGCGCCGCCGGAGATCGACGTCATCAGACTTCGTAGCAGCGCCTCAGCTCTCTCCGCTGCGGCCTGATCCACCGTCCAAGACGCTGGATCTGAGCCACTGCAACGCCTCAGGCGATGCTCTCTGTAGCTCCGACGGCAGTGGGTCGCGGCGCACCCACCCGTCTCGCGTCTCCGGCGGTCGCGAGGCAGCGAATGGGGATGATCGATTCCGCGGCACCCGCCGGAGCCGGCTCGGACCGCCTCAGTCGATCATGTGGCCGTTCTCTGCCACGCCAAGAGCCGAGGTTACCCCCCTTGACGTTTCTCGCCAGCATCAAACCCTCGTGATAGCCCTTCAGAGAAACATCAAGGACCGCACGTCCGGTTGAGCGTCACATTCTCTGGAGCGCGCTGAGGCGAGGTTCTTCGGGTGGGTGGGGGATCTTAATCACTCAATTACTTAATCACCGGGTCGGGGGGGGGGGCGTTTTCCGTTTCCCGTCTTCCGTCTTTCCGGCAGGAGGGGGATACCTAATCACCTAACAACTTAATCACTTAGTCACCGGGTTGGTGGGCGGGACCTCCTCACCTTCTCACCTTCTCACCTTCTCACTTCCTACATGGGATACAGCCCATCGTCCCGCCCCGGCTCGCCCGCAATCCCATTTCCTCCTTCGCCCATCTCCTCTTCGAGGAGGTCACCGAGCTCTTCCTCCACCTGCTCCGGATCTTCGCCGGCCTCGAGGCGTCGGATCATCTCCTCCATGGCCGGAGTCACCGGCTCGCCCGCAATCTCGGTCATCTTGCGGACCGCGCGCGCCATCTGGCGGGGATCGCTCTCGTCCATCCCTTCCAGCTCGGACGCGAAACGCATGAGCTCACGCTCGATGCGGGGATCATCGAGATCGCCCGATCCCCCGGCCGAGTCGGCCCCGGTCTTGGAACCTCCGGCCACCCCGAACCGCGAAGGCACCCGCTTCAGGCTCGCGGCACCGCACTTGGGGCAGGACGGTACCTTCTCAGTTTCCACGCGCCGTGACAGGAAGCTGTAGATCACGTTGCACTTGGGGCACAGGAACTCGTAGATCGGCATCCGTCACCTCCCGTCAATGCGCGGTATGTCAGCTCCCCGCACCGACGACCGCTTCCCAGGCGGCAAGCCGATAGTCGGCCAGGCCAGCAGCCGCCAGCCGTTCGGAGCTGATACGAACGGCGAGATCCAGAAACTGCGGACGGAAGCGGCGGGCGAGGACGTGGGGTAGGCCGAGAGCGCGCTCCACCGCCGCAGCTTCGGTCAGCGGCACCCGCAGGGTGACCACGTCCGGCGCCGACAACAACCGCTCGCGGAGCAGTTCGCGGAGCCGGTGCAAACCCTCCCCGGTCAGCGCCGAGACGCGCGGCCAGCCCGGGGTGAACGGCGACGCCTGTCGCCCGTTCCCGTTGCGGAGCAGGTCGATCTTGTTGAGCACCACCAGCACCCGCTCCCGCTCGACGCCGAGCTCGCTCAGGACCTCGTCGCTGACCTCGAGCTGCTCCTCCCAGCCGGGGTGGGAAATGTCCACGACGTGCAGCACGAGGTCGGCCTCGGCCGCCTCTCCGAGCGTCGACCGGAACGGCGCCACCAGGTGGTGCGGCAGCTTGCGGATGAAGCCTACGGTATCGGTAAGGACAGCCGTCACGCCATCACCAAGCCCGACCTGACGCGCCCGCGGGTCCAGGGTCGCAAACAGGCGGTCCCCGACCACAACGTCGGCGCCGGTGAGACGGCGGAACAGTGAGGACTTGCCGGCGTTGGTGTAGCCGACCAGCGCCACCGTCGGCGTCCCGCTGCGACGGTGCCGTCGCAGCCGGCGTCCGTGCTCGATCTCCGTGAGCTTCCGCTTCAGCTGAGCGATGCGGTGCGAGATCAAGCGGCGGTCGATCTCGAGCTGGGTTTCACCGACGCCGCGCGTTCCGATGCCGCCCGCCTGCCTCGAAAGGTGTCGCCAACGCCGTGTCAGCCGCGGCAGCAGGTAGGTCAGCTGCGCCAGCTCGACCTGGGTCTGCGACTCACGGCTGCGTGCGTGCAGCGCAAAGATGTCGAGGATGACCGCTGCCCGATCGAGCACCTTCACGTCGTCGGGCATCACTCTTTCGAGGTTGCGGACCTGCGAGGCGGTCAGGTCCTCGTCGAAGACCACCATCTGAGCGTTCTCGCGCTCACAGGCCTCGGCTACGCGTGCCGCGAAACCGGAGCCAACCAGCGTTGCCGGGTCAGGGGCAAGCCGCTCCTGTACAAACCGTGCGGCCTCCGCGCCACCCGCCGTCGACAGCAGACGAGCCAACTCGTCGAGATGCTCCTCGACCGCGCCGCGGTTCAGTCCGCCAAAAGCCAACCCGACGAGGACGGCACGCTCCGGCTGTTGCGGCAGCGCCTGGCCCGCATCAATCATGAGCGATCGTAGCGAGACCGGCGAGGCCCGGAGAGCGCGGCAATGGCTGGCGCAACGCCGGTCGCAGTAGATTGCGAGTGGATGATGCGGGCTGAGCCATTCCGACTACGGCATGTCCTCCTGGTGCAGCTTCAGGAGAACTCTCTCGCAGGCGGCAAGAGTCTCCTCGACCTCCTTGACGCCGTGGGCGTTGGAAAGGAACGCGGTGCCACACGGAACACTTGGGATCAACACGCCTTCCTCGAGGAGCCCGTTCGCGAAACGCCGGTAGGCGTCCGCATCGGTGGCTTCCCAGCTGGCCTTATCGACCACCGGCTCACGACCGACGGCGACTGCAAAAGCCGAGCCGACTCGACTGAACGTCAACGGGCGCGAGAACCGCTCGGCAAGGGCCAGGATGCCTTCCTCCAGCTGCCGAGTGCGCTCCTCGAGCCTGTCGTACACGGAGTCATTCTTGAGGATCGACAGCACGGCCTCGGCCGCCGCCAGCGACACCGGATGGGGAACGGGGAGGGACTCGTCTCGGACCAACTCCCCAGTGTCGACCCCTTCCCGCACCGCGATCGCGCCGATCGGAAAGCCCCCGCCGAGCGCGCGGCCGTAGACCGCAACGTCCGGCGTCACGTCATACAGCGTGGCGGCACCGCCGCGGTGCACCCGGAAGCCCGAGATACCCTCGTCGAACACCAGCAGCACCCCGGCCTCGGCGCAGATACCCGCGATCTCGGCCAGCGCTCCGGCCGGCGGCTCGACGACACCGAACCGGGTCAGCAACGGGTCGAGGACGAGCGCCGCCACCTTGGAGGCGCCGCCGGTGACGGCGGCCTCGATCCGCGCCAGGTCCCAGCCAGGAACCTCCCGGACGAACCCGGAGCGGCTGGTGCCGGCCACTTCATGCTCATCGACGATGCCGTGCCCTCCGCCGTCCAGCAGCAGGAAGCTCGACTTGCCGGTCTGTCGACGAAGCCAACGCAACACAGTCCGCAGCGCCTCGTCGTGGTGGCGCACGAACGCCCACGTCGATGCCCACGGCACGAACTGCTCCAGACCCTCGGCCACATCGACCTCGAGTGGCACGTGCAGGCCGTCCGGCACGCCGGCCGCGAGCACCTTGCGAACGGCATCGAGGATGAACTGGTTGGCGTAGCCTACGATCGCGGCGCCGCCGGCACCCGTGTAGTCGATATAGCCGTGGTTGTCGACATCATAGATGCGCGCACCTTCGGCCTTGTGAGCCAACGGATGATGCTCAACCCGCGCCCTCATTTCCGGGAGAGCGCTGGCGCGCGTCAGGATTTCTTCACTTCTCTGGCCCATACACCATCCATCATGTCCGCCGATCCTACCTCAGCTCTCCTCGCCATCTTCTCCTTCTCCGTAGAAGAAGAAGTCGCGGCAACGGGTCGAGCAGAACTCCCGTCCGTACCCCTCGACCACGCAGCGATGGCAGAAGAGCCTACGACAGATCACACACACTTTCAATGCCTCCTCGAACACCGGGGAGCGGCACACCGGGCACCACGTTTCGACGTGTCCCTCGTTCGCTTCCATAGCCCTCAGTATACTCTGCACAAATCGTACGAATGTGAGCCCGGTCAGCGTCCAGCCGGGGATCGGGACGAGGGTCAGCCGGCGCCTCGCCACAGCTGTCTCCACCATCCCGAGAGAGCCGCCTCTGCTTGACTTGAACCGCGGCCAGACCGTATATTGCAGCTCCTCTGGCGGTGTAGCTCAGAGGCAGAGCAGGGGTCTCATAAGCCCTGTGTCGGTGGTTCAAGTCCACCCACCGCCACCACCCTCGATGATCTTCGCCGGCTTCGCCCGCACGTTCGTCCGCAGCTATCCGGATCTGCTCGGCAGGCGTGTGCTCGTCGCCTTGTCGGGCGGCCCGGACTCGGTGGCCCTGCTCCACCTGATGCGCCACCCCGAGCTGCGCTTGGAGCTGATGGCCGCTCACGTCCACCACGGAACGCGTGGACCGGAGGCCGACGCGGACGCTGCGTTTTGCCGCGAGCTGTGCGAGCAACTCTCGGTTCCCTTCCATCTCCGCTATATTGCTGCCCCGGAACATCCGGCCGAGGGACGCGAGGCGGCGTGGCGGCGGCTTCGTTACCAGCAGCTGGCGGAGCTCGGGCGACAGCTCGGCGCCGTCGCCGTCGCAACCGGCCATCAAGGTGACGATGTCGCCGAGGGCGTGCTGGTTCAGATCCTACGCGGAGCAGGACCACGAGCCCTCGCCGGCATCTCGCCGCGCACCGAAGCCGGCGTCATCAGGCCGCTGCTGCCGTACTCGCGCGCGCAGATCATCGCCTGGCTGTCCGAGCAGGGTATCGGCTGGCGGGAAGACACCTCCAACCGTAATCTGGACCATCTCCGCAACGCCGTCCGCCACCGGATCCTACCGGCTCTCGAGGAGCAGGAGCCCGCAGTTCGCAGCCACCTGGTCCGTCTGGCCGGCGCGCTCGCCGACGACGAGTCGTACCTGGCTACAGAGCTGGCGCGACGAGCCCAGTGGCTCGATCCCTGGGACCCGGACGGGGGAGTGCCCCTGTCGCTTCTCGCCGGGCTCCACGCGGCCCTGTTGACACGTTGGCTGCACGCCCAGACGAAACGCGCCGGCATCGGCCGCGCCAGCCGCCGTCAGGCCGAGCTCCTGCAATCCCTCGTCAACCACGGCTCGCCGCGGGCGGTCACACTCGGCGGACGGTGGCGGCTGCGGGCCGCACGCGGCTCGCTCTGGCTCGAGCCACCGAGCCCCGTGGAGCCGTACCGAATTCCTCTCGAGCACGGCTCGGTGATCGGGCTCCCGCTTCCCGGCTGGGCAATCCGGGTCGCAAGCAAGGGGGGCGAGGCACGCTGGTCGTTCGAGGCCCCGGCCGGGCTGCCGCTCATCGTGCGCTCGCCGGAGGCGGGCGACAAGGTCGTCGAAGAGGGTCGCCCTCGCTCACTCGCGCCGCTGTTGGCACGCCACCTCCCCCGCCACCTGCGGACGGCATGGCCGGTCGTTTGCTCCGGTGTTACAATTGTTTGGGTTCCAGGAGTATGGTCCTGGTCGCCCGCAGAACGGTCGCTTGGGGTGACCGTGGAGGTGGTGCACCGATGAACGGGGTCCGAGTTCTGTACACGGCCGAGGAGATCGACGCCCGGGTCGCCGAGCTCGCTGCGCGTATCACTGAGGAGTACGCCGGTCGGGACGTCGCACTGGTCGGGATTCTGAAGGGAGCGGCCTTCCTCCTCGCCGACCTCGCTCGCCACATCCGCATGCCGCTTCACTTCGAGTTCGTTGACGTGACCGCCTCGCGCGGGGAGCGGGGCGAGGTCGTCAGCCTGACCTACGCGACCCACTTTAATCTCAAGGGACGACACGTATTGATTCTCAAGGACGTCCTCCATACGGGCGTCACCGAAAACTACCTCATCACTCACCTGACCCAGCTCGAGCCGGCGTCGATCGAGATCCTGGCGCTGGTCGACAAGCCGCAGCTGCGCAGCGTCAACCTGGCTGCACGCTACTCGGTGTTCACTGAGATCCCCGAGGGCTACCTGGTGGGCTACGGCCTCGGCAGCGACACCGACGAGCACGTCAACCGCCCGGAGCTGTGCCTGGTGGAGACGGCCGCTCCATCCTCTTAGGGAAGGTCGCCGCTGCTTCCGTGGTTCTGTCATACGTCCGTCGCAGGGCGGCTTTGGAGGATTGAGAAGAGTGAACCAGACCGTACGAACCGTCCTCATGTGGATCGTCATCCTGGTTGGCATCCTGCTGATATGGCAGGTTCTGCAGGGGTATTCGACGGCCAGCCAGGAGATCCCGTTTTCCCAGTTTCTCGACCGGGTCGACGCCGGTCACGTGGCCGGGGTTCTCATCAAGGGACAGAGCATCTACATCCGCTCGGCCGGCAAGCAGGAGAAGAAGACCGAGCCGCGGTACGACATGTACACCTATGACCCCGGCTACCCCGACCTGATCAAGGAGCTCCGTACCAACCACGTCGTGATCGAGGTCGAGAAACCCTCGGACGGGCGCTTCCTGACCGCCCTGTTGTCATGGGCGCCGCTGCTGATCCTGGTCGGCCTATGGTTCCTGTTCTTCCGCCAGATGCAATCCGGCGGCACCAAGGCGATGTCGTTCGGAAAGTCCAAGGCCAAGCTGCTGACGCCGGAGCAGAAGCGCATCACGTTCGCCGAGGTCGCAGGGGTCGTCGAAGCCAAGGAGGAGCTCGAGGAGATCATCGAGTTCCTCAAGGACCCCCACAAGTTCCAGCGCCTCGGCGGCAAGATCCCCAAGGGCGTTCTGCTCATGGGCCCCCCCGGCACCGGCAAGACGCTCCTGGCGCGGGCCGTGGCCGGCGAAGCCGGGGTCCCGTTTTTCTCCATCTCCGGCTCGGACTTCGTCGAGATGTTCGTCGGTGTCGGCGCGTCCCGTGTGCGCGACCTGTTCGAGCAAGGCAAGAAGAACGCCCCGTGCATCATCTTCATCGACGAGATAGACGCCGTCGGCCGGCACCGCGGTGCCGGGCTCGGCGGCGGCCACGACGAGCGCGAGCAGACCTTGAACGCTCTGCTGGTCGAGATGGACGGGTTCGAGTCCAACGAGGGCGTGATCCTGATCGCGGCCACCAACCGACCCGACGTGCTCGATCCGGCCCTCCTCCGACCCGGCCGCTTCGACCGGCGGATCGTGGTCAACCGCCCCGACGTCGGCGGTCGCGAGGGCATTCTCAAGGTTCACACCGAGAAGATCCCGCTGGCGGCCGACGTCGACCTCAGCGTCCTCGCCCGCTCGACCCCCGGCTTTTCCGGCGCCGACATCGCCAACCTGGTGAACGAGGCGGCCCTGCGCGCCGCCCGGCTCAACAAGATGAAGGTCGACATGGCTGACTTCGAGCACGCCAAGGACAAGGTGATGATGGGCTCCGAGCGGCGCTCGCTGGTGATGTCGGAGGAGGAGAAGCGCAACACGGCCTACCACGAGGCGGGACACGCGCTGGTCGCCACCCTGCTGCCCGAGGCCGACCCGCTGCACAAGGTCACGATCATCCCGCGCGGTATGGCGCTGGGCCTGACAATGCAGCTACCTGAGGGTGACCGCTACACCGAGACCCGCAAGCGCCTGGAGGCCGGTCTTTCGGTGCTGATGGGAGGGCGGATCGCCGAAGAGCTGGTGTTCGGCCCCGACAGCATGACGACCGGCGCCGGGAACGACCTCGAGCGGGCCACCGAGCTGGCGCGCAAGATGGTGTGCGAGTGGGGCATGAGCCACGCGATGGGCCCGCTGACCTTCGGCAAGCGAGAGGAAGCGATCTTCCTGGGCAAGGAGTTCGCTCGCCACCAGGACTACTCCGAGGCCACGGCAGTCAAGATCGACGACGAGATCCGTCGCATCGTCCACACCGCCTACACCGGCGCCCGCAACATCCTCGAGGAGCACCGCGAGGCGCTCGACGCCATTGCCACGGCGCTGCTCGAGCGAGAGGTGCTGGATGCCTCGGAGCTGAACGAGCTGATCGAGCAGCATGTGTCGGCGGACGGCGGCGGCACCTCCTTGGACACGACGTCGGAGGAGGTCGTGGAAACGGCGTGAGCTCTACGACGCCGACCACGGAGCGGGACACGGACCGGCTGCAGCGGCTCGAAAAACTGTGGAGCCTCCCTCGCCCGGCGGTGATGGGGATCCTCAACTGCACACCCGACTCGTTTGCGGATGGCGGGCGTTTTCTCGGTTTCGAAGAAGCCGTCCGGCACGGTGAGCAGTTGATGGCCGACGGCGCCGACATCGTCGACATTGGCGGTGAGTCCACTCGCCCCGGAGCCGAGCCTGTTGCCGCCGAAGAGGAGATCAGTCGCGTAGGCCCGGTCTTGAAGGAGCTGCGGCATCGGCATCCGCGAGCGCTCCTGTCCATAGACACCGTCAAGGCGGAGGTCGCGGAGATCGCCCTCGGTGCCGGCGCCGACCTGGTCAACGATGTGAACGCCGGCCGCGACCCCGGCATGCTCCCAGCGGTCGCCGGGCACAACGCCGGTATCGTCCTGATGCACATGCGCGGCAGCCCCCGCACCATGCAGCAGAACACCGGCTACGCCGACGTCGTGGCCGAAGTCACCGAACACCTGCGCCGGGGCGCCGCGGCCGCAATGGCTGCCGGGATCCCGGCCGAAGCGGTGTGGTTGGACCCGGGAATCGGCTTCGGCAAGGATGACTCCGGCAACCTCGCCCTGCTCGCCGCCCTACCCGACCTCGCCACGCTCGGCCATCCGATTGTGATCGGCCCGTCACAAAAGTCGTTCATCGGCCGCATCACAGGCGCTGATGTCGGAGACCGTCTGCCCGGCACCCTGGGAGCTCTGACAACGGTTCTGGAATGCCCGCGGGCGGTGGTGCGCGTCCACGACGTCCGTTCTGCGGTACAGTACTTGCAGATCGCAGGGGCGATTCGGAGCACGGTACGGTGACCTGGTTGGTGGACTTCTTACGCGAGCTCACTCAGTTGCAGGTGAGCTTCGCCGATCTGGCGGACATCCTCACGGTGACCGTCCTCGTCTACGCCCTGCTCGTGCTCCTGCGCGGCACCCGGGCAATGCAGATGATGTGGGGCATCATCATCATCGTTGCCCTGTATCTCGGCTCCAACGCGCTCGGCCTCGTGACCCTGTCGACGATCCTGCGCGACTTCCTGTTCTACCTGCCATTTGCCATTATCGTCATCTTCCAGCAGGAGATCCGCCGCATGCTGACGGCGTTTGGATCAACCTCGTGGGTCCACCTCTTCAGCACCGCCGACGGTGGTACGGTCCTCCTCAACGAGCTGGGACTCGCGGCCCAGGCGCTGGCCGCGAAGAGAATCGGGGCCTTGATCGCGATCGAGCGCCGTGATTCCCTGGCCTCCTGGGCCGACACCGGAATCCGCCTCGAGGCGAGGTTCTCGTACGACCTGGTGCTCAACATCTTCATCCCCGGCACGCCCCTCCACGATGGAGCGGTCATCGTGCGCGGCGACCGCATCTCGTCTGCTTCGTGCTTCCTGCCATTGACCACACGGCCAGAGCTGTCCACCGAGCTCGGAACCCGCCACCGGGCGGCGATCGGCCTGTCGGAGGAGACCGACGCCCTGGTCATCGTGGTGTCGGAGGAAACCGGCACCATCTCCCTGGCGGTAGATGGGCAGCTGCTGCGACCGCTCGATGAGACAACGTTGCGCAACGCCCTGGCCGAGAACCTCTATCAGCTGCGGGCGCGTGCGGAGGCGACCGGATGAAGCTGCGCCCTCGCTACCCGATGATGTTCCTGATCGCGCTGGCGGTCGGATTCTGGCTGTGGTACGCGGTCGCCGGGCAACGACGGGAGCGAATCTCGGAGCGGCAGGTGGTCGTGCCGCTGACGCTCGCCAACGTGCCGCGCACGCTCGTCATCACCAATGACGTTCCCGAGTCGGTGTCGCTCCGCCTGCGCGGTGCGCTCGGCCGCGCCTTAGCGGACACTCGCAACCTGGAGGTCGTCCTGGACCTGTCCGACGCCCAGCCCGGGACGCGCGCCTATCCGGTAAAGGCCTCCCAGATCAAGCTGCCGTCCGATGTCTCCGTCATCAGCATCGACCCGCCGGAGATCACGCTCCATCTCGAGCCCCTGCAGACCAAGAGCATCCCCGTGAAAGCTGTCCTCGAGGGTACCCCGGCTGCCGGCTTCAAGGTTTCGGGAATCCGCATCGTGCCCCCGGAACTGTCGGTGCAGGGCCCTGAGAGCCTGCTCGCAGCGCTCGAAATCGTCGAGACGACGCCGGTCAGGATTGACGATGCCACCGGACCGGTCGAGACCGCAGCCCAACCGCGCCTCCCCCATCCGTTGCTGCGTCCGGTCACAGGGGTACCGCTGCTGGTCGTTGTGGACATCGTCCCCGGGCCGACGCCGACACCCACGCCCCCCGCGCACCATCGCGAGTCACGAAGGAGACGCTGAATGCCGAAGCTGTTTGGAACCGATGGAATGCGTGGGCGCGCCTTCGAAGCACCCCTCGATGAAGGTACCGTCCGCCGTCTCGGTACAGCTCTTGCCGAGGAGCTCGGCGGCGCCAACGCGGCTCCCCTTCTGCTTGCGGGCGACACCCGCGGTTCGACGACCCTCCTCGCCTCGTGGCTCGGGGAGGCGTACCAGGCCGCCGGCGGCCGTATCGTCTGGGGCGGCGTGCTGCCGACCCCTGCCGTCTCTCACCTCCTGCGCGAGGGCAGCTTCCTGGCCGGGGTGGTCATCTCCGCCTCGCACAACCCGGCTGACGACAACGGCATCAAGGTGCTCTCGAGGACCGGGGAGAAGGTCCCCGACGCGATGGAGCGGAGGCTCGAGGCGCGGCTGTCTTCGGCCACGGCTCATCATGGCCCCGGACTGCCCGAGTGCGATACCCGCCTGGCAGAGCGCTACCTGGAAGTTCTTCATCGCAGCCACGGCAACCGTCGCCCCCTCCGGGGTCTCCACGTCGTCGTCGATGCCGCTCACGGCGCCGCCTATGGCCTGGCAGGACGCTACCTGGAGGAGCTCGGTGCGCGGGTGACCGCGATCTTCGACCGCCCCGACGGCACCAACATCAACGCCGACTGCGGCGCCACGTCTCCAGAGCTGTTGGCCCACGCGGTCGTCACCGCCGGCGCCGACGCCGGCCTCGCCCTCGACGGAGACGCCGACCGCGCGGTGCTCACCGACGAGCACGGTAAGGTGCTCGACGGGGACGATATCCTGCTCGCGTGGGGTCGCCAGCTGGCGGCCGACGATCGGTTGCCCGGGCGGCGGATCGTCGCCACCGTGATGAGCAACTTCGGGCTCGAGAAGGCGCTGGCCACCGAGGGTATCGAGCTCAACAGGTGCCAGGTCGGCGACCGCGCGGTGTGGGAGGCGATGCGCCACCACGGAGCGGCTCTCGGCGGTGAACAGTCAGGACACATTATCTGCTCCCACCACGGCGTCACCGGCGACGGCCTGCTCACCGGCACCCACGTGCTCGCGATCGCCGCCGCCAGCGGGCGGCCGGTGTCCGAGCTCTCCGACCTGGAGCGCATGCCGCAGGTTCTCCTCAACGTACGTGTTGCGCGGAAGGTGCCCTTTACCGATGTGGGGCCGGTCAAGGAATTGCTCGATCAGCTACAGGCCGAGCTCGAGGGGCGCGGGCGCGTCCTCCTGCGGTACTCCGGCACCGAGCGGCTGGCTCGGGTCATGGTCGAGGGAGAGGACGAGCAGCTGATCCGGGTCGGCGCGGAGCGGCTCGCACAGGCGATCGCGCGTGAGCTCGGAAACCCGCGCGCCGTCAACGCGTGACCCCCAAGACGGCGCACGGACCACGGCAGAAATCGCCCTTCGGGAAGAACACAACGCAAGGATGCCAAGACGAGAGACGCCAGGAAGGGCTTTCTTTCTCTGTCTTTGCGTCTCTGCACCTCTGCGACTCTGCGTTGAGAGGCACCGCCACACAGGGGCCGGGTTGCCACGCACCGTGAAGCAGTCGGCAAACAGCGCGACCGTCAGGCTGGCGGGCTGCCGGCGACGTGGCCGATGATCCGGTGTGCGACCTCCCCCGGCGCCTCGAGCGGCAAGAGGTGGCCACACCCTGCAAGGACCTCCAACCGTGCGCCCGGGATGCTCCCTGCCGCCTCTTCGGCGAAGGCCCGGAAGCCGGCCATCTCGTCACCTCCAACCAGGACCAGGGTGGCCGCGCCGACCGTGCCAAGCCGTTCGGGAACCGTCCAGCCACGGTCGACGTGGTCGCGCTCGGAGGCCAGATAATCGGCACCGGGAAAGTCCGCCACGATCGTCGACAGGCGCTCGCGAACGCCCGGCTTGGATATGGAACGTGCAAACAGCGGGCTTCCGGCCCAAGGACCAGCCATGGCCGCTCCGATCCCTTCGCTTCGCGCCACTCGGGCCACCTGCTTGAGGTTGTCGAGAAACGCCGGTTCGAAAGGACGGTCCGGCATGACCGGCGACATGAGGACCAGACGTTCAACCAATTTGGGGTGGCTGACGGCCATCTCCAGCGCCACGCCCCCGCCGAGGGAGAAGCCAACCACGGTCGCGTGCTCGACGGCGGCGTCTTCCAGCACCGCCTCCATGTCGGCGGCGTGATGCGACCAATGGTAGCCCTTGGACGGCATCTCGCTGCGCCCGTGCCCTCGTAGATCGGGCCGGATGACCCGCAGACCGGCGGCCGTCAGCAGCGGAGCCACGTCGTCCCAGACCCTGAGGTCCAGGGTGTGCCCATGGATAAGCAGCACGGGCGCACCGCTCCCTTCGTCGCCGTAGTGGATCCTGAGCCCGTCGTTGCTCGCCTCGGCCATCGTCATCTCCTCCCGTCGAAACGCGATTGTAGCGTGACCGCGGCGCCGTGCCCGCATCCCTCGCGACGGCAGGCTGCCGAGGCGCGCGGCCGGCGGTACAATGTCCCTGCATGCGGGCGCTTCAGATCCTCTACACCGTCATCGCATTGCCGATAGCAGTCGTGGCCACAGTGGTCTTCGCAGTCCTGGCCATGGTCATCGCGTTGTTCGGCCGCCACGGCCGCCTGGCACTGGAGGCGGTGAGGCTGTGGGCGCGAATCTGCCTCGGCATCGGCGGGATCATCCTGCACGTTGAGGGCGTGGAGGGAATCGACCTCGACCAACGCTACATCGTCATGTCAAACCACGAGTCGAGCGTCGACATACCGGCCCTGCTGGCAGCCCTCCCGCCACGCCTCAAGGTCAGGTTCCTGGCCAAGAAACAGCTCTTCAAGATCCCGTTCCTGGGCTGGGCGATGCGTGCGGTCGGCTTCGTGCCGGTCGACCGCGCGGACCGCTCCACCGCGGCTGGCATGTTCCGAGCCGCCGTCAACGAGACGCAGCAGGGCAGCTCGCTACTGGTCTTCCCGGAGGAGACCCGCACCAGGGACGGACGGCTGCTCGAGCTGCAGCGCGGCGGCTTTCTCCTCGCCCTGCGATCGGGCTTCCCGATCCTGCCGGTCGGCCTCGAGGGAGCACGCGTCGCGCTGCCGGCCAAGAGCTGGCTGTTGAGGCCGGGAACGCGGGTCGCGGTCCGCTTCGGCGGGCCGATCCCGACGGCCGGCCTTGCGACCGCGCAGCGCCGCCAGCTGACCGCCACTACCCGCCGCGAGATCGACCGGCTGCGCGGTTTGCGCGGCCACATCCCGGACGCCGAGCGCCCCGAGGAATCGGCGGCCGCCGGCAGCGGTTCGGGCTAGGAAAGGGCCGCCAGGCCCAGCGAGGAGTCTTTATGCCGTTGTCCCAGGAGGCCGTCATGACAGCGCTCGGCAGCATTACGCTGCCCGGAACCGACCGCAGCCTCGTCGAGGCCGGTTGTGTACGGCAGGTCGAGGTCGACGGCGCGACCGTCCGCGTCCTCCTCGCCGTGCCAACAGGGAACCCCGCGGATGGCGATGCGGTGCGCGCCGATGCGGTGCGCGTGCTGGAGGCCACCGAGGAGGTCGAGAAGGCGATCGTCGAGGCGAAGGTCCTGTCTCCGCCTCCGGACAGCGAGGCCCCCGCGGTCGGTTCGCAGCAGGCGCCGGCGTGGGCCGATCGCCTGGCAGACATACGCCACGTGATCGCCGTGGCCTCCGGCAAGGGTGGCGTCGGCAAGTCCACCGTCGCCGCCAACCTCGCCCTCGGGCTGGCACGGCTGGGCCGCGGGGTCGGTCTCCTCGACGCGGACATCTACGGCCCCTCGCAACAGATCATGCTCGGTGGTGGGCAGCCGATGGGGGATCCGAGCGGGAAGATCCTCCCGATCAAGGCCGTCGGCGGTGTCAAGGTCATGTCCCTGGGCATGATCATCGATGCCGACCAGCCGGTGATTTGGCGGGGACCGATGCTGATGAAGGCGCTCGAGCAGTTCATCGGCGACGTCCTGTGGGGCGAGCTCGACGACCTCGTCGTCGACCTGCCGCCGGGCACCGGAGACGTCGCCTTGACCCTGTGCCAGAACGTCCCGTTGGCGGGCGCCGTGATCGTCACCACGCCGCAGGATGTCGCCCTCATCGATGCCCGCAAGGCGCTCCTGATGTTCCGCAAGCTGGGGGTACCGGTCCTGGGCCTGATCGAGAACATGGCCCACTTCACCTGTCCGTCGTGCGGCCACGTGGAGCACATCTTCGGCAGTGGCGGCGGCCTGCGCACGGCCCGGGAGCTGGACATCCCATTTCTTGGCGAGATCCCGATCGACTCCGCGATTGTCGCCGGCGGCGACTCCGGGCGCCCGATCGTCGTCGAGCGCCCCGACTCCCCCGCCTCGCAGGCGTTCCAGGAGCTCGCCCGCCAGGTGGCAGAGCAGCTGTCATAGCCCCGATAACCCGGGCTCAAAGAAAAACACGATGACAGGGGCCGGTAGGACGGACCGAGGCTTGCCTCGAGGACGGACTGACGGTCCCCGAGGGGTGCGGCCGCAGGCCGCGGATCTGCAAGAGCCCAGATACAACGGTGGTCTACCGGGGTCTCAAGATGAGAAGCCGGGAGGCGCCGCCGGCGAGCTCGCGCTCGAGGCGCAGCGCCTTGCCCCGCCACTCCGCCGTCGCCGGGCACTCGAGGCAGGCCACGCCGTCTTCGGTCAGCAGCGTCGCCACCGCTTCCAGAGCCTGCGCGCCCTCCTCCCACAGCTCGAACGGCGGATCCGCCCACACCAGGTCGAACCGTTCGCCCCGCGCCACGAGGGCGCGGACCGCTGACAGAACCGGCCGGACGAGGACCCGGGCTGCCTCGTCAGCCCCGAGGGCGCTCAGGTTGGCCTCGATCAGGGCGGCGGCCTTGCGGTGACGCTCGACGAAAACCGCCTCGCGCGCCCCTCGCGACAGCGCTTCCAGCCCGACGGCGCCGGTGCCCGCGAACAGATCGAGCACGCGGGCGTCCGTCACGAGGCCTGAGAGCACGGCGAACGCCCGCTCCCGCAGAGCATCCGGCGTCGGTCGCAGCGGCATCCCCCGCGGTGGACCCTTGAGGCGGCGGGAACGCCACCGACCGCCGGTGATCCTCACCGCGGGCGCTCCAGGAGCTCGAGGATGCGAGAGTCCCTTTGGCCTTTCGCCACGTACTCGATCACGCCGACATCCTCGTACTCGACGACCACTCCGCCGTCATCGTGAACCTCGACCACTACCGCCGTCTGGCCCGTCACCATCCGCAACCGATCGCCACGCCGTGGCTCCCAGATCGCGAGGCGATCGTGGGCCGGCTTGGTTTCCATGACGACCGTCTGGAGGTCGTCGAGCGTCGCCAACAACCTGCCGAGTGCGAGCTTCGGCGAGCGCAATGTCGCATAGCGAACGACTCTCTCGGGCCCCTCTCCTACATGAAGCGTGATGACACCGACGTTATCGGCGGGGAGATCCTGCTGCGGCTCGAGAGCATCGAGGCCCGGCAGAGTCTCGGTGACCGCCGCCAGGTAGCCGAGGTACGCCTCCGCGCTCAGGGTCCGCCGCCGGACCACGGTTTGGACGCCGTCCTCTGACAGCGACACAACGGCGACCCGATTGTCAAACAGAGAGAGGCGGGTACGCGAGTCCCCGCGAGTGACGATTCGCTCCACGACCGGCGACGGCACCCGAGCGGTCGGCGTCGGCGACGGCATTGCAGTGGCCGCCTGGAGGGCTATCAGAAGCAGTGCGGCCGTCATTGCGTCCGACCCTGTCCGCCCTGCCCCGAGCGTCGCCTCATCAGCTTGCGAGCACGGGCCAGTGCGAACTCCGAGCTCTCGGCGGCGCCGATATCGCCATCCACCAGCGCGTCCCTGGTCTCCCGCAGGGCCCGCCCGATGTGAGGTCCCGGCGGAAGACCCTGTTCGAGGAGGTCGTGGCCGCTCACTTCTGGCCGTACCCTGGTCGCGGCCTCGACGGCGTTTGCGAGCCGCCTCCGCCGCTCGAGATCGAGGCCGGCCATGGAGAGCAGCACCGCTCCGACCGGGACCTCCTCGACCGCGCGGACAAGCGTGCTCAGCGAGGATGCAGCATCGACCACTGCCCGTAGGCTCGCAACCCTCTGTGCGCACTCGACCAGGCAGCTGCGCCGCTCTCCGGCCAGCTTCAGTCGCGACACCAGGCCGGTTGCGGCCTTTTCGTCGCCGAACAGGGTCAGGGCGCCCAGAAACAGCAGCCACGGTGGGCCGGGGTCGCCGCGGTGCTCCACCTCGTACCACTTGATGACGCCCTCGAGCTCGAGCAGGAAGAAGCGCAGCTCGTCGTTCCAGGTCACCGCGGGAGCGACGACGCCCAGCAGCCCGAGCTCGGCCACCAGCGACAGCGCCTCGGTTGGGTGGGGCTCACTCAGCAGCAGCGCCAGCTCGTGGCAGAGGCGTTGGCCCGAAAGGCGTTCGAACACCTTCTCCCGCACGGCGGTCTCGATCAGGTTGTGGGTGTCGGCGGCGATCTGAAATCCGAGGCGGCGGGAGTATCGTACGGCGCGGATCGCGCGCGTCGGATCGTCGATGAACGAGAGCGCATTGAGGACACGGATCTCTCGCCGGTGCAGGTCCTTGCGCCCGCCGAAGAAGTCCACGAGGGTACCGAAGCGATCTCCGGACAAGAGAACTGCGAGCGCGTTGATCGTGAAGTCGCGGCGGTACAGGTCCTGGCGAATGAGTGAGGTCTCGACTTCCGGCAGCGCCGCGGGCGTCCGATAGAACTCGGTTCGCGCCGACGCCACGTCGACCTTGTTGCCGGAGGGCAACGTGATCACCGAGGTCAAAAAAGGACGGTGAGGATGGCTGCGGCCGGCCGTCTCCTGCGCCAGCGCCTCGGCAAAGGCAATGCCGTCGCCCTCCACTACGAGGTCGACATCCTCGTTGGCCCGCCCGAGCAGCAGGTCGCGGACGACCCCGCCGACCAGGTACACGTCTTCCCCGCGGCTGGCGGCAAGCTCCCTCACGGTCGCCAGGAGGTCCTGCACCCACGGCGGCGCGACCTCGCGCAGCAGGCGGTTGACCGGCTGGCTGACGAGGCGAGCGCCCCGGATGCGGTTGTCGAGCGATGTCCCGGCCTCACGCTGCAGCTCGAACAGCCGGCGGAAAAGCTCCATGCGGGTGATCAACCCCACCGGGCGTCCTCCGTCCTCGACGATCACGAACCGGTACGAGCGCTCGAGGAACAGGTCGCGAAGGTCCTCCAGCGGGGTGGCGCCTCCCACCGTCGGCACCCGCGGCAGCATGACAGTGCTCACCGGCCGGCCGGCCAGGCCGTGGGCGAGCCCCTGGTCCAGGAGCTGGCGGGTCACCGTGCCGACTAGCTCCCCCGACGAGTGGTCCTCCACCGGGAGCGCGTTCACCCGCAGCTGGTTGGCACGCTCCTTGGCCTGGGCAACGGTCGCGCTGTCGATCACGGTGAAGATGCGCTTGACGGCCGCATCCCGTGCCGCGAGCGGAGGCGGCATCTCCTGCTCGAGCAGCCTCAGCAGCTCCTCCCGTACCTCGACTGCCAGCCGCCCGGACAGGCGCGCGGAGGCAGCGGTCGCATGACCGCCACCGCCGAACGGCTGCACCAGCCGTGCCGCGTACAACCCGGGAAGGTGGGAGCGAACGATGAGGTTGATGTGCGGCGGCCGGACCAGCATCACGATGCCGACCTTGAGGTCGAAGGTCTCCATCCAACGGTGAATGACGAACGCCGCCTCCTCGTGGTAGCTGTCCACGACGATCTCTGCGAACGACACGGGCACACCGTTGACCGCGACCTCCTCTGTGTTCTCCACCAGGCGGCTGAGCAGCTCGAACTGTTCCGGCTCGAGGCTCCGCAGCAGCCACCGCCTCACCCATTCGAGTGAGCCCCCTTCCTCCACCAGCCAGGCGGCCGCCCGGAAGTCGCCGGGAGCGGTCTCGCGGTAGGAAAGACCCCCCGTGTCCTCGTAGATGCCCATCAGCAGCAGCGAGGCCTCTTCCTGCGCTGGCCGCACGCCCCGCTCCTGCATGAGGTTGGCGATCAGGGTGCAGGTGGCGCCGACCCGGTCTGAGATCACCTCCACCGCCCCGAGACCGTCTGGCTCCCCGATGTGGTGGTCGATGAGTGTCATCGGACACCGATCGCGTTGGATGAGGTCCCATGCCTCACCCAGCCGCTTGGGCTTGCGGGTGTCGACCACCACTGCGTGCTCCCACCTCGCTCGGCGAGCCTCCCGCAGTCGGAGCTCTGGGAACGACAGCTTGGTCTCGGCCAGGAAGCGGCGCACGGTGATCTCCTGCGAACCCGGAAACAGGACCCGGTGTTTGGGAAACAGGCGCACCGCACACACCGCCGCCGCGAACGCGTCGAAGTCGGCCGACAGGTGGGTCGTAATGATCAGCACACCCCATTCTAAGTACTTCTGGTCGCAGCTTCGCTCGCATCCGGGAAACGACAGGTCCCACCACCCCAGTATGGAGGCGTGCCCCGGCTGTCCTGTCAGCTGTTTTCAAGCGCGTACTCAAGCGCGCGCGAATCGCTTTCCGGGACGGGAGATCCCGTTAAAGAGGCACATCGAGACCGCCCTGGGACACGTGCTCCGGCCGAGCCGAGCCGCTGGGAGACCTTGCGCCGGCCTCGCTCCGATCGGTCACGACTCATCCGAGGCCGGTCGCGCTCAGGACTCGGCAGGACCCCCGGGCCGCCAGCGCAACACCGGCTGACGCGCCGCGCGCACCTCGTCCAGCCGCCCGACCGGTGTCTCATGGGGAGCCTCAAGCAAACGTTCGGGGTGCTCCTGTGCCTCGCGCGCCAGCTCCAGCATGGCCTCGCAGAACGCCTCCACCTCCTCCGGGCTGGCGCTCTCGGATGGCTCGATCATGAGGGCACCGTGGACGATCAACGGGAACGACATCGTCGGCGGGTGGAACCCATAGTCGAGGAGCCGCTTGGCGATGTCGACGTTGTGCACGCCCTGTTCTGCCTGCAGGCTGTCATCGAACACGACCTCGTGCATCGAGGGAGCGTCGTACTTCAGGTGGTATGCGCTGCGCAACCGGTGACGCACGAGGTTCGCATAGAGCACCGCCACCTCGGACATCTCCCGCAGCCCATCCGGGCCAAGACTCCGGATGAAGGCGAGGGCCCGCACCAGGACCAGGAAGTTGGCATAGAAGCCACGCATCGGCCCGATCGAGCTCTCGTCGTCCCACTGGAGCCCGAAGCCGGATTCGTTCTTCACGACGCGCGGCACCGGCAGGTACGGCTTCAGAACCTCCGATACGGTCACCGGCCCGGCCCCGGGGCCGCCGCCGCCGTGCGGGGTCGAGAACGTCTTGTGAAGGTTGATGTGGAGGGCATCGGCCCCCATGGCGCCCGGCAGCGCCCTGCCGACAAAGGCGTTCAGGTTCGCACCGTCGAGGTACAGCAGGCCTCCACGAGTGTGAACGAGGTCCGCGATCTCGAGGATGCGGTGCTCGAAGACGCCAAGGGTGTTGGGCACCGTCAGCATCAGACCGGCAACGCGGTCGGTCATCATGCGGTCGAGAGCCGCCAGGTCGACCGTGCCGTCCTTGGCAGAGACGATTTCGACCGCCTGGAAGCCGGCGAAGGCCGCGGTCGCCGGGTTCGTGCCGTGCGCCGAGTCCGGCACCAGCACCTGGTCGCGGTGCTCACCCCGAGCCTCGAGCGCCTTGCGGATCATCAGCATCCCGGTCAGCTCGCCGTGTGCTCCCGCCGCAGGCTGCAGGGTCACCGCCGCCATGCCGGTGATCGAACGCAGGGCCTCGGAGAGCTCCCACATCAGCCGCAACGCGCCCTGAACCTGAGACACCGGCTGGAGAGGGTGGATCCGAGTAAAGCCGGGTAGACGGGCCGCCTGCTCGTTGATTCGCGGGTTGTACTTCATGGTGCACGAGCCGAGCGGGTAGAGACCCTCGTCGACCGCGAAGTTGAGCTGGCTCAGCCTGTGAAAGTGCTGCACCACGTCGAGCTCGCCGAGATCCGGCAGCTCGTTCAGGGACGCCCGCACGAGGTCGGCGGGAAGAACTTCCGTCGGTTCCACGTCATCGACATCTGCAGGAGGAAGCCGGAAGCCGCCACGCGTCCGGCGGGCAGGGTTCCGTTCGAAGATCAACGGCTCCTCCCGGAGCATTCGGCGCCTCATCTGACTCGCCCCATGGCCGCCACCAGCGCCTCCAGCTCGTGCCGGCTGCTGCGCTCGGTGACGGCGACCAGCAGGCCGTCCGGCCACGATCCTCCCCAGAGCCGCGATGGGACGCCGGCCAGCACCCCCTCGTCGGCCATGCGCTCCACCAGCTCCGGGCCGGAACCCGGCCCGAGAAGGAGCATCTCGTTGAAGACCGCGCTACCTGGGTAGGCCAGCCGCCAGCCCCCGCCGATCGTGGCGACCCTCTCCCGCAGCCAGGCCGCGCGGCTCAGACAGGAATTGGCCAGCGCGCACAGGCCGCTGCCACCGAGCAGCTCCAGCCAGACGGTTGCCGCCAGCGCCATGAGACCGTGGTTGGTGCAGATGTTCGAGGTCGCCTTGGCACGGCGAATGTGCTGCTCGCGGGTGGACAGAGTCAGGCAGAAGCCCCTGCGGCCTTCGGCGTCGACGGTCTCGCCGACCAGCCGTCCCGGCATCTGCCGCACGTGCTCCTCGCGGCATGCGAAGAAGCCCAGGTGCGGGCCACCGAACCCTGCCGGGATCCCGAACGACTGCGCCTCGCCGCACACGATGTCGAAGCCGAGCGCGCCGCCGCCCTTGAGCACGCCGAGCGAGGCCGCCTCGGCCACCACCTGGATCGCGATCGCACCGCAGCCGTGCGCCGCTGCTGCTGCGGCCGGCAGATCCTCGATCACGCCGAGGAAGTTCGGCGACTGCACGACGACTCCGCAGACGTCCTCACCGACGGCGGCAACCAGCGCACAGCCGTCGAGGCGGGCATCCTCCGACAGCGGAACGGTCTCGACCTCGAGTCCGAGCGCGTCGGCGTAGGTATTGAGGACCCGCCGGTAGACCGGGTGGACCGTCTCGGCGACAAGGATGCGGTCGCGTCGCCCGCGGTGAATGCGGTGGGCCATCAGCGCCGCCTCCACGACCGCTGTGGCCCCGTCGTACAGCGAGGCGTTCGCGACCTCGAGCCCGGTCAGCTGGCAGATGATCGTCTGGAACTCGAAAATCACCTGCAGCGTTCCTTGCGAGATCTCGGGCTGGTATGGGGTATACGAGGTGAAGAACTCGGCCCGGCCGAGAACCGCATCGACGGCCGCCGGCTGCACGTGGCGGTAGACGCCTGCGCCGAGGAACGACGGCATGTCATCGAGCGTCAGGTTCTCGCCGGCCAGCCCCTCCAGATAGGTGAGCAGTGAGGCCTCGTCGAGCGCCTCGGGTACGCCGACGGCCCCTACCTGCACACTCTGCGGCAACTGTGAAAACAGCTGGTCCACGGATCCCTTGCCGATCTCGGCAAGGATCCGCGCCCGGTCCTCGGCACCGGCGCCGATCCAGGGATGCATCAGTGGCTTTCCTCGGCCAGGAACTGCTCGTATGCGGCGCCGTCCAGCAGGGTGTCCTCGTCGATCGACGAGACCCGGATCTTCACCAGCCAACCGTCACCGAACGGATCGTCGTTGATCAGGTTCGGCTCCTCATCGAGCCGCTCGTTGACCTCCACGATCTCACCTGCGACTGGGGCGAAGAACTCAGATACCGCCTTGACCGACTCGAGGGTGCCCAGCTCCTCGGCAGCGTCCACGGTCAACCCGGTGTCGGGCAGTTCCACGTAGACCACCTCGCCGAGCTGGTCCTGCGCGTAATGGCTGATTCCGACGACCACGGTCCCGTCATCGCGCCGCAACCACTCGTGAGTCTTGGTGAACAGGAGATCATTCGGTACCGACATCCAGCCCTCCTTGGTCTTCCGCCGCACTCCCGGTACGGCCCTCAACACCCCGACGGTACGCACCCGCGGCCGCGGCCGGGACGCGCCATATTGTCCATCAGCTCTTCTTCTTCCGCGAGTAGAAGGGAAGCTCGACGACTCTCGCACGGCGACCGCTGCCCCGGATGGAGATCCAGATCTCGGTGCCGGGTGCACTCAGCTCGGCAGGGACGTACGCCATCCCGACCGCCTTGCCGAGGGTCGGCGAGTGAGTGCCAGAGGTCACCTCTCCCACCTCATCGGCTGCGTTCTCGGCGGCCAGCACGGGGTAGCCGTGACGGCCAATCCCACGGTCTACCATCTCGAACCCGACCAGCCGGCGCTCGGTGCCCTCCTGCAGCTGCCGTTCGATCACGTCGCGGCCGATGAAGTCGCCCTTCTCGACCTTCACGATCCACTCAAGGCCGGCCTCGATCGGCGTGGTTGTGCCATCGATATCATTTCCATACAAGCACATGCCGGCTTCGAGGCGGAGCGTGTCGCGGGCCCCGAGCCCGGCCGGGATGAGGCCCTTCGGACCCCCTTCCTCGAGCAGTGCACGCCACACGGGCGGCGCATCCTCGGGCGCCAGATAGAGCTCGAACCCGTCCTCGCCGGTGTACCCCGTGCGAGCGATGATGGCTGCGCGCCCCAGGACATCGCCCCAGGTAAACCGGTAGTAGCGAATCTGGGAAAGGTCGGTCTCGGTCATTGCCTGGACCACCTCGAGCGCGACCGGCCCCTGAACCGCGATTTGAGCCGTCTCGTCGGAGCGGTTGATGACCTCGACGCCGTCCTCGCCTTCGGCCAGCTCCCTGATGTAGGCGAAGTCCTTGTCCACGTTGGCCGCGTTGACCACCAGCAGGTACTCGTCATCGGTCATCCTGTGGACCAGTAGATCGTCCACGAACGTCCCCTGGGGGTACATCAGGCCGGTGTACTGGGCTCGCCCGACCACCATCTTGGAGTGGTCGTTGCAGGAGATCCGCTGCACGAACTCCAGGGCGCGCGAGCCTCTGATCGTGATCTCCCCCATATGGGACACGTCGAACAGGCCGGCATGCGTCCGTACCGCCGTGTGCTCGTCGCCGATCGAGGTGTACTGCACGGGCATCTCGAAGCCTGCAAAAGGAACGATCTTGCCGCCCGCCGCAACGTGTTCATCGTAGAGCGGAGTACGCTTGAGAAGCTGGCTCTCGGTCACGCGGCACCTCCTCCTCTCACGATCCCGAGAAGACTATCACCCCGCTTCCAGCCAGGAAAGGGGCTGCGGCGTTCACTCGCACCGGTCCGCCGTGGACCCGAAGCAGCGAGCGCCCTGCGTCAACCGCCGGCAGACGGCCGTGCGAGGGCGGTCGCCGTCGGCGCTGTCGCTCACGAAGAGGCGAACAAGCGGGTCAGCATCTCCCGAGCATGATCGAGATCACCGGATCCCGACTCAACCTGAGAGAGAAGGTAGGCGTAGCTCTTGCCGAGCGGCTCGAGGTCGCCGCTGCGGACCAGCTCCAACAGCTCCTCCAACGCCGCGCGGCCCTGGTCGCCAAGCGTCTTCCGGCCCAGCTCGCGCTCGATGATGACCCTTGCCAGCGACAGCACTTCCTGACGCTCCTGCATCTCTTCGTCGGAAGGGTCGCTCTCCCCGTCCGGCGCCACGAACGGCTCCTCCGACACCTCCGACTCCTCCACCTCGCGGGGGAGGAACGGTTCGGCGGGGCCTTCCGTGCCCGGTTTGATACCGTCCGGCAACTGACGCAACTGGCGGCTGAACCGACCCAGCATCAGGTACAGCTCCTTGTCCGATGCGAAGTTGCCGACCAGCCGGGCGGTCCGGTCGAGCTCCAGCTGCTCCGCCTCCTGGAGCATGATGTAGGCCATCGCACCCTTTTCGAGGGTGATCTTCCGGGCCTTTACGCGCCAGGCCGTCAGCTCGCCCGCCACGTAGCAGCTGTCGGCAGCCTGCACCGAAACCGCCTCCACCTTGACCCCGGGGTCAACGCGGACCGAGCCGCTGCCGGACTCGATCAGGCTGTAGGAGCCCGAGTTCTGGATCACGAGGTTGCCGGGCGTCTTGATCGAGAGCTGCCCGTGCTCGTTGACCGAGATGTCGGTTCCTGAGGGGATGATCATGGTCGGAAAGTTGCGTTCGTCTTCCATTTTTCACCTCGTTCGTACCAGTGAAGGCAGTGGATCGAAGGCCGGCCGCGGCGCACCACGGCTCGCCGCCAGCAGCGCCTCCTGGCCCTTCCACTCGTAGTTCAGGATGTAGATCCGCGGGTCGACCGGTACCGGCTCCTGTTCCGACCGATCCCGCACTCTCACCTCGTAGTGGAGGTGTGGCGAAGTCGACCACCCCGTGCTGCCGACGGTACCGATGACCTCACCGCGTTTCACGCGCCGGCCGCGGCGGACCAGCAGGTCCTCAAGATGAGCGAAGATCGTCAGGTACCGCGATCCGTGGGCCAGCACCACGACGTTTCCGTACCGCCACCAACGGACGTTGCGACGAAGGGGAAAGCGCCCCGCGAACACGACCCTGCCATCCCCCGGGGCCATGACCTTGGTGCCGTCCCGGGCTGCGAGATCGATGCCGGCGTGGAAGTCGCGCTCGTTGGTGAACGGGGAGATGCGGTCACCGAACGGCGACGTGAGGACGAAGCTCCCGATCGGGAGCGGGCAGATCGAGGGCACGGTGCGCGTCAGCTCGTGATGCTCCTGAACGAACCTGGCAAGATCGTCGGACAGCGTGAGAAGGGCCTTGCTTTCCGTCTGCAGACGGTTCGCGCGCCGCTCGGCGAGCGCCGCCTCCGGAAGACTGATGTCCTGATCCATTGGTTCGGGGTAGCCCCCCAACCCGCGCGATTCCTGGGGCGCGCCGAGGATCATGGCCATCTGCTGCTGCCGACTGCGGGCAGCCGCAACCCGCCGCTCGAGCCGCTCCAACGTGGTCGCACGCTGCAGCAGAACGTCGTTGAGCATTCGGCTTTCGTAACGCAGGGTGTGCAGCTCGGTGCTGACCAGCAGCGAGCGCACACCCATTGGCGCCAGCAGCAGGCCGGTCACGATGATCGCCAACGCCGCCACCCCGCCCGCCATCGCCCACCGTGCAGCACGCCGGGAAAGGAAAAGATACCGCACTTGCTTGCGGATATCTGCGGGATGGAACTGGACCTCGTACATGGCCCCTCAGTAGTTCACTGTAGCATGCGGGGATCACACAGCCGGTGAAAAGCCGGCCCACCATGTGATCCCGGTCGCTGCGAGCCAGCCAGTCGCCCGTCCAGTCGCTGTCCCGCCTCTTCCGCGCTACCTGGTCTCAATTTCATTGCTTTTCTGTACTGGACGTTGAAGCCACGGTCAAACCGCCCCTCACACCGAACGCAGCGCGGTGACCGGGTCGAGGCGTGCAGCCCGGCGTGCGGGCCACAGCGAGGCCAGCACCACGACCACGGTGCAGACGACGGCAACTGCCACCAGGTGCGGTATCGTCACCTTCAGGGGGATGAACTCGACCAGGTACACGCGCGCCAGCCCGGGCGGAAAACTGATGATCCGATAGTGCGTCATGACGAGACTGACCAGCCAGCCCAGAGCGATCCCCGCACCGACCCCCGCCAGCCCGAGCAGGCACCCGACCTCCATCAGCAGTCGTCGAATCCTCGACGGCGTCGCGCCGAGGGCCTGCAGCATGCCCGAGGTCCGCCTCTTCTCCACCGAGACCACCACCAGTGCGGAGCTGACCTGGAACGAGGCCACCGCCGCCACCAGGCTGAGAACAACGAACAGCGACAGAGTCTGCCAGCGCAGAGCCGCGAACAGCGCCGGGTTCATCTCGAGCCAGTCGGTGACCATGAATCCCGGGAGAGCCTTCTCGACCGCGTGGTGCAGCCTGGCCACGTGCATCGGGTCGTCGACCTCGAGCTCGATCGCCGCCACCCCGAGCCCGGGCTGTGACGCCAGAACCTGCGCCAGCGGCGCAACGATCCACTGCTCATCGAACTCCGCGAAGGCGACGTGGAAGGTACCCACCACTTGCAGCGAGAGGGACGGCAGCAGCCAGCTTCCCTGCCGGGGCGGCAACAGCACCTCGACCGTGTCTCCCTCGTGCGCGCCGATCTTCTCCGCCAGACGGTAGCCGAGCACCGCGGGGATCGCCTTCTGCGCCGCCGGCCACGCCTTCAGGCCGACGAAGCCCGGAGGTCGCGCAGCCGCCTTGACGACCACTGACAGCGGCGACGCCGGCTGCTTCGGGTCCTGAAGCAGGCCCGCCAGATAAGTGACGGTCATGGCCGACCGGACCCCGGGTGTGGCGGCCACGCCCACCGCCAGGCGGTCGGCCTTGGCCGGCGCCAGCGGTCGCGGCGAAAAGGCAACCATCTGGGCGCTTCCACGCTGCAGGGCGGTTGCGATCGCCCGCTGGTAGCCGTCCATCAGAGCGAGCGTGATGACCAGAGCCGCAGTTGCGATGGCAACCCCGGTGAGCGCAGCCAACGACGTACCCCGCAGCAGCACGCCTTTGCGGCGCCGCAGGAAACGCAGGGCGAGCTCGAGCTCCAGTTGCACGGCGGCAGTCTAACCCGAACCACTGGGCAGCGATCTCCAAGCGCCAAGAATCTGTTGACGATTCGATAACCTGTCGTTAGCATGGAGCGCAGTGATGCGACCAGGAGGAAAGGAAGGAGGTTCGATGTGTCAGGCATGAATCGAAAGCAGCTTGTGGCCGCTGCGGCGGTGCTGCTCTTGGTGCCGACCCTGAGCTGGGGTGCGGGGTTCGCGCTCTTCGAGCACGGAAACAAGGCGATGGCCATGGGCGGCGCCTTCACCGCGGTGGCGAACGATCCCTCGGCCGTCTACTGGAACGCGGCCGGCCTCGCATTCCAGAGTGACAAGGGCATCCAGTTCATGGCGGGCGCCACGTTCATCGATGCCAGCCAGGATTTCACAGGTGAGTCGCCGTACCCCGGGGCCGGTTACACTGCATCCCAGAAAAGCCAGATCTTCTTCCCCCCCCACGCGTACCTCGTCTATCCCATCAACGACACGATGACCCTCGGCGTCGGCGTTCTCACCCCCTTTGGCCTCGGGACATGGTGGGAGGAGAACTTCGCCGGCCGGTTCATTTCCAAGCGCGTCGACCTCAAGCTGTACGACTTCACGCCGACCCTGGCTATCAAGGTCAGTAACGACGTCGCAGTGGCGGTCGGCATCGACTACACCATCGGCCAGATCGACCTCACCAAGGGAATCGGCGTCATCAACCCGTACACGCAGCGCCTCGCCGACGTCGGTCAGGTCCACATGTTCACGGACGGTGCGAGCAATACCGCGTTCGGCTGGAACGCGAGCATCTTCGCCAAGCTGGGGTCGGGCTTCTCGGCTGGCGTGATGTACCGCTCGCAGATCGACATGGATCTCGACGGCTACGGCTCCTTCACCCAGTACCCGACCGGCTACGCGGACTTCGACGCGGCGCTCGGCGCAATGGTCCCCTTCGGCCAGAAGACGCCCCTGAAGACCAAGATCAAGTTCCCGGACTACCTCTCGGTCGGCCTCGCGTGGCAGAACGCAAAGTGGACTGTTTCCGGCCAGGTCGGGTTCATGGGCTGGTCGAGCTTCCAGAACCTGCCGATCAACTTCACCGAGCATCCCGAGCTCAGCACGACCGTCGAGGAAGGCTACAAGGACACGACGCAGTACCGCCTCGGCGTCGAGTATCGGGTCAACCCGACCTGGTCGCTGCGCGCCGGAGCGCTTCACGACGAGACGCCGCAGCCGGCCGCGTCGATGTCACCCCTGCTCGGCGACGGTACCCGCAAAGGCTACTCGGCGGGCGTGGGCTGGACCAACGGCAAGATTTCGGTCGACGTCGGCGATCTCTACCTTGTGTTCGACAAGCGCTCAACCGGAGGCATGTCGTTCGACGGCTACGAGGGTACTTACGACACCTCGGCCAACCTGTTCGGCGTCACCTTCGGCGTCAGGTTCTGAGAGGGGGGCGAAGAGAATGAAACGAACACTTTTCATCTGCACGCTGGCGGTGCTCCTGGTGGGGCTGTCCGCTGGTGCGCAAAGCGCAGACTTTTCCCGGTACGTCGCTCTCGGCGACAGCCTGACCGCCGGGTTCTCCTCGGGCGGCCTGGTCCAGACGTTCCAGCAGGGCTCCTACCCGGCCCTGCTCGCCCACCAGGCCGGAACGCCCGACTTCGAGCAGCCGCTGGTCTCCGAGCCGGGCATCCCGGTGCTGCTGACGCTGCAGGCGCTGCTGCCGAACCCGGTCATCATGGCCCCCGACGTTGCGCCGGGCTCACCGATCAACGCCGAGTACCCGGCCCCGTACAACAACCTTGGGGTCCCGGGCGCGAACCTGTACGACCTGATCCACACCACCGGCAACATCATGAACCTGCTGGCCGGCAACCAGGACAACGTAATGCACGACCTGATCCTGCGCGACGGCCAGCACACTGCACTCGAGCAGGCGATCGGCCTGCAGCCGACCTTCGTCACGATGTGGATCGGCAACAACGACATCCTCGGCGCCGCGGTGTACGGCACGCCGGTCGAGGGCGTGACGATGACGCCGGTGGCCGACTTCCAGTCGATGTACCAGACCGCGCTCGGCGCGCTGGCGACGAACACCAGCGCCGACATCGTGGTCGTCACCCTGCCCGACGTGGCCGCGATCCCGTTCGTGACCACCGTCAAGCCGTACATCACGCTGCCGGACGGCTCGCACGTGCCGCTCATCGGCTCCAACGGCCCGCTGCCCGAAGATGCCTACGTGACGCTGAACGGTGCGGCATTGATCGCCCAGGGATACGGCCTGCCTCCCGGAATCCCGGGCGCCAACGGCGAGCCGCTGCCCGAGGACATGCAGGTCGTCAACGGTGTGCCGGTCCCCGGCGTGGTCCTCCGACAGGAGGAGATCTCGATCATCCGCGACCGCACGGCGGCGTTCAACAACATCATCCGTGACACGGCGGCGGCGATGGGCGCCAAGGTCTTCGACATCAACGACCTGTTCGGCAGCATCGTGCGGGGCGACTTCGGCGTCCTCGGCGGCATCACGCTCAACGCCGACTTCCTGACCGGTGGGATCTTCTCCTACGACGGCGTCCACCCACAGGCGGTCGGCTACGGACTGGTGGCGATGAGCCTGATCGACTTCATCAACCAGACCTACGGCACCAGCATCCCGCAGGTCAACATGTTCCAGATCCTGTGCCCCGGTGGAGACTGCGCCGGCCCGGCCGAGACCCAGGCCACGCACGCCGTGTTCTCCGCTCAGGCGGCCGAGCAGGTGCAACGGATCTTCGCGCCGCGCCTGGCCAACGCGCCGATGGCACGGCGGGCGACCGGAGCGCACCGGGCGGTCCGCAGCGACCATGTCCTGAAAGTGCAGAAGGGTGCGCACCGGGTTCAGTAACCGACCTCCTTGTCCTTCCCCTGCCCGGGTCCCAGACCCGGGCTTTTTTTACCCCGCATTATTCATTCGCAATCTACTGCGACCGGCGATACGCCAGCCATCGCTGTGCTCTTCGCGTCTCGGCGTCCTCAACATACACTCCGAGTATGCCTGCGGTGCCTCAACGCTCAGAACCCAGCGCTGACAGGCGTCTCGCCAGTCTCGCTACGATCGCTCATGAACAATGCGGGCTAGCTCGCACCGTGCACGATCCGGGCTACCATGAGTCCGTGAGTGCGAACGACGGCGACGACGGCATCGGTTCTCAGGTGGCGGAGTACCTGGCCCACCTGACGGTGGAGCGCAACCTCTCGCCTCGCACCCTGGACGCCTACGCTCGCGACCTCCAGCGGTTCGCCGCCTGGCTTGCCGAGAGGGAGGTCGGCCTGCGCGACGTCCAGCGGGCCACCATCCGCACCTACATCGGGCGACGTCGCGACGAGGGGCTGTCGGCGCGCTCCGCCGCCAGGCTGCTCTCGGCGCTGCGGGGGTTCTTCCTGTACCTCGTCCGCGAGGAGATCCTGGACCACGATCCGACCGCAGATCTGCGCTCCCCCGCCCTCTGGAGAACGGTCCCGCACGTGCTCAGCGAGGAGGAGGTCGAGGCGTTGCTGGCGGCCCCGGACACGAGCCGTCCGATCGGGCTGCGCGACCGCGCCATGCTCGAGACCCTGTACGCCACCGGACTGAGGGTCTCCGAGTTGGTCGGCCTCGAGGTGTCACAGGTCCGTCTCGATCCGGGCTTCGTCCGCACCTTCGGCAAGGGCCGGAAGGAGCGCATCGTTCCTCTCGGAAGCTCGGCCGTGTCGTGGCTCGGGCGGTACCTCGCCGAGGCACGGCCGCATCTCGACCGCGACCGCCGACCGGAGCTGTTCCTGAACGCCCGCGGCGGTCGCCTCTCCCGGCAGGGCTTTTACAAGATCCTGCGCGGTCACGGCTTGCAGGCGGACATTCGCACTCAGTTGAGCCCGCACGTGCTGCGGCACTCGTTCGCCACTCACCTCCTCGAGCACGGCGCCGACCTGCGCGCGGTGCAGATGATGCTCGGCCACAGCTCGCTGACCACTACCGAGATCTACACCCATGTGGCACGCGAGCGGCTCCGCCGCCTGTACGACGAGAAGCACCCGAGGGCATGAGGTGCGCGCCATCCCCCTTTGCCTCGCGGCCTTGATACAGCTCGCTGCAGTCGCCGTGCCGGCCGCCAAGCTGGCCGTGTTCGTGGACGGGCGCGTGCTGCGGGTCACCGACGCGCGCCTCGCCGGCCACCGCATCGCCCTCGAGCTCCCCGGCGGTGGCACGCTCGAGGTGCCCGCCACGAGCCTCGATCGCGTCATCACGGACGACACCGAGGCGGCGGCCGATTCACCGCCGCTGGCGACTGCCGCGTGCAGCCCCGGCTGGTCGAAGGCACCACTCCCGCCGGATATCCCTTTCCACAGCGAGATCGAGGCCGCGGCGCGTGCGGCCAACCTCCACCCCTGGTTGCTGGCGGCGGTGGTCCAGGTCGAGTCCGCCTTCGACCCACGGGCCGAGTCACGCGCGGGCGCTCGCGGACTCACTCAGCTGATGCCGGCCGCCGCCGCCGATCACAAGGTGCGCAACGTGTGGAAACCGGCCGACAACCTGCGCGGCGGCGCCGAGCATCTGCGGGCCCTGCTCGACCGGTTCCACTCCCTGCCACTCGCTCTCGCCGCCTACAACTCGGGCGCCGCCACCGTGGAGCGAGTCGGTGATGTCCCGCCGTACGTCGAGACACGGACCTTCGTCGCTCGAGTGCTGGCGATATTCTGCCCCGGAACCGAAGCCGCTCCGGGTGGTACACTCCACCGCCGAGGAGGCCAGGAGCCATGACACAGCGAACCTATGTCAGCGTTGCGATACCGCTTCTCGTCCTGGCGCTCGCCGGATGCGGCCCGCGCTTGACACCGGCGCAGCGGGTCGAGAAGCTGCGGCTCGAGCACGAGATCATCCCCGTCGGCAGCACCACGGTTCACGATGCCGAAGGTAACCCGACGCTGATCGTGGACCTGCGCGTCACCAACAAGGGAACCGAGCACCTTCCGCACCTTACGGTGCTGGTCCGGGTCCACGGCAAGGACGGCGTTGAGAAGGCCAGCCGGCGGGTGACGCTGGATCTGGCCGACGCGTCGCCGGGGGTCGGGATCCAGGTCGCGGCCAAGCTGCCCGGCGTCGAGGCCGGCGAGGACGACCAGGTCACGGTACAGCTGGAGTCGAACCTGTCTCCAGAGGTGCTGAAGACCTTTCCGGAGTACCAGGACGTCGTCAAGATGGAGGGAGCTTCTTGATCGAACGGACCTGGTCGGGCTCGGCTTTCTCAGTGAATGCGCGCGCCGGAATCATCGACGACGCCGAAGCGCTCCAGCAGGACGCGGCGGAGGAGGGGGCGAACCTTGGCATCAAAGTGGTCCAGCGAAGCCGCATCGGTACGCGCCATGGTCTGGCGCGTCGCCTCGATCAGCCGCAACCCCTCACACAGCCTCAGCTCGCTGTCCTCGGCAAGGATATCGTGAGTCACGTCGAGAATCAGTCGGCAGCGAGCATCGAGCACGTCCTCGTCCCTTCGTCTTGCGGCGACCACGGTGTGCGTGCCTCCTGCCACCGGTAACCGAAGGAAACACGATGGTATTTCGTGACCCCGACCGGCTGCTCGGCACGGCACGTGCGGCGGCCGAGGCCGGCGCCCGGACGCTCATGGAGTACTGGCGCTCCCTGAAGCCGTCGCAGGTCGATGAGAAGGCGAAGAACGACCTCGTCACCGACGCTGATCGGGCATCGGAGGCGGTCATCCTCGAGGTCATCCGCTCGGCCTTTCCTGCTCACCGGTACCTGGCCGAGGAGTCCGGCCGGGCCGAGAGCGGCGACGAGGGACAGCCGATGTGGATCATCGATCCGCTCGATGGAACCACTAACTTCGTTCACGGCCTACCGCACTTCGCGGTGTCGGTTGCGGCCGCAGTCGGCGGGCGGCCCGTGGTGGGCGTCGTCCTGGACCCGATCAAGAACGACGTTTTCACGGCCGTTCAGGGTGGGGGCACGAGGTGGAACGGAGCCCCGTGTCGCGTCAGTCAGCGACAGGGGCTCGCCGGGGCTCTGCTGACAACTGGCTTCCCGTTTCGAGCACGCCATCTGCTCGAGCCGTACCTGGCGATCTTCCACGACGTCTTTCTCGGCTCGAAGGCGATCAGGCGGCCGGGGGCAGCCGCACTGGACCTGGCGTACGTGGCGGCCGGCATCTTCGACGGCTTTTTCGAGTTCCAGCTGTCGCCGTGGGACATCGCGGCCGGCGCTCTGCTTGTCATCGAGGCCGGCGGCGTGGTCTCGGACATGGAGGGCGGGGACGCCTATCTGGCAACCGGGGATGTGGTTTGCGGCACGCCCGGGGTGCACGGTGAAATGCTCGAGATCGTCCGCCGTCATCACGGCGCATGGCAGACGGACGGCGCAGGGTCATCTATACTATGAGAATGGTGGAATCGGGGCTGCACGACAGCGATGTACACGCCAGAGTCAAGCATGCAGTGGAGCTCACCCGCGAAGAGAACTACGAGCAGGCGCTCGAGATCTTCGAGGAGCACCTGCCGTCTCTGACCGCAGGGACCATCACTGACAAGCGGGCCGCTGCCGCGGCGATGTCGTACTACGGCCTGTGCATCGCGATGATCCGCCGCAAGTACTCCGATGCCGTGCGGTGCTGCCAGATCTCGGTCAACAGCAACATGTTCGAGCCCGACCATCGCTACAACCTGGCAATGGTATTCCTTGAGCGGGGAGATCGCCGAGGCGCGGTCGAAACCCTCAACGCGGGCCTACGCCTGCGCCCCAACCACACGCAGATCCACCGCCTCTTCAATGAGATCGGGCGCCGCAGGCCGCCCGTCCTACCATTCCTCAGCCGTGGCAACCCCCTCAACGTGTGGCTGGGCAAGAAGCTGCGCGGTCCGCACTCCCGGTAGCGGCCCGACCGGGGCCGAGTCGGGTGCCACGGCGCGCCTTGCAAGCCCGGACGGTGAAGCGTATGCTAACCCGGTATTGTGAATAGGTTCACGTGCCCACCGTGAGCCGTTTTCCCGGTACATCTGCCCTTTCGCCCGCACGGGCTGGAATCGGAGGTTCCCATGGCAACACGTCGTATGGTTACGATTGACGGTAACGAGGCCACAGCTTCAACAGCCCATCGCCTCAACGAAGTGTGTGCGATCTACCCCATCACCCCGTCCTCGCCGATGGGGGAGCATGCGGACGAGTGGTCGGCGGCTGGCAGGACCAACATCTGGGGCAGCGTGCCCCAAGTTGTGGAGATGCAGTCCGAGGGCGGCGCCTCGGGCGCCGTGCACGGCTCCCTGCAGGGCGGCGCGCTGACCACGACCTTCACCGCTTCCCAGGGCCTGCTGCTAATGATCCCGAACATGTTCAAGATCGCCGGCGAGCTGACGTCGGCCGTGTTCCACGTTTCCGCCCGGTCGGTCGCCACGCACGCGCTGTCGATCTTCGGCGATCACTCCGACGTCTACGCCTGCCGTCAGACCGGCTTCGCGATGATGGCCTCCGGCTCGGTCCAGGAGGCCCACGACGTTGCGTGCATCGCGCAGGCGGCCACGCTGGGAAGCCGGGTCCCGTTCCTCCACTTCTTCGACGGCTTCCGGACCTCCCATGAGGTCGCCAAGATCGAGGAGCTGAGCGACGACGACCTTCGGTTCATGATCGACGACGAGCTGGTGCAGGCTCATCGTGAGCGCGCCCTCTCCCCCGACCACCCGTTCATCCGCGGCACGGCGCAGAATCCGGACGCCTTCTTCCAGGCCCGCGAGACGGTCAACAGGTACTACCAGGCGTGCCCCGGCATCGTGCAGGAGGCAATGGACCGGTTTGCCGCCCTCACCGGGCGCGCCTACCACCTGTTCGACTACATCGGCGACCCCGAGGCGGAGCGCGTCCTCATCATCATGGGCTCGGGTGCAGAGGCTGTGCACGAGTACGTCGAGTGGGCGAACGCCCGGGGCGAGAAGATCGGCATGATCAAAGTCCGCCTGTACCGGCCGTTCTCGGCCGAACACCTGCTGGCCGCTCTGCCCGCCACGACCCGCGCCATCGCGGTGCTCGACCGCACCAAGGAGCCCGGCGCCCCCGGCGAGCCGATGTACCTGGACGTCGTCACCGTCCTGGCCGAGGCGCAGGCAGAGGGCTCGGCTCAGTTCGCCTCACCGCCACGAGTCGTCGGCGGCCGCTATGGGCTGTCGTCCAAGGAGTTCAACGCCGGCATGGTCAAGGGCATCTTCGGCGAGCTGGCCAAGACGAACCCACAGAACCACTTCACCGTCGGTATCGTCGACGACGTCACCCACACCTCGCTGCCAATCAACCGCGACTTCGACATCGAGCCTGACGAGGTGACCCGGGGCGTGTTCTTCGGCCTCGGCTCCGACGGCACCGTCGGCGCCAACAAGAACTCGGTCAAGATCATCGGCGAGGAGACCGACAACTTCGCCCAGGGCTACTTCGTGTACGACTCGAAGAAGGCCGGTGCGATCACGATCTCGCACCTGAGGTTCGGACCCAAACCGATCCACTCGACCTACCTCATCAAGCGGGCCAACTTCGTTGCCTGCCACCAGTGGGTGTTCCTCGACCGGTACGACGTCCTCGAGTATGCAGCCCCGGGCGCGGTGTTCCTCGTCAACTCGCCGTTCGGACCCGACGAGGTCTGGGATCAGTTCCCGGCAGAGGTTCAGGAGCAGATCATCGAGCAGGAGCTCAAGGTCTACACCATTGACGCCTACGCGGTTGCCGGCGAGACAGGGATGGGCGCCCGCATCAACACCATCATGCAGACCTGCTTCTTCGCAATCTCCGGGGTACTGCCCCGGGAGGAAGCCATCGCCAGGATCAAGGATGCGATTCGCAAGACCTACGGCAACAAGGGCGAGGAGATCGTCGAGCTCAACTTCCGGGCCGTTGACACCGCACTCGCCCACCTGCACGAGGTCAAGATCCCGGGCAGCGTCACCGCGACCCGCCGCCGCCCACCCATCGTGCCCGACGAGGCGCCCGACTTCGTCAAGAAAGTGACCTCGCTGATGCTCGCCGGCAAGGGCGACCTCCTCCCCGTCAGCGCCTTCCCGGCGGACGGCACGTGGCCGTCGGCCACCACCAAGTGGGAAAAGCGCAACATCGCACTCGAGATTCCGGTCTGGGACGAGGCGCTCTGCATCCAGTGCAACAAGTGCGCGCTGGTGTGCCCACACGCCGCCGTCCGTGCCAAGGTGTACGAGCCGGCGCTGCTTGACAACGCGCCGGCCACCTTCAAGTCGGTCGACTACAAGGCCCCCGATTTCAAGGGCCTCAAGTACACGATCCAGATCGCGCCGGAGGACTGCACGGGCTGCACCCTGTGCGTGCAGGTCTGCCCGGCCAAGGACAAGTCCAACCCCAAGCACAAGTCGCTCGATATGCACCCGCAGATGCCGCTGCGCGAGCCGGAGAATGAAAACTACGCCTTCTTCCTCGATCTGCCCGACCCCGAGCGCACCCGGGTAGCGAAGATCGACGTCAAGGGCTCTCAGTTCTTCGAGCCCCTGTTCGAGTACTCCGGCGCCTGCGCCGGCTGTGGCGAAACGCCATACATCAAGCTGCTCACGCAGCTGTTCGGCGACCGCGCCCTGATCGCGAACGCCACCGGTTGCTCGTCGATCTACGGCGGCAACCTACCGACCACTCCGTATGCAGTCAACAGGGACGGTCGCGGTCCGGTGTGGTCGAACTCGCTGTTCGAGGACAACGCCGAGTTCGGTCTCGGCTTCCGCCTCGCGATCGACCAGGCCGGGCGGTACGCGACCGATCTGCTGAGACGCCTGGCGACCGAGGTTGGCGACAACCTGGTTGGCGAGATCCTGAGCGCCGACCAAACTGATGAGGTCGGGATCAACGAACAGCGCCGGCGCGTGGCCTCCCTGCGCGACAAGCTCGGCAGCCTCGACAGCCCGGAGGCGAAGGCACTGGCCAGCGTCGCCGACTACCTGGTGAAGAAGAGCGTTTGGGTCGTCGGCGGCGACGGCTGGGCCTTCGACATCGGCTACGGCGGCCTCGACCACGTCCTGGCCCTCAACCGGGACGTCAACATCCTCGTCCTCGACACCGGCGTCTACTCCAACACCGGCGGCCAGGCCTCAAAGGCGACGCCGCTCGCCGCCACCGCCAAGTTCGCAGTCGCCGGTAAGCCTGTAGAACGCAAGGACATGGGCCTGATGGCGATGAGCTACGGCCACGTCTACGTAGCGCAGGTCGCGTTCGGCGCCAAGGACACGCAGACCGTTCGTGCGTTCCAGGAGGCGGAGTCGTACCCGGGAGTCTCGCTCATCATCGCCTACTCACACTGCATCGCCCACGGCTTCGACTTGGCGAACGGCCTCGACCACCAGCGGGCCGCGGTGGAATGCGGGCTGTGGCCTCTGTACCGTTTCGACCCGCGCCGACTGGCGACCGGGGAGCCACCGCTCAAGCTCGACTCTCGTGCACCGACGCTCGCTGTCGATCAGTTCGCGATGACCGAGACCCGCTTCCGCATGCTGATGAAGACCAACCCCGACCACGCCAAGGAACTGCTGCAGCAGGCCGACCGCGCCGCCCGCGCACGCTTCGATGTCTACGAGCAGCTCGCGCAGCTCAAGGTGCGCATCGACGGCACACCGGAAGCAACCAACTGAGCGGCGGACGAGAGGAGACACAGGATGGACCTGAGCACAACGTTTCTCGGTTTCGAGCTCAAGAACCCGATCGTTCCCGGAGCGTCGCCACTGATCGAGTCGGCGGATGACGCTCGCCGTCTGGAAGACGCCGGCGCGGCCGCGCTGGTCCTCCACTCGCTGTTCGAGGAGGAGATTCTGCGCGAGGTCGGAGCGCAGCTGGCCGCGGAAGCGCACACGGAGAGCTTCGCCGAGGCGCTGACCTACTTCCCCGACCTGCATTCGCATCTCGGCCCCGGCCAGTACCTGGAGCTCGTGCAGCAGGTCAAGGCAGCGGTCGGAATCCCGGTGATCGCCTCGCTCAACGGGTCGACTCCAGGGGGCTGGACGAGGTATGCGAAGAAGATCGAGGAGGCGGGAGCGGACGCACTTGAGCTCAATATCTTCTTCTTGGCCACCGACCCCTCCGAGACCGGCCAGCAGGTCGAGGACCGTACGGTCGACATCGTCCGCGAGGTCAAGAGCACGGTGACGATCCCGGTGGCGGTCAAGCTGTCACCGTTTTACTCCTCGTTCGTCAACCTGGCCGCGCGCCTGAAGGATGCGGGGGCGGACGGGCTGGTCCTGTTCAACCGCTTCTATCAGCCAGATATCGACATCGAGGAGCTGGCGGTCACCCCCAACCTCCGCCTTTCCACCTCGGACGACCTTCGCCTACGGTTGAGACAGCTCGCTCTGCTCGCGGGTCGCGTGGACCTGTCCCTTGCCGCCACGGGCGGCGTCCACTCGGCGGTCGACGTGATCAAGGCGGTCATGGCCGGCGCCGATGTCACGCAGATCGTGTCGGCGCTGCTCATCCACGGAGCGGAGCACATCGCGCGCACGCTGCAGGCGCTCGAGTTCTGGCTCGAGGAGCACGAGTACGAGTCGTTGCGTCAGATGCGGGGCAGCATGAGCCTGGCACGGACGCCCGATCCGGCCGCACTCGGCCGCGCCAACTACATGCAGGTCCTGGAGGACTGGCGGCACTAGAGCCCGCCGGCTCCACCGCCCTCTGAACCGGCCGACATGAGGCTCGGCGCACGGGAGAACGAGCACCCTGTCCGTCCTCTTCTCCTCGGCTGTACAATCCACGGAATCGGTCGTCTCTTGTCTTTATTTCGCGGGAGGAGCCTAACCACGGATTTCACGGATTCCACGGATTCTCAGTAGGGGAAGAAAAGCTCTTGCCTGGTCCGGAGTGCTCTTCGCCAGCCGACAGGAGGTTGGACGCCCGGGGGAACAAACACCCCTCCCACTCATCTGTGTCATCCGTGTAATCCGTGGTACCTCTTCGTAATCCGTGGTTCAGCAGCCAGGCAGCACGATGAGCCTGGAGATGGGCGGCGTACCAGCGATCGCCAAGGACTGAGAGTCGATTGTCCGGGCTAAGATGGCCTCGATGAGGCCTGCTGGTTCGGAATCCTCGCTTCTCGGGCCGCTCATGGTGGTCGCGGCCGCGGTCCTGTTCTCGACCGGGGGCGCCGTCATCAAGGCCTGCACTCTGAGCGGCTGGCAGGTGGCCAGCTTCCGTTCCGGCATCGCCTTCCTCGCGGTGTTGGCAATGGTCCCGACGGCACGCAGAGGCTGGACCCGGCGCACGTTCGCGGTGGGCGTGGCCTACGCCGCAACCATGGTGCTCTACGTCCTCGCCAACAAGCTCACGACCGCCGCCAACACGATCTTCCTGCAGGACACGGCACCGATGTATGTCCTGCTGCTGGGACCGTGGCTGCTCGGCGAGCACATCCGGCGCCGCGATCTGCCGTTCATGGTCAGCATGGCGGCCGGCATGGCTCTGTTCTTTGTCAGCTCGGGCCCGGTGTTCGCGACCGCACCAGACCCCCTCACCGGGAACATCCTCGGCGTCGCTGCCGGCGTCTGCTGGGCCCTGACGATCATGGGCCTGCGCTGGCTCGGCCGCGCCAGCGACGGCAGCCACGGTGCCTCCGCCGGCGCCGTCGCCTGCGGCAACCTGATCGCTTTCGCCGCGACCCTACCGTTGGCCATCCCCGTTCACGGCGGGACGAGCCTCGACTGGGGACTCATCTCCTTTCTCGGCGTCGTTCAGATAGGCGTTGCTTACGTTCTTCTCACGCGCGGGGTCCGCAGCGTACCGGCGCTCGAGGCTTCGCTGCTGCTGCTCTTCGAGCCGGTTCTGAACCCAATCTGGGCCTGGATCATCCAGGGTGAGCACCCGGGCCCGTGGGCCCTCCTCGGCGGGGCCGTCATTCTCGGTGCCACCGCGACCAAGACGTGGGCGGACTCAAGGCGCTCCTGATCCAGTACGCGCAGCGTGTCAGTCGAGCTCGAGAATCGGCCACGGCGGTCCGGCCACGAACCTGAGGCGATGTCCCTTGGTCAGGCTCTGGAGGATCGGCCGCGGCATTCCCTCAGTTATCACGAAGACCCTCCTTCCGGCTTTCTCGAACGCTCGCGTCAGCGCAGGTGCGTCCTTTCCGCGGTCGATCCACGGATCCGCCACGACGAGGTCGTGGTCGATCTGGAGCGGAGCGATCGAGTCCTTGGCGCCCCAGTATGCAAAGACGGCCGCCGGAGCCGAAGGCAGCACCCGCGCAAGTGCTTCCTGCTGCCGGTGGTGGCGGATGCGGTGCTCTCGAGAGGCATACAGGTCGACTCCCAGGTGGACCGCCGCCGACCATGCCAGACAGGCTCCGAGCAGAAGCGAGACAGGGACAACCAGCCGGGGCAACTTCAAGCTCAGGATGGCCGCTGCAGCCAGACCGAGACCCAGTACCACCGGGAGCTTCAACATCCACTCCTGCCTCGTCAACCCCTCGGGAGGCATTTGCAGCAACGCAACAACAGCACCGGCCGCCCCGGCCGCGCCAATCGCCACCCAGACCGACCCAAGCTGGAGCCTCTCGGTCACCCATGCCAGAATCACGCTGGCAAGCGGGGTCAGCTCCAGCAGGTATCTTTGGTTGAACGCCCAGCCCTCGGTACGGTAACCGAACAGCGCGAAGCTCCCGAGAACGCCGAACACGACGATTGCAGCCGCTCTGACCTCTGTCGTGCGTCCTTGGGTCCACCTCAACCGAGTGAACCACGCCAGTACCAGCACGACGAGGACCAGGAGGATCCAGGGACACGATTGGGCCCACGCCTTCTTCACGACCCCCAGCACCAGGAACGCCCCACTGTGCGGGTCCTTGGGCAAGAGGCGGGCGATCTCACTTCCGGGCTCGCCTGCGGCAGGCCACGCCGAGCGATCCACGACCCGTCCCCAGGTCGACTGCAGACCGATCGAAACCACATGCAGGGCTCGTGACACGAGGCTCCCTGTCCCACCGGCAACGTCTCCCACGCTCAGGTATCCCGGCCCCTTGTTGAACGGATTCCACGAACCGAGACGGTGGTGGTTGATGATGGTCGTTGCCGCCGCGGGAAGAGCCGCCCCGGCCGCGTACAGAGAGCTCATGAGCCAGCGGCGCCGGCACCACACGATGAGACCGAAGCCGACAAACCCCGCGAACGCGATGTTCTGATATCGAACCCCGGCCGCCAGCCCAGCGAGAAGGCCGGCGACGCCGGCATACCACGGGGCCGCGCTCGAGCGGGCTCGGCTCGCTGCTACGAACGCGGAGGTACACAACCCGACCGCCAACATATGCGGCCAGACACCCTGCGCGTACTCGACCGTGAAGCTGCACAGCGTGAACACCGCCAGCGCCACCCACGGTGTTCGCTCCGACCTCGAAAAGCGAGCGCAGTAAAGGAAGACCAGCGCGGCGGTCAGCAGGTACGAGAGAATGTTGAGAGCGATAAGACCTCTCCAGCCTGCAAAGGAAAACGGGTATGCGAAGAACGAATACAGCGGCGGCGCCGTCGACGTCAGCGGCAAGCCGCGCCCCCCCGGCGTGTGCGGCACCGGGTCGAAGTACTCCAGCTCCATGCTTGGAGGAAGCTCTGCGGTTCCTGGCACCGCAAAGGTGCCCTGGCGGAGGCCGAGCACGGTGACAAGGTAGTTGGCCTCGTCGATCGTGAACACGCCGGGCACAGCGCTGCAGAACAGGAGCAGCCCTGCTGCGGCAAGGACAACCACCAGCACGGCGCGGCTTCTTCGGCTCGGCACCGACAGTGCAGAGAACCTGCAGCTCGCCATGAGCTCCCGATCGAAGCCTAGCACCTCCTGGCACCGGGCTCCTCTGTGGTACCCTCCGGGCCGTGACGACACGGTTGACCCCTGACGGCTTGCGACGGATCGCGGACGAGTTCTCTCGCTCGCACTCGCCCGGACGGGTGCGCGGGCTGCTGATTGCGGGCTCGGGCCTGACCCTTGAAGTGCCGGGCTGGGAGGTCGGCGAGGTCGTGGCAATGGGCGACCTGCTGCCGTTCCCGATACGCAGTCTCGCCGGACACGACCACACCCTGACGGTGTGGCGACGCGGCGTCGACAGCCTCCTGGTCATGAACGGGCGCTTCCATCTCTACCAGGGGTATGCGCAGGAAGAGGTCGTGGCACCGGTGCGCTTGGCAGCCCTGCTCGGCGCCGAGGTGCTGATCGCGACCAACGCCACAGGTTCGCTCGACCCTGAGGTCGAGGCCGGCTCGCTGGTCGTTGTGTCCGACCACCTCAACCTCCAGGGTTCGAACCCGCTGGCCGGAGTGTGGGGCCCGGAGCTCGGGCCACAGTTTCCCGACATGACCGAGGCCTATGACCCCGAGCTGAGGGAGCTCGCCCACCGCGCGGCCGCCGCCGCGGGCTTCACCGTCCACGAAGGTGTTTACGCCGCTGTCCTCGGGCCCTCGTTCGAGACCCCGGCCGAGGTCCGGATGCTGCGGCAGCTGGGGGGAGCCGTGGTTGGCATGTCCACCGTCCCCGAGGTCATCGCAGCCCGCCACATGGGTATGCGTGTTCTCGTACTCTCGCTCGCCTCCAACCCGGCCGCCGGCATCAACCAGTACCCGCTGTCGCACGAGGAGGTGCTCGCTGCCGGCCACGAGGCGGCGGATCGCCTGCGAGATCTGGTTCGTCGCCTGGTTGCCGTAATCTTCCCCGAGAGCTAGGGGGAAAAGGGGACCAGGGCCGTGCTGCTCGACGTCTTTCCGACCGGTCCGATTCAGGCCAACTGCATCCTCATCGGCGACCCTGTCGGAGGCCAGTTGGCGGTCATCGACCCAGGTGACGAGCCCGAGATGATCCTCGAGCGAATCGAGGCCACCGGCCTGACTCCGGTTGCGATCCTCCACACCCACGCCCACGTCGACCACGCCGGCGGCACAGCCGGCGTCGCTGCAGGCCTTGGTGCATCGGTACCAATCGGTCTGCACCGCGAGGAGCTCGAGCTGTACGAGAACCTGGCCGTCCAGGCCCGCATGTTCGGCCTCGAGGTTGATCCCCCACCACCCCCCACCCTGTGGCTGGAGCACGGCCAGAGAGTTCCGGTGGGAGGCCTGGAGCTCGAGGTCCGGCACACGCCAGGCCACTCACCCGGCAGCGTTTCCTTCGTCGTCGCCGGTGCCGCAGAGCCGCTCGTGATCGTCGGCGATGTCCTGTTCGCGGGCTCGATCGGAAGAACCGACCTCTGGGGAGGCTCGTTCGAGGTCCTCGAGCGCTCGATCCGGGAGCAGCTCTACACCCTGCCGGAGACCACGCGCGTGATCTCGGGGCACGGCCCGGTCACCACCATCGGCCACGAGAAGCGCACCAACCCGTTCGTGCGCGCCGAGTAGCGCGAAAGAGGACCACGGATTACACCGATTACACCGATTGAGAGGAAGGACAGTTAAGGTACCCGCTGCCCCACGGGTCCATCCTGAAGCCGGTCGGCTCCAACCGTACCGGGGCCCGGCAGCAGCTGCTGCCGCCTTCTTGTGAATATCCGTGAAATCAGTGAAATCCGTGGTTAGTCTCCTCTCCCGTGGTTAGGAAACTCTGACGCTGACGCTTGGCGAGCGGTACTACGTCATGCATTCAGCCGACGGAGGGCGTGGAGCGAGAAGCCGTCATTGGCCGGCGCCGGCAGGATCGTGACCCCGCCGGCGGTGGTCGCGACTGCCGGCGTGCCTGGCGGCAGCAGGGGCTCCAGCGGCTCGACGGCCCAACCCGGCGGCACCTCCTCGAACAGGCGTTCGTTCTCCTCCGGTTCTACCGAACACGTGGAGTAGAGAAGAACACCGCCGGCGGCGACCAGCTCCCGTGCAGCCTCCACCATGGCGAGCTGCCGCGCCGCCAGCGTCGCGATCGCGTCCGGCGCCAGCCGCCAGCGCAGCTCGGGGTGTCGGCGCAGGGTACCGGTCCCCGAGCACGGTGCATCAAGGACCACAAGGCTCCATGCCTGCGGTGCGAAGGGCGGACGCTCGGCGTCGGCCACTGCAGCCAGGGCCGCACCCCCCAGACGGGCCAACGTCGCCTTGAGAAGGCGCAGCCGTCCCAGCCGCAGGTCGCCGGCCACTGCCGTCCTCCACCGGTGGAGCCGCACCGCCAGGGCGGTCTTGCCTCCCGGTGCGGCGCACAGATCGAGCAGCGTTGCCGCGTCGAGCGTGGCGCCAAGGGCAGCCGTCACGTGCGCCACGAGCTGCGACGACGGGTCCTGGGCATACGCATCGTCCGCCGCCACCGCTCGCGCGAGGGCCGGCGCGTCCGCGGGCGACCGCCACGCACCCGGACACCAGGGGTGCGGTGCCAACCACAGGCCGCCCGCAGTGGCGTGCCGGGCCTCGGCCTCGTTCGCCCACCATACCCAGAGGCCGGCCGGCGTCTGATTCACCTCCATCATCCGAACGGCCGCTTCGCGCCCGAAGGCGGAGCACCAGCGTTCGTACAGCCAGCGCGGGTGGGAAAGGCGGAGATCAGGCGTGGCGGAGCTGTCCAAGGCCTGCCACCGTTCCCCGGCGCGGCGCAGCACCGCGTTGACCATCCCAGCAGCGGAGCCCTTGCCGAGCCTGCGAACCAGTCGGACCGCAGCATCGGTGGCGACGGGCGGCGGTACGCCGAGGTCGGCGGCCTCGAACAGGCCCAGTCGCAGCACGGCGCGAACCTCGGGATCGAGCTTCGCGAGCGGCCGCCGGGTGAGCGCGCCGAGCGCCTCGTCGAGCCTGCGCAGCCATCGCAGCACGCCGAGAACACGGGCCCGCACACCACCCTCCTGTACGCGTTCGAGGAGCCGGGAGGCGAATGCACCACCCTCGACACGAACCAGCATCAGCGCGGCGCGCTGCCGGTCAGCCGAAGAGCTCACCGGCGACCACCCGCTCGCCGATCAGGAACGCGTCGGCGGGCATGCGTCGCCTGCCCTCCCGCTGCAGCTCGGTAATCCGGACTGCGGTCCCCCAGCCACAGCGCAGGACGATGCCCTGGGCGTCGGCCCACAGCACCGTACCGGCCTCCTCCGCCCCGTGCGGTGGCTGCCGAACCTCCTCCAGCCCATGGAGCTTGAGGCGACCACCGCGGAACTTGGTGTACAGCCCCGGCCACGGCGTGAACGCCCGTAGTCGGTTCACCAGCTGCCGCGCCGGCATCGACCAGTCCACCTTGGCGAAACTGCGGCGGATCATGGGGGTCACGTTGGCACCCTCGTCCGGCTGCGCTTGCGGCGCAACGGTGCCTGTCGCAAGGCCGTCCAACGTCCTCACGACCAGCTCCGCGCCGACCTCTGCGAGCCGTGCCGAGAGATCAGCGGCGTTCTCCAACGGCAGGATCTCGACGCTCTCCTGGAGGAGAAGCGGGCCGGTGTCCATCCCCTCGTCCAGGACCATCGTCGTGACGCCGGTCGTGGTGTCGCCTGTGGCGAGCGCCCACTGGATTGGGGACGGCCCCCGGTGACGCGGCAGCAGGCTCGGGTGCAGGTTGATGATGCCGAGATGCGGAATGCCCAGGATCCCCGGCGGAATCAGCCTGCCGTACGCGACGACCACGCCGATATCCACTCCGGCCCCGCGCATCATCTGCGCGACCTCCTGTCCCTTCAGGCTCTTGGGCTGGATGACGGGGAGACCGAGCTTGTTCGCGAGCTCGACGACGGGCGGCGAAGACAGCACCTGATGACGGCCGACCGGCTTGTCGGGCCGCGACACGACCAGCGTGACTCGGTGGTCACCGCGGACGAGGCGTCGGAGAGTCGGAACCGCGAACTCTGGGGTACCGAAGAAAACGACCTTCATGAGGGGAAGTGTAACGCACTGAGATGGCGGCGGCGCCGCCGGACCTGCTCCGGGCGCCGGAGAAAAGCCCGTCGGAAACCACCGGTGGACCAAGCGACCGATGCGCTTGGCGGGCGTCCAGCCGGGCGTGTATAGTCGTCGGTGAACGATGTCAGACGAACCGCGCCACCCCGTCATCCTCGTTGCCGAGGACGAGCCCACTATCCTGTTGGCGGTGAGGGAGTTCCTGGAATCCCGCGGCTACGGCGTCCGGACCGCCAGCAACGGCATCGCGGCCCTCGCAGAGGTGCGTGAGAAGACGCCCGATCTGGTCGTACTCGACGTCAGCATGCCCCGCTTGTCGGGGCTCGACGTCGCCCTCAACCTGCGCTTCGTTCAGAGCCGGAGCGACCTCCCGATTCTGGTCATCACGGGCCGCAACGACATCGCGACGCGCCGGCGCAGCCAGCAGGCCGGCGCCGACAGGATCATCCTCAAGCCGTTCGACCTTGCCACGCTCGAAGGCGAGGTCAGAGGCTTGCTCGCCCGCAAGCGCCCATCCTGGCTGGCTCTCGAGGACCGGTACGTGCCTGGTGGCGAAGAAGCAGTGGTCGCCTTGCCCGAGGAGGTCCACCGGCGCCTGACCCGAATGACGCGCACCCACCGATCGATGCTCGGCCTCCTCGCCCGCTCCCTGGACGAGCGAGGGCTGCATGGGAGCTACCACTCACTCCAGGTCTCGCGGCTCGCAGGAATGACCGCAACCGCGCTGCAGCTCGACGAGGAGCAACTGCAACTGATGCGCACGGCAGGTCTTCTCCACGATCTCGGTCTGGCCATGCTGCCCGACGCCGTCCTCGCCAAGCCTGGGCCTTTGACGCAGGAGGAGTGGCGCCGCATAGCCCAGCATCCCGTCCTCGGTGCACGCATGCTGGATGCACCTCCGTACCGCGGCGAGATCGCGTCCGCCGTCCTTCACCACCACGAGCGCTGGGACGGCTCCGGATACCCGGATGGTCTCGAGGCGACCGCCATTCCCCTTGGCGCGAGGATCCTCGCTGTGGTCGACGCGTTCTCGGCCATGACCACCCGGAGAGGCTACGCGGACGCGGCCACCCCCGAGCAGGCGGTTGCCGAGCTCGAGCGGTACGCTGGAACGCAGTTCGATCCGGAGGTCGTCGACGCCTTCCGCCGCGCCGCCCATTTGTAGCCCGGGTCATCCCCAGAGGCCCGGGCGGAGCACCCGTTCTACTGCGGTCCGCGATACGGGGTCACCTGCACGTTCTTCACTTGTCGCTCGCCTCCAACGTACCTGCAGGTACGCCTGCGGCGTGCTCCGGCGCGAGAAAACGCACATCTGACACCCGTCTCGCGAACCTCGCTACGAACCGGCTCTCCGCCCGGACCTCAAGAGACTCTGAACGGATGAGGGTCGCTCTATTTCGGACGATACAGGATACAGATCCGAGCGCAGCGAGCCCTCGGAAATCTCTCAAATGGGCGTGCCGGGCACAGCTCTTCCCTGGAGCGCGAAAGGCAGCCTACCGCGACAGAAGGGAAAAGCTGATGCCGGGCTCCCTCGGTCCTTGGCGTTAGGAGTACGGCCTCAAGATTGAATGAGCCGGCTCGAGCACGCTCCGGCGGCCACCACGAAGACACCGATCCCTCCTCGTGACCGTGCGGCCGCCGGAGCAACGCAGAACTCCTGGGTGCGGCCGCAGGTCGCGGATCCGCCTCACCAGGACGTTGTCTCCATGAACGGTCCCGCGGTGGGGCGGGGACGGAGCGAAAGGAGGCGAGCGGCCATCCCGCCGCGGGCGGTGGGGGGACCGGGCGCAGGAGGCTTGGCCCGATGTCGGAAGAGGGTAAGTCTCCGAGTACGGTTCCCCCGCCGTCTTCGGCGGGTGCAGCCGTGAGCCGAC
>JAJDNH010000185.1 GCA_022340775.1 Acidobacteriota bacterium
GTAGTCAGCGGATAAGCTCCTGACCGCACGCCGTAGCGGGAATGCCTCACTCGGCCGACGCATTCAACCCGAGGGGAGGTCAGTCATGCCAGATCTGGACAACCGCTACGCCATCGTCCGCGACCTGCCGCACCTCGACTACGAGACCGCCGTCGCGCGAACCAGGGAGCTCCTGCCCGGCGAGGGGTTCGGCGTTCTCACCGAGATCGACGTCACCGCCACGCTCAAGACGAAGCTTGGAGCGGACTTCCGGCGCTACGTGATCCTCGGTGCCTGCAACCCGCCCCTCGCTCACCAGGCACTCGCTGCCGAGCCGTTGATCGGGGTGTTGCTGCCGTGCAATGTCGTCGTTATGGAGCGCGACGGCGGGGGCTCGCTGGTCGCCGCCATGAAGCCTACTGGTGCTTTCGAGCTCGTTGACAACCCGGCGGCCGCGCCACTCGCGGAGGAGGTCGAATCACGGCTGACCCGAGTTCTCGACGGCCTCACGGGTTGACTCAGATGAAGGTCAGGTCTGGTCTCGGCTGACTCGGCTCGAGCTGTCGAGCAGGATCGCCAACCAGCGGAGATCATCGCTGTGCTCCAGCGAGATCTTCAGAACCATCGTCAGCGGCACCGACAACAGCATTCCGATCGGTCCCCACACCCACCCCCAGAACACGAGGGACAGGAACACAACCAGCGTCGAGAGCCCAAGACGTCGGCCCATCATCGCTGGCTCCACGACGTTCCCGAGGATCGTGTTGACAACCAGGTAGGCGACTGTAGCAAGAATGGCCTTGCCGACGCCGAACTGGATAAAGGCCAGCAGCACAGCTGGTACCGCGGCGACGATCGATCCGATGTTCGGTATGTAGTTCAAGATGAAGGCAAGGAAGCCCCACAGAATGGCGAAGTCGATACCGAGGATCGCGAGCCAGACGCCGATAACCAGCCCCGTCACGAGGCTCAGAGCCGTCTTGATCACCAGGTACTGCTGAACCTGTTTCGTCATCGCGCTGAAGCGGCCAAGATCAGCGTTGGCGTCGCCCAGTGCGGCCCTGAGCTTGCTCGGCAGCCCCGCTGCCTCGAACAGAATGAACACCAGTGTCAGGAGCACGAGGACGGTGTTCGACAGCGCGGAAACCAGTCCCTTCAGGGCACCGCCCAGCATGCCGAGGATCGATGAGGGGCTGAAGGTGTTGAAAACATCGACGCCCTTCAGCTTCACGTTGTGCTGGCCGAGCCATCCGGTGATGGAGGTGGCCACCGAATTGAAGCGCTCCTGGTACCTCGGAACCGCATCCGTGAACTGGTTGATCGAGCCACCGACGATGGCCGCGAAGCCGGCAATCACCCCCATCATGACCAGCACCACGAGCACGACGGAGATGATGGTGGGCACCCGGTGGCTGCGCAACCAGGAAACGGCGGGCACGCAGAGAATGGCCAAGAAGACCGAGACCAGGACCGGAATGATGATCGACTCAGCCGCGCGCAGCCCTGCGACCACAATCACGAAAGCGGCCAGCGTCAGCAGGAAGCGCGCTCCAGCTCCCACCCGGCTGATCTCGTTCATGCCATCAGGATACCCGATCAGCGCTCCGGTGGGTGCTCGGCGGCAAGGCCCACCTCCGGGATCGCGGTCATGAGGTCATCGACACCTGTGGTGCAGGACGTTTCCCGGCGAAGTAACCGAGAAACTGCTGACGGATCTCCTGAACACTGACAATGGCTTCCTGGTCCACTGTCCGTACGATCTGCAGAACCTCGGGGATCTTCCGCCTTCCGACCAGCGTGAACACGACACCCACGAGTGTGCCTCGGCCGCCGCGGCCCTCAACCATGGTGACCCCGAATCCATCGGCCGTCAGCCTGCGTGACAGCTCGTCGAACTCCTGAGTGATCACGCGCACCATCGCCCTTCCTAGCGCCAGCCGCCGGTCCAGGGTGACGCCGACGAAGGTCCCAGCCGCAAAGCCAGCGCCGTAGCCGAGTACCTTCAACGGGTTGAGAGGTCCATTGACCACAGTTGCCACGGCGGTGATGAAGATGGAGACCTCAAAGAACCCGATCAGAGACGCCAGCGTGCGCCGACTCTGCACCGTGACAATCAACCGCAGGGTCCCGAGAGACACGTCAATGCAACGAAGAACGAAAATCAGCAGTGCTGCGGTGAGGGCGCTCATGCGAAACACCTCCGCGGGCCATTCTACCGGCCGCAGGGCGTGGGTCGCTGGCGCACGAGGAATCCGTCAGAGAACCCTGACGTAGATGACCTTGGCGTCCCCGGGCGCGTAAAAGTCCTCGAGCAGCGCGACCTTGCGGTAGCCGGCCCTCCGGTAGAAGGAGCGCGTCCCGCGGTAGAGCTCCTTCTCCGAGGTCTCGATGTACACCCGCTCTCCTCCCTGCGAGCAGACACGGGTCTCCGTTTCGGCCAGCAGCCGCCTTCCGATGCCTGAGCCCTGAGCGCTGGGACGCACGGCGATCCAGTAGAGATCGAAGCTCCCGCGGGTCCCGGCTATCCGTCCGTAGCAGGCGTATCCCAGGCTCCTGCCCTCGACGTCAGCGAACAGGAAGCTGTAGCCGCTGGCAGCTCCAAGCCTCAGGCGTTCAGCGACCAGGCTGCGCGCGACCTCGACCTCCTCGGCGCTGAAGAACTTGGTGGACTCCACGATGTCCCGGACTCCGTCGAGGTCGGCCTTCCTGACGCGGTCGCGAATGACCACCTGCGATGCGGTCAAGGGGTCAGCCAGCATATCGACCTGGCTCCTGCCCCCGAAAGTGGCCGTGAGAAACGGCCCGCTCGCTGCCCGGTTCGGTCGCCCGAGCCAGTATTTCGGTCACCACGTCATCACCACTGAGGCCAGCGCGGTCCGCCGCTGCCATGAACCCAGCGTCCGGCGACAAGCACGGGTTGGTGTTCACCTCGAGCACCCACGGCCGCCCCTCGCCGTCGATGCGGAAGTCAACACGTGCGTAGCCGTGCAGATCAAACACCTCCCAGCATCTGAGCGCGACCGAGACTACCCGACCGAGCAGAGCCCGGTCCCCAGCATGGAAATCGAAGCGGCGGACTGTCGCCTGATACTCTGGCGAAGACTCGTCCCACTTGGCCTGGTAGCCGACGATCCTCGGATGTCCGCCGGGCCACCCTTCGAAGAGGATCTCCGCCGGCGGCAGGCATCGAGGTCCGTTGTCTGTCTCCAGCATCGAGATATTGAACTCGCGACCGTCAATGAACTGCTCGCAGAAGACCTGCCCGCCGACCCTATTCTGAAGAGAGCGGATCGCCTCAGCCAGGTTCGCTGCCGTGGTCACGACCGACGCGCCGTCAAGGCCGATCGAAGCGTGCTCCCATACCGACTTGACGATGTACGGGCGGTCGAGACGACCAGCCGCCGGTGCGGCCTCTGCCGGCAGCCAGGCCGGTGTCGCCACGCCGGCGGCCCGCATCGCTGCCTTCGCCGTCAGCTTGTTCGAGGTCAGGAGAATCGCGTGAGCTGGGCAACCGCTGTACGGCAACCCGAGATGCTCGAGGAGCGACGGGACCAGGGCAATCAGCTCTCCCCTACCGTCGAGTGACTCGACCAGGTTGAAAACGACGTCGGCATCGGCCCTTCGCAGCCCCCTTGCTGCGCCCCCCAGGTCCCGCCCGACCCCGAGCGTCTCGACCTCATATCCGTTCCCGCGCAGGGCCGTACACACAGTTTCTACCTCGACCAGCACGTCCCGCTCATCCGGAGGCGCATCTGCAGGCACGGCACCGTGAAGGACAACCACCCGCATCGAGTCCATCCCTACCCCGCCAGCGCGCGGGCCGCCTGTTCCAGAGCCCGCTGCGGACGCCTGGCGGCCGTCCTTCCGCCGGCGCGTGCGCTTGTCTCCGAAACGATCGCCGAGATCAGCTCGAGATATGAAATGCCGTTGAGGCGGCAGAGAATCGGGAGGTCAGAGTGCACCGGATTGAGTCCCGCAAGTGGGTTGACCTCCATGAAGCTCGGCTTGCCGCATGCATCGGCGCGGATGTCCACCCGTCCAGCATCGCGGCAGCCTAGACAGCGCCACGCGGCAAGTGCAACTTCCGCTGCTGCATCGGCGGCTGGCCCGTGGGCTGGCAGGTACGAAACACACTGCTCGTAGTTCTCCTTGTTGAGGTACGAATAGGCGCCCTCTTCTGCGGTGGCGTCCAGCCTCACCTCCATAACGCCGAGAACCCGGGCATGACGGCCAGTTCCGAGGATGCCGACCGTGTGCTCGACGCCCGGCAGATAGGTTTCGACCAGAACGGGCTGCCGGTACGCCTCGAGCAGGCTCCGGCATACGCGAAGAAGCTGCCCTCGGCGAGAGACCCTGGACGCGGCCGTGATCCCTTTCCCCGTTCCCTCCGCTACGGGCTTGACGAACAGCGGGTAGGCAAGGTCAATCGCAGGAACGTCGAAGACGTCCTCGACCACGGCGAAGTCCGGGGTAGGCACCCCGGAGGTGCGGGCAATCTGCTTGGCCATGCCCTTGTGCAGGGAGACCGCCAGCACCAATGGGTCAGAAAACGTATAGGGGATCTCATACGCTTCCAGCAGGGCCGGCACCTGAGACTCGCGGCCGAAGCCGGCGACTCCCTCCGCGATGTTGAAGACCAGGTCCCATGTGTCTCCCATAGAGAGCCGGGTTACCAGCGCCTTCACGTTTCCGATGCGGTCGGTCTCATGACCCAGGTCGGTCAAAGCTCGATCGATTCCGTCTATCGTGTCGATCTTGTCGAACTCCGCCGTTTCGTCGGGACTCAACCCTGCTGCCAGGTAATCCTCTCGAAGGTCGTAGGTCAGACCGATTCTCATGGCTTGGCCCCTTCCGTCGTATCGGGATACCGGAACACCTTTCCCTCGTAGTTCCTGAGCAGCACGTCGTCACCCTCACGTCCTACGAGCGCGTCCGGCGCCAGCGGGATCTTGCCGCCGCCACCCGGTGCGTCGATGACATACGTCGGGACGGCATAGCCCGAGGTGTGACCTCTCAGCCCGGCGATGATCTCGAGCCCTGACTGCACAGGGGTCCGGAACTGGGACGTGCCGACCACCGGATCACACTGGTAGAGGTAGTACGGTCGCACGCGAAGACGCAGGAGACCATGCATGAGGCGACGCATGGTGTCCACCGAGTCGTTGACTCCCCTCAGCAGGACCGTCTGGCTCCCGAGAGGCACACCCGCATCGGCGAGCCGCGCACAGGCCTTTGCCGCTTCGGGAGTGAGCTCGTCGGGGTGGGTGAAGTGCAGGCTCATCATCAGGGGATGAAACCGTCGCAGCATCCACACGAGCTGGGGAGTGATCCTCTGCGGCAGCACAGCCGGCACCTTGGTTCCCAGACGGATGATCTCGACGTGGGGGATGGCCCGCAGCCTTCCGAGCAACCACTGCAACTTGTCGTCGCTCAGGGTCAGCGGATCGCCACCCGAAAGCAGGACATCGCGGATCTCGGTGTGCCCAGCTATGTACCGGAGCGCCGCCTCCCACTGGTGAGGGCTCGGCTGCAGCTCTCCCAGGTCGCCCACGACTCGTGAACGGGTGCAATAGCGACAGTAGGTTGAGCAGAAGGCCGTAACCAGGAACAAAACCCGGTCTGGGTACCGGTGTACGAGGCCGGGTACGGGGGACTGGGCCTCTTCAGCAAGTGGATCGATCGCCTCGCCGGAGACAACAACGGACTCCATGACGTCAGGGATGACTGTCCGTCGAAGCGGCTGCTCCGAGTCGAGCGGATCGAGCAGGCTGGCGTAGTAGGGGGTCACCGCGAACGGCAGCTGGCCGCGGTGCGCTTCGATTGCCCGCCGTTCACGTTCGGTCAGGACGAGAACCCGCTCGAGAGCCTCGAGACGGGCGAGCCTGTTACGCACCTGCCACTGCCAGTCTCTCCACTCGGTGGCCGAGGCTGTCGGAAAATGCTTTCGTCGAAACGACGTGGCTCGATGCTGCTCAGACTCCCGGCTGGCTTCCGAACGCCCATCGTCGGTCTGAACAGCTGTCCCGACGACGGCGCGTGCCGCGAGAAAAGACGTGGGGGTGCCGCCGAACCGCGCTCGGGCGGCACCCCTACTGGGGGGCTCAAGCTCCTCGGCTGACACCGGCGCGTGGTCATTCATCGTTTCCTCCGAGTATCAAGCTCGGCCGGAGCCCCTGGAGATCACTCCCTGGGCTCCGGCGGCCAACAGCTCTCGCTACCCCTCCAACCGGTGTCACTGACTCTCTTTGACGACCGAGAAGCTCGTCACCGTGATCACGAGGGAGCCCTCCTCACTCTCGGCCACGGTCCCGGTGACACTGACCTTCTGGCCGACCAGGTGCAGCAGCTCGGCAGCGGTCTCGGTGTCTGCAATGAGGTACTCATCATCGTCGGTCTGGAGGTTGACGGCCACGACGGAACCATTCTCGTCCCAGTCCGCCGCCACGATTGTGCCAACGGCGGTCACCGTCTTGGCGCCGCTTTCAGCCTCCTGTGCAACGGCCAGCGCAGTGAAC
>JAJDNH010000035.1 GCA_022340775.1 Acidobacteriota bacterium
GGTTCGGCGAGGGCGAACCGGATTTCGGGGTGACGTTCAACGGCCCGCGCGCGCTGCGGCGGACCTTCTCGGCCGGCTTCCTGGGCTTCGGCGAGGCGTACATGGACGAAGAGATCGAGGTCGAGGGCAGCTGGGACCGCCTGTTCGCTCTCGCCATGAACGCCGACCTGGAGAAGGCCCACCGGGCCGGGTGGCCGCTACTGCGGTACCTCGCCGAGCGGCTCCGGGACCGCGACTCGCGGCGGGGGGCGCCGCGCAACATCCGGCATCACTATGACCTCGGCAACGACTTCTACCGGCTGTGGCTCGACGACAGCATGACCTACTCCTGCGCCTACTTTCGCTCGCCGGAGGCCGACCTGGAGACCGCCCAGCGGGACAAGCTCGAGCTGATCTGCCGCAAGCTCGCGCTGGCTCCTGGGCAGAGGCTGCTTGACGTCGGGTGCGGCTGGGGCTCGCTGGCGATCCACGCGGCGCGACACCACGGAGTACGAGCGCTCGGCTGCACGCTGTCCGAGCCCCAGGCCGAGCTGGCCCGGCAGCGGGTGCGAGCGGCCGGCCTCGAGGACCGGGTCGAAATCCGTGTGGCCGACTACCGGGACCTCGACGAGACCTTCGACCGCTGGGTCTCAGTGGGCATGGCGGAGCATGTGGGAAAGCGGTACCTGCCGCGGTTCATGGACCACATCCGGTCCGTGATGCGGCCGGGAGGGCTGGGTCTACTGCACCTGATCGGGAAGGACCATCCGGGGTTCGGCGATCCCTGGACCCTGACCTACATCTTCCCCGGCGGTTACCTGCCAGGCCTCGATCACCTGCTCGGCCTGATGGGAGGGCGCGACCTGCGCACGGTCGACGTCGAGAACCTGCGCCCGCACTACGCGGTGACCCTGGACCGCTGGCACGAGCGGTTCGAGGAGCACGTGGGCGAGATCGAACGCGAGTACGGCCCGCGGTTCGTGCGCATGTGGCGGCTGTTCCTGGTCTCTTCGGCGGCCGGGTTCCGGTACGGCAACACCCGCGTGTTCCAGATCCTGTTCACCAACGGCCCCTCGAACGAAGCCCCCACGACCCGCGAGAGCTGGTACGGGGACCCAAGCGGTGCGGTAGAAGAGAGAAACCAACCACCAAGGAGCGAAAGACACAAAGACAGGAGAAGAGAGGTTCTCTGAGGGCATTCTCTGTGTTTTCGATGGTGCTCTTGGCTTCTTCGCGGCCGGGCTTGCTCTTGCTGGCCGTCACGGGCGGGGGGGTGGGTAGCCGGTGATGCGGCGGATCTCCTCGTACATCGGCCGCAGGCGGCGGTACATCTTGAGGTAGACGTTGCGGTACAGCTCCTCGTAGGTCCGGCGCGCCTCGGGATCGGGCTCGAAGGCGCGGCCGACGTGGGTCATCTCGCGCACCGCGGTCTCCATATCGGGGTGGAGGCCGAGGCCGACGGCGGCGTCGATCGCGGCGCCGAGGCCCGACGCCTCGTAGACGTGCGGGCGGCACGCCGGCAGGCCGAAGATGTCGGCCGTGATCTGCATCGCCGCGTCGCTCTGGGAGCCGCCGCCGGCGACCCGGATCTCGGTGATCTCGACCTTGGCGCGACGCTCGGTGCGCTCGAGCCCCTCGCGCAGCGCGTAGGCCAGGCCCTCGAGGATCGCGCGGTAGATGTGGGCGCGGGTGTGGACGTCGCCGAAGCCGATGATCGCGCCCTTGGCTTCGGGGCCCGGGACCTTGAGGCCCGGCGACCAGTACGGCTGCAGCACGAGGCCCATCGAGCCCGGCGGGACCGCGTTGACCAGCTCGTCGAACAGGGCCTCCGGGGCGATCCCGCGCTCGGCGGCGATCCGTGCCTCGCGCTCGCCGAACTCGCGCTTGAACCACGACACCATCCAGAAGCCGCGGTAGATCTGGACCTCGAAGGCGTAGGCATCGGGTACCGCGGCCGGGTAGGGCGGGATGAGCGGCAGCGGCTCGACGTAGCGGCGGTGGATGGTGTTGACGGTAGCGGCGGTGCCATAGCTGAGGCAGGCGACGTTGGACTCGAGCGCGCCGGAGCCGAGCACCTCGCACGCCTTGTCGGCGGCGGCGGCGATCAGCGGCCGGTCGGCCGGGATGCCGGTCGCCTCGGATGCCGCGGGCGTGATCGCGCCGAGCTGCCCGGTCGGCGGCACCAGCTCCGGCAACATCGCCGGCTCTATGCCCACCGCCCCCCACTTCCAGTCGCGCGCCGACGCCCAGCGCAGCCGCTTGTAGTCGAACGGCACGTAGCCGACCTGGCAACCGGTCGAGTCCACGAACCTCCCGACCAGGCGGTGAGTCAGGAACCCGGACAGGAACACGAGCTTTGCGGTCTGTCGCCAGATCTCGGGCTGATGGGTGCGGATCCAGTTCGCCTCGGCCTCGGCCTGGAGGTGGGCGACGGTCTCGCTCATGCCGGTGAGCCGGAACGCCAGGCCCCACAGCCCGCCGACCGGAGCCAGGCCCTCCGTGCGCCGCTGGTCCAGCCACACGATGGCCGGGCGTAGCGGTCTGCCGGCTTCGTCGAGGTTGACCACGGTGCTGCGCAGGGTCGTCAGGGCGACGCCGGCGACGGCGTCCGGCGGCACCGGGCTCACTTTCCACAGCGACCGGCAGGCGGCGCACAGCGACTGCCAGTAGTACTCGGGATCCTGCTCGGCCCACCCCGGATGGGGCGACACGTACGGCTCGAGCTCGACGCGGCTCTTGGCGACCAGGTTGCCGGCGAGGTCGAACAGCAGTGCCCGCACGCTCTGGGTGCCGCTGTCGATGGCGAGGATGTGGGTGGTCACGGCGATCCCAATCGTATCGCAGGAGGATGCCGTGGAGGGACAGTTGCTGCCGAGAGAGTGAGTAAGTGATTGAGTGATTAGGTGATTAGGTTTCATAGCCCAGTTGGTGACGGAGTGACGGAGTGACGGAGTGACGGTGACCCCTGCCCACCCCAGAGAACTCCCTTGTAGCGGGCTCCGGAGAATGTGACGCCCAAACGGGTGTGCCGGGCACAGCTTCTTCCTGGAGCGCGACTGGCAGGCCAGCGCGCTGCAAGGGAAAAGCTGATGCCGGGCTCCCTCGGCCCTTGGCGGTGAAAGTATCTGCCTCACGATTGATAGAGGCGGCCCGAGTGGCTTCCGGCGGTCGCCACGGGGTCGTTCATCCCTGCTCGTTGCCTTGCGAGCGCCGGAAACGCGAGGCGGGCGGTCGCCTCGGACCGCACGGCCGCCGGAGCTCCAGAGAATGCCGGGCTCCCTCGGCCCTTGGCGATGGGAGTATCGGCCCCAAGATTGAGTGAGGCGGCCCGAGCGGCTCCCGGCGGTCGCTTGGAGGTCGTTCATCCAGGCTTACGGCGTGGCGACCGCCGGGAACGCGAGGCGGGCGGTTGCTACGCGACCGCACGGCCGCCGGAGCTTCAGAGAATCCTCCCCGAGTCGTTCAGCCAGAGGCTTCCCGCCCCTGCTGGCGCGCAGCCCATCCCCCGCCCAGATTCTTCCTCGCCTGCGGCTCGTCAGAATGACACGCGGGACTTCGCGCGTCTATCGGGCGATGAAGTGATTCCTGTCATCCTGATGAGCGAGTGCAGCGAGCGAAGAAGGATCTGGGTGGGTGGGGGTACGTCTCGCGTCTGGCTTCTAGCGTCTCGCGATCCGGGCGGTTGGGGTCCCTCCTCACTTTCTCACCTCCCCCCTTGGCTGTTTCCCCCTGCCAATGCGAGAATCGAAAGGCGGAGGTGAAGCCATGAAGGTGAGCACCGTCCAGCAGATGCACGATCTCGACCGTGCAGCGATGGAGCGGTACGGAATTCCCGGCGAGGTGCTGATGGAGAACGCCGGCGAGGCCGCCTACTTCGTCATCCTGTCCGAGCTCGAGGTGCGGGACACCGGCTTCGTGATCCTGTGCGGGGGCGGCCACAACGGCGGCGACGGCCTGGTGGTGGCGCGCAAGCTGAGCTCCAGCGGCGCGGACGTCGAGGTCTTCCTGCTCAGCGACCCCGACGGCTTCGACGGCGCGCCGCGCCTGCACCTGGAGATGGTCCGGAAGGCCGGGATCCCGATCCGCATCGGCGCCGGGCTGGATGAGATCGAGGTTGCGCTGGCGGCGTGCGATGTGGTCGTCGATGCGATGCTCGGCACCGGGATCTCGCGTGAGGTCGGGGGCCTGTACCGCGACGTCATCGCGGCCGTCAACGACTGCGGCGCGGAGGTCGTCAGCCTCGACATCCCATCGGGCGTGGACGGTGACACCGGCAAGATCTGGGGCGCGGCCGTCGAAGCCGACATCACCGTCACCTTCGGCCTGCCCAAGCGGGGCAACCTGCTCTACCCCGGCGCCGCCCACAACGGACTGCTTTACGTCAGCCACATCTCGTTCCCGCCGCGCCTGTGCGAGAACGATGGCATCCAGGTCGAGATCAACGTGCCTGCAGAGCTGCCGCCGCGGCGGCGCGACGGCCACAAGGGCAGCTTCGGCGACGCGCTGTTCGTCGCCGGCGCCGCCAGCTACTTCGGCGCGCCGGCGTTTTCGGCGCTCTCGATGCTCAAGGCCGGCGGCGGCTACTCGCGTCTCGCGGCCCCGCGCTCTGCGGTGCCGCATATTGCGCCGCTGGCCGCCGAAGTCGTGTACGCACCGCAGGCCGAGACCGCGGAGGGCACCCTCGGGCGGGCGGCGTCCGATGCCGTCGCCGAGCTCGCAGCTCATGTCGACTTCGTCGTTATAGGGCCCGGCCTGTCCCTCCATGAGGAGACCCAGGACGTGGTGCGGCAGCTGGTGGCCAAGATCCCGAGGCCGCTTCTCGTGGACGGCGACGGCCTGACCGCGGTCGCCGCCGATCTCAAAGTAATCCGGCGTCGCGCGGAGCCCACGGTTCTGACCCCGCACCCCGGCGAGGCGGCGCGCCTCGCGGGATGCACGATCGACGAGATCTCGGCCGATCCGGTGGCGTCCGTGCAGCGGCTGGCCGCGGACAACGGCGCGATGGTGGTGCTGAAAGGAGCTCACTCGCTGATCGGGATGCCGGACGGGCGTGTGTTCATCAACACCAGCGGCAACGCGGGATTGGCGACGGCCGGCTCCGGCGACGTCCTGACCGGCGCCATCGCCGCCATGTACGGCCTCGGCCTCGAGCTCGAGGAGGCGGTCAAGGCCGGAGTGTTCGTGCACGGGCTGGCAGGAGACTTCGCAGCCGACGAGATCGGCGAGGACGGTGTCACGGCGCGCGACGTCCTCGAGCACCTGCCGGAAGCCGTGGCGGCGCTGCGCGAGGACTATGAGGCCGTGACCGAGGACTGCTGCGGCGCGGTGGCGGTCGTGTGAAGGGCCCCGGATGAGTACCCGCCTGCGCCCCGGCAAGGTTCCCTGGGAGCTGGTGGCCCCGCACCTGCCGGAGAGCTTTCCGGACGAGGTGCTGCTCGGTCCGGCGTGCGGTGAGGACGCGGCGTTGGTGCGGGTCAGCGGCGAGGTGTGGGCCGTGGCATCGGACCCGGTCACCTACACCGCCGCCGATGCGGGTCGGCTGGCGGTGATCGTCAACGCCAACGACGTCGCGGTCCGCGGCGCCAAGCCCACCTTCTTCACGGCGGTGCTCCTGCTGACGCCGGAGGAGGCGGCGGCCGACCGTACCGGCGAGCTGCTGGGGCAGATCGCCGACAGCTGCGCCGCACTCGGCGTCTCGCTGATCGGTGGGCACACCGAGATCACCCCCGGCCTCGATCACAGCCTGGTGGTGGGCACGATGCTCGGCCGGGTCCAGGGGCGGCCGATCACGAGTGGCGGTCTGCGCCCGGGCGACGCGGTGGGGCTGACCCGGTGGGCCGGTCTCGAGGGCACCGCGATCATCCTCTCCGAGCTTGGAGACCGCCTGCGTGTGCGGCACGGGCCGGAGGAGCTCGGCCAGGCCGAGGAGACTCTCGCCGGCGAGTGGCTGTCGGTGGTGCCCGAGGCGCTGGCAGCCGCCGGGGTCAAGGGCGTGAACGCGCTCCACGACGTCACCGAGGGTGGGGTCGGCGAGGCGCTGTACGAGCTCGCCGCAGCTTCGGGGGTTTTCATCGAGGCCGAGGCGGAAACGGTGCCGCTGCTGCCCGCGACCCGCCTGATCTGCGACGAGCTCGGGATCGACCCCCTCGGCCTGATCGGCTCGGGGGCGGTGCTGGTCGGCTGCGACGAACGGGTCAGGCGCGAGCTTGCCAAGCGCCTGTGGGCCCTCGAGGTGCCGATCACCTGGATCGGCACCGCGGTCGAGGCGGAGGGTGCGCCGGGGACGAGCCTGTCCCGCTTCCCGCGCGACGAGCTGCTCAAGCTGTCGGCGCTGGAGGGAATCCGCGCCGTTCTCTTCGACATGGACGGCACGCTGGTACACACCAGCTACGACTGGCCGGCAATCCGCCGCCAGCTCGGTGTTGATCACGTCTCGATCATCGATGCCCTGAACGGCTTGCCCCGTCCCGAACGCGAAACCCGCTGGAAGGAGATGGAGGCGATCGAGGCCGAGGCAACGCGCGGGGCGAGGGCCGCCGAGGGCGCGACCGGTCTCCTGGCCCTACTCCGGGAGCACGGGGTACGGACGGCACTGGTGACCAACAACACTGCCAAGAACGCGGCCGAGCTGTTGGACCGGTTCGGGCTGCGTCTGGACGTGGTCATCACCCGCGACACCGGCATGTACAAGCCCTCGGGAGCGCCACTGGCGGCGGCCGCGCGCCGCCTCGGGGTACGGCCCGAGGAGTGCCTGGTGGTTGGTGACTCGCACTTCGACCTGGAGGCTGCGCACGATGCCGGCTGCGCCCGTACCTGCATCCTGCACGAGCGAGCGGAAGCCCTCGGACGCGAGGCGGACCTTGCATTCGGGTCGATCCCGGGCCTTGTCCGCTACCTCGGCTACGTCCTCGAGAAGGGCTGACGGCCGGTCCTTTTCTTGACGCGAGGGCAATACGGTGGCGATAATGACTTGAACCGACACCGGGGAGGGACCATGGACCCGTACGATGCCATCATCGAACAGCTGAAGAAGGCCCAGCAGCGCGGTGTCGAGGCGGTGACCAACCGTCTTGATTTCGTCCTCGAGAGCCTCGAAGGGGTCATCCAGGAGGCCAGGGAGGCCGTGCAGGAGGCGATCCCGGCCGATGCCGAGGAGCTGTTCCCGGTCATGGAGGCGACCCAGTCGGCTGAGAGCGCCCGTGCGTCCCTTGCCGAGATGGAAGCCCGCATCCAGGAGCTGCAGACCGGAGTGGAGGCGCCCACCGTGCGTCCCCCCGAGGCCGTGTCACTGGGTCTTCTGCGCCGCCTCGACGCGGCCCGCAGCCAGTCCGAGCTGCTGCGTGGTCTGCTGCCGCTGTTGCTCGACCACGTCGGGAGGGCGGCGGTTCTGGTCGTCCGGGACCGCACGATCAGCGCCTGGAGTGGTGTCGGCTTTGCGAGCGGTGCGCGACTCGGCGAGTGGAAGGCTGAGGCCAGCGACTCCGAGGCGCTTCGCCGCCTGCTTGACGATGCCGCCATCGTCAGCTTCACACCCTTGGACGACCCGGTCTTTTCGAGCTGGCTCGCGAGCGAGGATGAGCCCCTGGAGGGCATGCTGGTCCCGGTCAGCCTGCGCGGGCGGGTGGTCGGCGGTTTCTACGTCGACCGGCTCGAAGGTGGCGCGTGGTCGCCGGATACCGTGCAGTCGCTTGTCGCCCTGACCTGCTGGCTGATCGATACGCTCAACGTTCGCACCACCGTGCCGTCGCCGATGCTCGCCGAGCCGGTGGCCGTCGGCGCGCAGGAGGTGGCTGTGCCGCCCGCAGCAGCCGTTGTGCCCGAGCCAGAGGAGCCCTCGGCCGAGGCGGGATTCGAGGAGGAGGAGGCGGAGGCCGAGGGTGAGCCGGCGGTCGCCAAGGACGAGCCGACGCCGGAATCCGGGTACGCGCCGGTAACCGATGAGGAGCCCGAGCCGGCTCCCGCCAGCGAGTGGGCTCCGCCCGAGGCGGCGGCCCCGACCGAAGCCGAAGAGCCGGAGGAGCCCGCCGAGCACCGGGACGCGCCACCGGCCGAGCCGCCGGCCGAGGAACGGCCCGAGCTCCGGATGCCGGCCGGCTTCGATCCCTCCGCAACCATGCGGGTCGATCCCGGCCCGGCGATCGAGCGGGCGCGGGCCGAGATGGAGACCGCGCGGGCTGCTGAGGAGCAAACGGTCGAGGCCGACGAAGCGGTGGCCGAACCGCCGGCGCCCGAACCCGTCGAGGATGCCTCGCTGGAGGCCGAGGCCCCGGCGCCGCCGCCGGTCCAGCCGTACATGCCGCCGCCGGTGAAGCCGATCGTACCGCCGCCACCGGCCGAGGAGAGGGAGGGGGCTGCGAGGCTGCCGGTCTCGGGCTTGAGCCCCGAGGAGCAGGCGCAGCACGAGGAAGCGCAGCGCTTCGCACGCTTGCTGGTGTCCGAGATCAAGCTCTACAACCCGGACGAGGTCGAGAAGGGACGCAGCAACCACGACCTCTACCAGCGGTTGAAGGAGGACATCGACCGCAGCCGCGAGATGTACGAGAGAAGGGTCGCGGAGCAGGTGCGGTCGGTGCACGACTACTTCCAGGACGAGCTCGTGCACATCCTCGCCGACGGCGACGGGGACGCCCTCGGAATGTGATTCACAGGCTCCGACAGGCAGTGCTGGCGACGGCCCTTGCGGCCGTCGCTTGCGTTGGGGGACACGGCTCCGCGCCGCCGGCGAGCCGCCTCGAACGGATCCAGCAGGCGGTCACGCTCCGCGACACCGATCCGGCGCGCGCCGCCGGGCTGCTGGCCGACGCCGGTCCCGGCGCAACCCTCGAGCGCTACCGGCTGCAGCTGTGGTTGGACTGCCTCCGGAACGCTTCTGCGCCGCCTGCGGCGTGGCGTCGGCTGGCCTCCGAACACCTGCCGCCGGGGCTGCACCGCGCAGCGCTGGTCGGCCTCGGGCGGGCGCTGGCCGCCGCCGGTGATACCGCGGAGGCAACCAAGAGCCTGGAGCGCGTGGCGGAGCTCGGCAGCCGTGAGGCCGACGAGGAGCTGCTGGCGTCCGCCACCGGCGAGGCGCGTGCGCGGGCCGTACGGCGGCTCGCGCTCCTCGACCCGCTGCGGCTGCGCCGCGTCGACCGGGCGGCCGAGCGCGCAATCCTGCCGCGCCTGTCGGTCGAGGAGGAGCTGCGGCGGGCACGGAGCCTGCGCAAGGAGGGTGCGCCACGGACCGCTGCGCGGGAGCTCGGGCGCCGCCGCTGGCGCGGAGCCAGCGAGCGGCAGAGGCGCCTCGAGATCGCCCGCTGCTGGCTGGACGCCGACAACTCGGGGCAGGCGCTGCGCTGGCTGCGGCGGCTGCCACGCTCCGACACCGAGGCCCTTCTCCTGCGCGCCGAGGCGTACCGGGGGCGGGCCTGGGAGCGCGCGCCCGGCCGCGCCTCCCGGCGCGATTTTCGCCGCGCACTCACCGAGGCCGAAGCTCTGCTCAGGCGGACGCCGGCGACATCCCGGCAGGGGACCGCGGCGCTCGCGCTGGTGGTCGAGGCCGCCACCGAGACCGGCGAGCTGGCACGGGCCTGGAGCGCCTGGCGAAGCCTGGCCGCGCAACGCTGGGACGGGCGACGCCGCGAGTGGCTCGGTCGGCGGCTGGGCGTCGCCCTGGCACAGCGGGGCGGCCACCGGCGGGAGGTCCTCGAGCTGGCCTCCGAGCTTCCGGACGACGCCCGCTGCCTCGTCTACTGGCTGGCGGAGGAGGGAGGGCGCGACCGGGCGGCTCTCGAGCGGCTCGCGCGGGCCCCGTTTCCCGATCTGTACGCGGTGTGGGCGCGGCACGAGCTGGCTGCGGCGCCCGCGGCGACCGTTGAGCTGGCGCCGCCGGTGGGCGCCGGCGAGGCGCCGCCTCCTGTTCGCCTGCTGCTCGACTGGGGGGACGGCGCCGGGGCGCGCCGTGAGTGGCGGCGGTGGCGACGGGTGCGGGGAGCGACGCCCGGGGAAGCGCTGGCGGCGGCGGCTCTCGAAGGCTCTGGTCCACGTCCCAACGAGGCCATCCGATGGCTCAACGCGGGCTTTGAGTGCCTCGGGGAGATCGACATGGACCGCTGCCCGTCCGACGGCGTTCAGGCCTATCTGCCGCTGCGCTGGTCGGAGGCCCTGAGCAATGCGGCGTCCGAGTTCGGACTCCCGCCCTGGCTGCTGGCGGCGGTGGCCCGCCAGGAGAGCAACTTCGTCGCCAGGGCCAGAAGCCCGGCCGGGGCCATCGGCGTGGTGCAGCTGGTCCCGGCGACCGCTCGCCGCCATGCGCGGGCGCTCGGCCTCGGGTCTCGGCCGGACCTCCACGATCCCGAGGTCAACCTGCGACTGGGGGCCCGCGAGCTGGCCAGCCTGATCTCCGAGTTCCGAGCGCTGGAGCCCGCCCTCGCGGCCTACAATGCCGGGGAGGCGAGGGTGCGCCGGTGGTGGAAGGAGTGGCCGGAGGAGAACCGCTTCACCGAGGAGATTCCGGTGCCCGAGACCTACACCTACGTGCGGCGGGTGGTCTTCCTGGCCGAGGCCTACCGCCTGGTCTATTCGGAGACATGGAGGCAGCCATGATCGAGCTCGAGGTTCGGACGACGTCCCACCGTGAGCTGGTGGACGTCACCGCGGCGGTCAACGGCGCGCTGGCCGAGGCCGGCGTCCGCGACGGCCTGGTCCATCTGTTCGTCCCGCACACGACGGCGGCGCTGATCGTCAACGAAAACGCCGATCCCGACGTCGGACGCGACCTGCTGGCGTCGTATGCCGAGCTGGTGCCGAAGATCCGTTTCGCCCACGCCGAGGGCAACTCCCCGGCCCACCTGATGTCGACCGTGCTGGGGCCGGATCTGCTGCTGCCGGTCTCCGGCGGGCGGCTGCGGCTGGGTACCTGGCAGGGCGTGTTCTTCGTCGAGCTTGACGGGCCGCGGCGCCGACGTCTGTGGGTGACGCCGAACGTCACCCGGCCTGAGGTAGACTAGCGCCGGAAAGGAGCCGGAGAATGGGAGTTGATCCCAAGCTGCTGGAGATTCTGGTGTGCCCGGCGGATCGTGCCGAGCTCGAGCTGATCGAGCTGCCGGCTGCGGTGTGCACGCGGCTGGTCGAGAAGTACCGGGAGCAGTTCAAGGACGAGGAACCCGAGGTCTCGGTCGGGCTCAAGTGCACGCAGTGCGGACAGGTCTACCCGGTGGTCTCCGACATCCCCGTCATGCTGGTCGACGAGGCGCTGCCGGCCGAGGAGGTGTCCGGCTGAGCAAGCTCGGCGCCGCCGCCGTGGCGGTGGTCACGATCGGGGTCGCCGTCAGCGTCAAGATCGCGCTCGCGAACATCCTCATCGGGATCGCGGCGATCCTGTGGATGGTGGCACTGCGCGCCGGCTCCGTGCGCTGGCGGCCGGCCGCCCTCTACCTGCCGGTGGGTCTGTACGTCATCGCCTCGCTCGGGGCGGTGGTGTTCTCGCAGGACCCCGGCCACAGCGTGCACGAGCTCGGCGACCTGTTGACCCTGGTGCTGGTGCCGATGACGGTGTCGCTGTTCGACGAGGACCGGTGGGACCGCCTGCTGCAGGCGCTGGCGGTGGTCGCCACAGCCTCCTCGTTGGTCGGACTGTGGCAGTACGCGCACGGCGCCTCCGACCTCGAGCACCGCCTGCGCGGGCTGACGACCCACTACATGACGTTCTCCGGCTGGACGCTGATCGTGATGCTGCTGCTGCTCGCCGACATGGTGTTTCGGCGCGAGCGGCGGCGCCTGCTGTGGACCTTCCCCGTGTTCGCGATCTGCGGGGCGGCGGTCTTTCTGTCCTACACCCGCAACGCCTGGGTCGGGCTGGCGGCGGGGCTGGTGCTGCTGGCGGCGGTCTGGAAGCCGAAGGCGTTCCTGCTCTACCCGGTGCTGGCGGTGGTGCTGCTCGTGGTCCTGCCGAAGCCGGTGATCCACCGCTTCGTCTCGATCGTCGACCTCAGGCAGCCCGCCAACTACGACCGCCTGTGCATGATGATCTCGGCCGAGGAGATGGTCCAGGACCACCCACTGTTCGGGGTCGGTCTGGGGATGGTTCAGCGCCGCTACCCGGTTTACCGTCGCGACGACGCGCCCCGCTGGCGGGTCCCCCACCTGCACGACAACGTCTTCCAGATTGCCGCCGAGTCCGGCCTGTTCGGGCTCGCGGCCTACCTGGCGATCCTGGTCGTGTTCTTCCGCTACACGTGGAGTGCGCTGCGCGTCGCCGAGGGCCGGAGGTTCGCGATGCTCGCCGGCTGTTTTCTGGCCGTCGCCGGCATCACCATCGCCGGCCTGTTCGAATACAACTGGGGCGATGCCGAGGTGTGGATCGTGACCCTGACCTGCCTGTCGATCCCGTTCGCGCTCACGGCGGAGGCGTCGTGAGCCGGCGCGTGTGGACCGTCGGCGAGCTCATCGCGGAGGTCAACCTCCTCCTGTCGCAGGGCTTTTCCAACATCCACGTGGAGGGGGAGATCACCAACGTCTCGCAGTCGGGGCGCGGCCATCTCTACTTCACGCTCAAGGACGAGGAGGCCGCCGTCGACTGCGTGATGTGGGCCTCGCGCGCCGGTCGGCTCAAGTTCCGGGTCGAGGACGGGCTCGCCGCGCTCGCCATCGGCTCGCTCGCCATCTACCCGCAGCGGGGACGCTTCCAGCTGGTGGTGGACCAGCTGCAGCCGCAGGGGCTGGGGGCGCTGCAGCTGGCGTTCGAGCAGCTCAAGAAAAGGCTCGCCGAGGAGGGCCTGTTCGAGGAGGCCAGAAAGCGGCCGCTGCCGTCGCTGCCACAGCGGGTCGGGATCGTGACCTCGGCGACCGGGGCCGCGCTGCGCGACATGCTCAAGGTGCTGCGCCGCTACCCGCACGTGAGAATCATCGTCGCCCCGGCGCGGGTGCAGGGCGAGGGTGCGGCGGCCGAGATCGCGGACGCGCTGACCCGCCTCGGCGCCTCGGGCCTGGTCGACGTCGTCATCGTCGGCCGCGGCGGCGGCAGCCTCGAGGATCTGTGGGCGTTCAACGAGGAGCCGGTGGCGCGCGCGATCGTCGCCTGCCCGGTGCCGGTGATCTCGGGCGTCGGCCACCAGGTCGACTTCACGATCTCCGACTTCACCGCCGACCTGCGCGCGGCGACCCCCACCCACGCCGCCGAGCTGGTGGTGGCGCGGCTCGAGGAGCAGGCGCGCCGGCTCGAGGAGGGAACCGCGCGCTTGGCGCGCGACCTGGGCCGTCACCTACAGCTGGCACGCGCCCGGCTGGCCGCGCTCGAGGGCTCGGCCGGGCTGGCGCAGCTGCCGCACCGCGTGCGCCTGCTGCGCGAGCGTCTGACCCGGGCCGAGCGGCTGGCGCCGCTGGTGCGCCGGATCGTGGAGCGCTCGCGGGCGCGGCTCGAGGCCGCCGGGGCGGCTCTGCGGCGAGTCCCGGGCAGGGTCGCCGCGGGGGCGCAGAGGCGACTGCTGGCGAGCCGCAGCGAGCAGCTCGCGCACGCCGTGCGGCGAGTGCTGGAACGGACCCGGGCGCGGCTGGTGGCGGGCGAGAAAGGCCTCGCCCACCTCGGCCCGCGCGCGGTCCTCGAGCGCGGCTACTCGATCACCGCGCTGGAGGGCCAGAGCACGCCACTGCGCAGCCCGCGCGGCGTGCGGCCCGGCGCCTCGCTGATCACCACCCTGGCCGGCGGTGTGCTGCGTTCGGTTGCCGCGGGCGGCGCGCCGGCGCCGAAGCGCCGCAAGACCGAACCGGCCGAGCAGCCGACCCTGTTCGACGACGAGGGAGAGTCATCATGACCGACAAGAAGAAGAGCGCACAGCGCTTCGAGGAGCAGCTGGCCGGCCTGGAGGAGATCGTCGGCCGTCTCGAGGACGAGTCGGTCGGCCTCGAGGAGGCGTTGGACCTGTTCGAGAAGGGGATGGAGCTGGCCCGCTCCTGCCGCAAGCGGCTGGAGGCCGTCGAGCAGCGCGTCGAGCGGCTCCTCGCCGATGCGGAGGGCGAGGGCGCGGCGACCGAGGAGATGGAGGTCGAGGATGGGGAGTCGACCTTTTGAGCCTTGACGAGCTGCTGGCGCGGGAGCGCGCGGCGGTCGACGCGGCCTTAGAAAGGCTGCTGCCGCCGGCCGATGCCTGGCCGGCGCGCCTCAACGAGGCCGTGCGCTACGCGGTGTTCGCCGGCGGCAAGCGGGTGCGGCCGGTGCTTGCCCGTCTGGCGTACGCCGCGGCCGGCGGCGAGCCGTCCGAGGTCGCCGAGGCGGTGTGCGGTCTCGAGCTCATCCACACCTACTCGCTGGTCCACGACGACCTGCCGGCGCTCGACGACGACGTCCTGCGTCGCGGGAGGCCGACCGTGCACGTCGCCTTCGACGAGGCGACCGCGGTGCTGGTCGGCGACGCCCTGCTGACCGCCGGGCTCGAGGTGCTTGCGCGGAACCCGGAGGGGGACGGCTGGGCGGCGCGGCGGGCGCGCGCGGTGGCGCTGGTCGCCGCGGCCGCGGGTGCGGCCGGAATGGTCGGCGGCCAGATGGAGGATCTGGAGGCGACCGGCCAGGTGGTCTCGGCCGCGGGCGGCGATCCGGAGGAGCGCCTGGAGCGCATCCACCGCCACAAGACCGGCTGCCTGCTGCGCGCCTCGGTCGAGCTGGGCGCGGTACTGGCCGGCGTCGGCGGGGACGAGCAGGCGCGCTTCGCAGCATTCGGCGAGCGCCTCGGCCTCGCCTTCCAGGTCGCGGACGACATCCTCGACGCCACCGCGACCGCGGACGAGCTCGGCAAGTCGCCGGGCAAGGACGAGGCGGCCGGCAAGCTGACCTACGTCACCCTGTATGGCCTTGACCGTGCGCGCGCCAAGCTCGCCGAGCTCGAGACCGAGATGGTTGCGCTCGCCGCCGAGCTCGAGGGCGGCGAAGGCCCCCTCGGCCTGCTCGCGCACTACGTCTGTCGGAGGAGGTCGTAGGGGAACCCCGCCCTCCCGCCCAGTGACGGAGTGACGGAGTGACGGAGGCCCCCGCCCGGCGCTCCAGCTGCCTGCTGCTACAACGGAGTTCCTTTGAGTCTCTCTCTAGCCCAGGGTATCTGGGCGCGATCGTAGCGAGAGCGGCGAGACGCTTGTCAGGACCGGGATCTGAGCGCCGAGTTGCCGCAGGCATACTCCGTGTATGTTGATGACAGCGAGGCGTGAAGAGCACGGCCCTGGCTGGCTTGTCGTCGCTCGCAGTA
>JAJDNH010000208.1 GCA_022340775.1 Acidobacteriota bacterium
AGCCCGACCACCTCTCCGGCGTCGTTGGATGCTGCTGCGGCGAACGGCTGCACCGGCGGTTGGGCTGGCTCGCTCAGTAGGCGGAGAGCCGGCCGCAGCTCGAGCAGATGGCGATATGCCGGGAAGGTCATGGCCCCAAGATCGGTCGCACGCTGCGGTCCCAGGACCGAGAGCCTTGTCACGACGCGTTCCCTCCGCGGGCCGGATGGGCGAAGCAGAGGACCGAGGGGAGGGTGTCGGGAGAGGTCAGCCGGAGGAGCTGGTAGCCGATACCTGCGACGCCCTGGAAAAACCCAGACGCAATTGAGTCTGAATGTTGGTCTCGACAAACCACTCCAAACACTCCCATTGCCAACGCTCGCCGCACGACGGCGGTGGCTCGCTCCCTCGCCTGGACCACCAGGTCTGCCCGGCCCAGACTTCGCCCCAATGTCAGAATGACGTCTACTCGACCGAGGTTACCACAGCACAGATGATCGGGTCCAGAAAAGGGTGAGCGGACCGTGCTGTCGAGGGCGACCTCAAGGTCGTTGCGCGCGGCAACATCGGGCACCGAGCTGAGGGCGCACATCCGGGCCAGCGCGATGCCCGGGGCGCCGTGGCACCAGGCGCTCATGTAAAGCCGCTCGGGCGGCTTGCCCGGCGCCGTGATGCGCAGCACGGGCCAGTTGCGCTCGGTGGCCGAGTACAGGGTTCGCTCGTAGGCTTGGGCTTGGAGAACGGCGTTGTGCAGCGCGGGGTCAGCCGTCCTCGCGAACAGCCGGGCCAGGGCACACGCGATTCCGGACGCGCCGTGCGCGAAGCCGGCGAGCATGATGCCGTCGCTGTTCGCCCAACCGATTCCAGCGCCCGGAGCAGGCCGGCTGGCCGCCAGCAGCTGCCGGCCGCAAGCCTCTGCCCGTGCGAGCCAAACGTCTCCGCCGTTTTCCCCGGCGATCGTCATGAGAGCGAGGAGGGCTCCTGCCGATCCGCCCTCGACATCGAGCACGGCGTCGCCCGAGATCAGATCCTCGGTCAGGAGCTCCGCCGCGGCGAGGGCCATGTCGGCGAGGCGCGCATCGCTCAAGAGCCGGGCAGCGAGGTTGCAGGCGTAGACGATGCCTCCCAGGCCACTGCACATTCCGATGCTTCCGTCCGGCGCCAGGCACTGCACGTCGCCGGTCTCCAGGGCGGTCGCAATCGGCCTCATGGTTGTAACCGCCCTCTCGTGCCACTCTTGCCGGCCGGTGACGGCTGCGAGAGCTGCGAAGAAGAGGGCGGTGCCGGCACAGCCGTCATAGAGGTCGCAGGCGGCACCGGTGTCCTCTGCCAGTGCTGGCAGGAGTCTTTGGGCGATGTCCTCGGCCGCTGACAGGAGCTGTTCTGCGCTGGCCGCTCTGCCGGGCCGTCCGCGAGCGCGCTCTGGTCTGGGCGATTCTGCTGGCAGAGCCTGCCGAAGCAGCTGCAGCTGCAGAGCCAGGTTGGTCTCGTCGAGACAGCGGAGACGGGTGTGGACGGCGGCGAGGCCGGAGTCTGCCAGGTAATCGTGGATCGGCTCACCGGTTCGGGACGTCAGAACGGCGCTCGATACCGGGACCGTGAAGAGCGGGACGTCGAGGCCAAACAGCGCCTGTCTCTCCTCGGCCGCCAGGGGCCACAGCCGAGGGCGCTCCTGTTCGCTGCGGAAGATGTGGTTGAGGGAGTCGATGGCGAAGCTCGATGCCAGCCCGCTCCGCTGTAGTTTTGGCGTCGTCAGCTCGAGCAGAACGCGCGCGTACAGGTTGCTCGGACGCAGGATGATTCGCGTGCGAGCCGTGGCGAACGGCGTCAGCGGACCCGCTGGGTCGAGCAGCCGCTCGCGGCGCTCGATCAGAAACCGGTAGGCGTGGGCGAATCCTGCGGCGAGCTGGTCAACGTGCTTCTCGGGAGGCTCGACCTTTCCGTCGAGGAGCAAGAGGTTCTCGGCATCTGGAGTCGTGCCTGTGCCGGAGATCATTCGCATCGTGTCGGTGTTGACGTCGATCCAGTCCCGCTGCCGCGAGCTCGCCGGCCGGCCGCCACCACCGCACAGGCCGCCGACATCATGGACCCCGCCATCGACCCCGACCTGGGAAAAGCTCAGCAGACCCGTGACCAGGAACGAGTCGGCCTCTTCTCCTGGATCACCAGGGCCGGCCGCACTGCTGCTGTTCTGCGGAGGCTGGATGAGCGCCTCGACATCGACCAACACTGGCCCCTGCCGCGTGGCAACGACGTTCTCCATGTGGAGATCACGGCCACCGAGAATCCACGCCGCGCACAGCAGCGCTCCCGCGCGGCGATAGTAGGTGCGGACCTCGGCCGAGGTGCGTGCGGTTTGCTGACGCGCCCGCTCGATCCAGCCGTACCCTGGTCGCAGCAGGACGTCGAGGGAGGGTGGGCAGGGCTCCAGACCCTCGGCGGCCAGCCAACGGAGAAAGACGTTGTAGGCGGCCTCCATCGTCACGTCGCGGGGCTTGTAGACGAGCTGCAAGCCTGATCTGAAGTGAAGGGCGGAAACCTGGCGACCGCCGTGGTGGCGGTCTGACATGCCGGCAATCACACGGGCTACCGGCCCCGGGGGCGTTCCCGCGTTGAACCTTGCCGCGATCTTATCCCGGTCGGATACCAGGCGCTGGGCGAGTTCGGCGACCCCGGCCACCCATGTTTCGGTCAGCCGGCTCAGCTGTCTGGCGAGCACCGGGTAGCGCTCCAGCAACTCGATCAGACCGCCTGTCATCAGTCGTTGGACGAAGGCGTTGTAGAGCTCTCGGCCGGGATGAACCGTTTTTCCACCCGGGGCGCCGTCCAGGGCTGTGGCCGTACGGAACCGTTCGAAATTGGCGGCGAGTGCTGGAGCCCCGACCTCGGAGAGCTGCCAAAGGAGGTGGGTCTCGAGGTCGGCGACGGCAGTGGGATCGAGCGATGGCAGGTACTCGCCTGCCACCGAGCAAAGCTCGCTCCGGGCGTGACTCAGGAACGGCTGCCACACCCCAACGAACGGAATTGCGGAGCCTGAGCCGAGGCCGGTGGTGTCTCCGGAGCTTGGCAGGCCATGGTCTGCGCCAACAAGCTCGAACACGGCGGCGAGCCTCGCAGCCCACGGCTCGAGAGCCTCTTCCGCCGCCTCTGGGTCCTGCAGCACGCTCGCGAAGGCTCGTTTGACCTCCTGCTCCGTGAGCCCATCCCAGGACAGCCGCCGGCCGAAGGCCCCGCGATCGCCGCGCGAGAAGGCGTGGCACCAGAACTTGAGAGCCTCGTCAGCAGCTTCCGCAACGGGCGCCGAGTCTGGCGTTGAAGTGGTCCCGTGAGTCGCGGGAGTGCCGAGCACTTCGTCGACGGAGAGAGCGTTCCTCTGGATCCTGCGGACGGCGTCGAGGGGCGAGGGATCGGACATGCTCCGGGTCACCGGATCACGAGGCCAGCAAGGCGGCGTGCCGGGGATGGGGCCGCATGTTCCGGACTCTCGATCGGCTCGAGATTGCCATCATCTTCGGCACCTCCCGTGGTCCGCGTCACGCAACGGTGGAGAGCACCCTGAGTCGACTGCAGCCTGGCCGCGAAGAGACACAAGAACCGGCCACCCCCCGCCGACCGGAGGGTGGCCGTCATGTCGTGCGCACCGTGAGTGAAGCTCGCGAGGGCCACCTAGAACAGGCTGGCCTTGACCTCGACGTGCGTCCCGATGTTGAGGACCGCACCCTTCTCGAAGTTGCAGGTGTAGTCCTTGAAGCCGCCGGCGACCTGCTCGAGGTCGGCGTCCGACAGCTCGTCGCCTTCCTTGGTCTCGTGAGGGAGGATGACGTGGAAGACGTCCGGCGTCTCCTCGATCACCCTCACGGTCAACGACTCGGGAAGGGTCTGACCCATCTGTGCGGCAACCACATCCTTGGGGTGCTCGAGAAGGGCCTGGCGGTACTCCGGGTTCTTGGCGGCAAAGCCGGCCAGCAGATCATTGACTTGACCACGGGATAGGGATTCGCTATCAGCCATGACAGATACCTCCACTTTTCTTTCCGGGACTCCCGCCCCGGTGGGTTTGCGTCTCGATCCTGTGCGCACACGGACGCTGCGGATATGAGCAAGCTGCGTGCCAACGGTTTCGAAACGACGCGATTCCCGTGCCAAGCACGAATTCTCATGATCGACGAGATTGCTATGGAGCCCTGGCTCCATTCTTGCGAGGCATGGCTCCATTGCGAGGGCTCCCGCGGTGCTCCTGTTACGACCAGCCACCTCGCGGAGGCCTGAGCGGCCGTTCTCAGTGGCTCCCGCGAGGGGCGAGGACCCGGGCCAGAACGGCCTCCGGGACCTCGTCAAGCCGGCTGCGGATGCTGTCGATGTCGAGCGCTGCCATGGCCCGCCGGTAGGATCTGGTCCCGACAACAAGGTAAGGCTTTCGGTAGACCCGGTCCCGGATCATGCGCAGGCACGGCGCCGCCCGAGCCCGGATGTCGCGGTATGCGGTCAAGAAGCCCTCGCTGTACGATGCCAGCACCGCTGCCGGTGCGTCCTCGACTGCGAAGAACTCACCTCGCGCGCGCCGCAGCGTGCGGTCCGTGAGGACGCTCTTCTTGACCAGCGCCCGCACGCGCTCTTCGCCCAGCCGGTCAATCTCCGTCGGGTCCAACGGATCGGGTAGCCCTTCGAGGTCGAGAGCCAGGTTGAGGAAGCAGTGCTCGAGGTCGACCATGGTGACGGTAGGCCGTCCGCTTGGGTAGGCCAGGAAAGCGTTTCTGGGGCGCATGTCGGCGTTGGCGAAGATGTAGGCGAACACCATGTGCCGTGCGAGCTCGGCAGCGATCTCCGGATCGAGGCGCCCGTCGTACTTCTCTCCCGGCGCGGGGGCGGCTATCAGGACGGGCTCTCCTCTGTCTGCAACGAAGCACCGGCAGGAGGAGTAGCCCAAGTGCGCCAGAACGCGGTGGGCAAGCTCCTCCACGTGGGCCGATCCCGGATGCAGATAGCGTTTGACGAACCAGCTGCCCCCGAGGGTCGGCCCTCCGGCCGGTCCGACGTGGGTCAGCTCGGTCTTGAAAACCAGGTTGTAGCGACCCTGGGCGTCCTCGGCAATGGGCGAGATCGAACGTACGGCCCCTCGGGCCGGGCCGTGCACAATCTCGTCCCCTGCCGCCAGCAGAGGTGCCAGCGGAGTCCTGCCATGGAGTGCGAGCAAACCCAGTGAGACGATGTCGGGGATCCTATCCTGGTTTCCGTCGCCGCCGACGAGGAGCGCCTGCAGGCCGGCCGCGCGCGCAGCTTCGACGTCGTTGCGGCGAGAGTCGCCCACCATGAGCGTGTGCTCCGGATCGGTGCCCAGCCGGCGGCAGACGGTGTGGAAGATCTCGGGGTCTGGTTTGGTTCGTCCCTCGTCGCACGAGTAGGTAGCCACATCCACCAGCTCGTCGAGACCCAGCCTGAGGACGGCCAGCTTGTGCGCAGCCGAGAGGTTCGAGAGCAGCCCCAGGCGAAAGCCCCGATGGTGCAGGAACCGCAGCATTGATGCGGCGCCGTCCAGAAGATCGACCGACTCGAGCTCGCGCCTGACGGCGTCGACGCAAGGGCGCTGGAGGGCAGCGGCTCGGTCCGGCGTGAGCCTCCGGCAAATGAAGTCGGCGAAGGCGTCCAGGTTGGGAAAGGGGGTCGTCAGCAGGTGCTCCCGAACGAGGCGCATCCAGCTCCTGGCGGAGACACCGAGCAGGCGGGGCACGTCGCGTCGCAGGAACGGGTCGGCGATCTCGACCAGGGTGCCGTAGATATCGAAGACAACGGCTTGAATCTCAAAGGGCTTCGGTCCGGTGTGCAGATGAGTCATGCCGTTACGGCTTGAGGTTGTGATGGCGGAGAAAATCCATGAACCTCTGGTAGTCGTCGTGACGGAGCCGGAAGAGATGAACGAGATCCCGGTACGAACCGTGGCTCTTCCTCAAACCCTGCCGGACGACCTCTCTGACCTGGGAGCGGTTGAGGTCGCGTTTCATGAACGGCTGGTAGACCGCCTTCCAGAAGCCCTCCTCGCCGTCGATCAGACTCCGGTACAGGTCGCCCTCCCGAACGCCGGGCTGGCCGTCGCTGTGCTCGAGCAGGCCGATAAAGTCCTGGGGCTCGATGAGCTCGCCATCCGACATCGCGTAGCCCATCGTGACCAGGCTCGAGAGCTCGCGGACGTTGCCCGGCCAGCGGTAGCGTTCGAGTACCCTCATCGCCTCCGGCGAGTACTTCTTGTCGACCCCGTAGTGGGCCTTGAGCTTGCTGAGGAAGTACTCGATCAGGAGACGCCAGTCGTCGCCGCGGTCCCGCAGCGCGGGAACGCTGATGTGGAAGTACCGGAGCCTGAAGAAAAGATCATCGCGGAACCCGCCCCCGATTCTGAGCTTCTCCAGGGGCCGGTTCGAGGCCGCAACTACGCGGACGTTCACGGACCTGACGTCGTTCGAGCCGAGCGGCACGAACTGACCTGTGGCCAGGGCTCTGAGCAGCATCACCTGTGCGCTCATGTGGAGATCGCCGATCTCGTCGAGGAAGATGACCCCGCCGTCGGCGGCTTCGAAGCAACCTTTGCGATCGGCGATTGCGCCGGTGAAGCTCCCCTTGCGGTGACCGAACAGCTCGCTGACCGTCAAGTTGCCCTCCTGAAACTGGGGGCAGTTGACCGTGACGAACGGCTTCTTCTGGCGCCGGCTGAGTAGGTAGATGGCCTGAGCGATGGCCTCCTTGCCGACACCGCTCTCGCCGGTAATCAGCACCGGTTCCTCGAACGAGGCGATCTTGGCCACTTTGGTCAGAACCTCGTCAATCTCAGGCGAACGGCCGACGATGTGAACCGCCCGCTCGGGACCCCACTGGCCGATCGAGCTCGCGGCCACTTCTTGCGCGACGCCGCCCAGGTAGCGCTCGAGGCGAAAGCCCCGGGTCGCGGCGGCTTCCGCTCGGCACTCGCGCGGGCTCGTTGTGGGACGTCGACTCATGACGAACGTTCCGTTTCGGGCCGATCTCCATGCCCGCCGTGGGCCGTCAGGTCGTTCGAGCAGCGATCGTGTTGCACGGCCTGCTCACGCCGGTTGTGGGCTCGCGCCGTGGAGCTTCGACATCCGTGTTTCTGCCTTCCCCAGGAGCTCGGCTGCCAGGTCTGCGATCCGGGCCAGCGTTTCGTCCACCGTCAGCAACTCGATGGCCTCGGCGCGTGTCCCGGTGATGCTGCACAGGTGGCTGAGGCCGCTGACGGAGATCGCCCGCTGGACGTCGCGGTGGGCAGAGCACAGCGCAAGACGTCCCCCGAGGCTTTCGAGCTTCTTGGTTAACATCAGAAAGCTGCGCAGGGCGGCGCCGGCGACCTTGGTCGTGCCTCCGAGGTCGATCACAAGGTGGAGCTCTCCACCCTCGAGCAGCTCCCAGATCTTCTCCTCCAATTCCTTGGCTGTGACCTGGTCGAGCTCTCCCGCCGGTTTGAGCACCACCACCGACCCGGCCTTTTGAACCTCGGTCTCCATCCTTGTTTCTCCTGACGCTCACTGACCTCGGCCCGCCTGGGGAGCCGACGCGAGCTCGTCTCACGGCTCGCCTAGGCGATCACAGCTTGATGATCAAGCCGAGGCTGAACTCAGTTTGGGGAAGGCTGCTCTTGTACCTGTACGTGTACGTGCAGGGGTCGATACAGTCACGGTTCTCGAAATGGTAGGTTGCGCTTGTACCTTCGTCGGTCGAGACGAAGTAGTAGCGCCCTTCAAAGCGGACCCCGAGATGATCACTGATATCCATCCTGATGCCACCGCCGAGCCCGGCGGAGAAAGCGCTGTCGTTCGGCAGGGGAGAGTGTGGGTTGATTGCGGTGATGCCGGCGCTCCCGACCAGGAACCACCTGTTTGGCCCTTCGTTCAGGTACCAGACGAGCCCTGCCTGGTAGTGGTGGATCGTGATGTCGAGGAAGTTCACCGTCCCGGCCGGCAGGAAGCCGCCCGGGACCTCGCCGAACAGCCCCTGGCCATCCTTCAGCTGGGTCTGCTGGAAGTTCGCCATCAGCTCGAGCTGGAACCTCTGGTTGAGCGTGAAGTCGAGTCGCAGCCCGTACGATCCACCTGAGCTGATCCCGACGTTGAAGTCCTTGCTGTAAACCGTACTGCCATCCGGTTCGAGGAAGGCGAGCCCCCGAGATTCAATCCGGATATCACCGCCCCACCGGTAGCCGACCGTGGGTGTGATCTCAACCGGAGACAGTTGAGCCAGTGCGATCGAGGGCACGAACAAAGTCAAGAATACAAACACTCTGCGCATGAGCGTCCTTCCCTTCTCCCCACTCCTTGTTATCGAAGCCTGACTGAGATAGTGTAGCATTAAGGTCGGCGGTTGGACAAGGGGGCTGGGACGAGAGGGGCTCGAGTGAGGGCTCAGATTCGTTTTGTTGACCGCCCACCTGGCTTGGGGTAGCGTGGTCGAGTAGCTCGAGCCGGCAACCAAGTTCTGCTAGGTCAAGGGGAGGCCGTGGAATGGCACACACCCCCGGAGGCGCTGGTCCGGTGGTGGAGGAGCAATTCTTCTCCAAGGTCGCACCTGGCGAGTTCATCTTTCGAGAGAACGAGCCGGGGGCGGAGATGTTCATTATCCAGGAGGGTGAGGTCGAGATCGTCAAGCAGATCCACGGCGACCTTCGGCAGGTCGCCGTGCTGGAGGAGGGCGACTTCTTCGGTGAGATGGCCATCCTGGAGGACATGCCACGCACCGCGGCTGCGCGGGCGCTGACCCAGGCCACGCTGCTGCGCATCGACCGCACGACGTTCAACCAGCTCATACGCCACAACCCGGAGATCTCGGTCCGGATGCTGCGCAAGCTCTGCCACCGGCTGAGGATGACCAACCCGGCTCTTCTCGACGGTGGGGTCCAGCCGCAGCAGCCGGTCGCTCCAGCTCTGGCTGCAGCCCCTGCCGCGGCGCCGGGGGCACCCTCGCCAGCGACGGAGCCCAGTGCCCCTGAACCGGCCGTCGCAGTTGGTCAGGTCGGCGGGACACACCCGGAGCTGCCGACGAACCCGCGGCTGGTGCATGGCGACAGCGGGACCGAGTTTCGGCTGTGGCCGGATGGCGAGACGATCATCGGACGCTTCGATCCGGTGACTGGCGTGCAGCCAGAGGTCGACCTCAAGCCGGTCGATGTTCACCGTTCGACGAGCCGGCGCCATGCCGTCATCCATGGGCGCGAGGGCAGCTTCTTCGTTCGCGAGGAGGTCGGTTGCGCCAACGGCACGTTCGTCAACGGTGAGCGTCTGGAGACGGGTGTAGAGGTCGAGATCCACGACGGCGACGCCCTCCAGTTCGGGCTCGTCAAGACCTTGTTCCGAACCAGCTCCTAGCCTGAATCCTGCACACCTCTTTCGGACTGGCAGCCTCCGCCAGGTAGGTTGCTGGCGTATTTTCCGGGTGCCGGGCAGATCTGCGGCCAGCCGCCACATCGCTCGGGGCTGTCCCGCTCGGCCGTGCGCTTCGCGGTCTCCGAGAGTGGACCGGGCCTTCATTTTTCTTGAGGTTGGGAAGGTCCGGGTGGAGAGACCGTTCGTAGCGAGGCTCGCGAGACGGGTGCCAGAAGTGCGTTTTCTCGCGCCGGAGCACGTCGCAGGCGTACCTGCAGGTACGTTGGAGGCGTGCGACAAGCGAAAAACGCGTAGGTGACCCCGTATCGCGAATTGCAGCCGAACGGGCTTCTCCGCCCGGACCTCCAGGAGATCGCGAACGGATGACCCGGGCTAGGAGAGCCGGCGGACCGTCATCTTGAACTGGAAGTCGATGCGTCCGGCACGGATCGTGTCACCAGCGCTGAGCCGGCGGACCGTGATCCTCTGATCGTTGACCGAGGTGCCGTTCGTGGTCTCGAGGTCGATGACGTAGTAGCTACCATCCTTGGGGACAATCTTGAAGTGTTGTGCGCTGACTGATGGGTCCTCGACCTGCAGTGTGTTGACGCCGGGCGCCCTGCCGACCACGAATACCTGGTCCTTCGGTAGCGAGAAGGTCCGAGCGGCGTGGCCCGACTGCTTGACGACGAGCATCGGCTGTTCTTCCAGAACCAAGGTGCGCTCGAGGCCCTGCGGAGTGGGCGCCTTCGCAAACACCTCCGGATCGAAATCCACCGGTTGAGCGGACTCGGCGATCTCTTGTGTCTGCGCTGCGCCTTCGAGGTCGGCGACCTGACAATGAGGACAGTTGTCGTCCCACGGCTGAAGCTCGGCGCCGCAGCGCGGGCAGGTCCTCGCAGCGCGTCCACGCCGCCGCAAAGAGACCGCCAGAACTGTGACGATCAGCACTGCGAGGGCGGTCAAGGCCGGCCACAAGATCCAGCGAGGAACCACGGGCGCAGGGGGCAACGTCTGACGAGCCGCGGACTCCGGTTGCGGAGGAGCGGTTGCCGCCGGCGGCGCGGTCGGTGCAGCGGCGGCGGCTTTCCGACCGGCCACCGCCAGGCTCCTCCCTCGCACAGCATCGGCCACGGCGGCGGTGTCGGTCCTGGCCAGCGAGCCGACCCAGTTGCCATCGGTGAGAAGGGCGAGGCGTCGCAGCGCTCGCTGGTCGATGTGTCGTCCCACCGAGGCCGCGACCACGTGAACGTCGTTATCAACACACAGCCGGGCCACATCTTCCACGGTGGTCGCCGAGTTCTCATCACGGCCGTCAGTGAGGACCAGGATGACCCCGCCATGATCCAGACGGCGGGCCGCTGTGAATAGAGCGTCGTGAAGAACCGTGAAGCGTCCAGCGGGGTGAAGACGATCGAGAGCTGCGGCGGCCCGCTGGGGAGAGGCGCCGACCGGCACCAGCCACTCGGGGGCGTCGTTGAAGGCCAGCACGCCGACCGGAGTGCTGTCGGGGAGCGCAGCCAGCACTCCTCGCAGTCGAGCCCGCACGGTGGCTAGGTCGGTCGAGGTGAGAGACCGGCTGGTGTCGACCGCAAGCACCACGGGGGCTGGAGCGGCCGCCGTCGCCGGCGGGGCCGGCACCGTGACGGCAACGACCGTCGCCAGCATGATCCAGAAGACGGTACGGCGAACCATGATGCGATCCCCACTTCCGTATGGCGGTAGACCTCGGGAGGTTACAGCCCGACGCGGGAAGTACGCAACAAGGGTCCGGATGTTACGAGCAACCGGTCGTTGCGCCGCAGGAGACGCACTTCAGGCAGGTGCCGTTGCGGACCATGGTCAACTGGCCGCACTCGTGGCACAGCTCCCCTTCGTAACCCTTCAACCGGGCCTCCTCAAGTGCACGAGCGATCTGGGCCGATCCGGCTGCGGTGCCTGACCCCATCGAGGTGCCACTCCGCGGTACCGTGGCCGCCTGGCCGACCGCCAGCCGATGGACCTCTGCCAGGTCTGGCTGCTCATCATCATCGGTCTCAGGCTCGCGCTCGCCGATCCCTACGGCGTCGTGCCGGACGTCCTCGGCGCTGACCTGGGCGAGGTCGTTGCGCCCCAGGTAGGTGATCGCCAACTCCCGGAAGATGTAGTCAATCACCGAGGTCGACATCTTGATGCGATCGTGACCACCCACCATACCGTTCGGCTCGAAGCGAGTAAACACGAAGGCGTCGACGAACTCCTCCAGCGGTACGCCGTACTGCAGCCCCAGGGAAATCGCGATCGCGAAGCAGTTCATGAGCGAGCGAAAAGCCGCCCCTTCCCGATGCATGTCGAGGAAGATCTCTCCCAGGGACCCATCCGGGTACTCACCGGTTCTGAGGTAGACCTTGTGTCCCCCGACCGACGCCTTCTGGGTGTAGCCGCCGCGCCGCTGCGGCAGACGGTTGCGCCGTGCCTGATAGCGCAGCACGACACGCTCGGCCATCGTGCGGGCGACCTCCCGCGTGTCCCCCGTTGCCACCGCATCGGAGAGTGCCATCTCCTCCTCGGCGTCC
>JAJDNH010000021.1 GCA_022340775.1 Acidobacteriota bacterium
CGGTGTGCTCCTATACAAGAGCGGTTATGTCGATCGCTACGTCAAGGAACTGGAACGGAGGGAGAAGCTCCAGCCTACCTGTCCTCCGCAAAAACCGAATCCGGCCGGATTCGGGAGTGAGGAGTCGCCCGAAGAGGGCCGGTGAGGGATCGTGAGGTGCTCGCTCAGAGCTGCAAGTCAACGGTCCGCCGGTTGTAGGCAATGAGCACGCGCGGAGAAGCGACAGCTCCGCCTTCACTTTGCTGTGTGTTGGACTGTGCGACCCGGACCCTCTGGCGACCTCAGGCCGCCTTCTCGAGCCGGTAGTCGTGATGAAGCCCACCGAGGATGGGAATCTTCACGACGTGGGCGCTCTCGGGGAGTCGATGCGGATCAAGCTACGGCTCGACCGCGTCACCGACCGGCTCCGGGATCCCGGGTCCGAGGCCGGAGTGAGGGCGGGCGGTGTTGTAGTAGGAGACGTACTCCTTGAGGATGAGGCGGAGGTGGTTCTGGGAGAGGGGGATCAGGTAATCGAGGCACTCTCTGCGGACGGTGCCGATGAGGCGCTCGCAGAAGGTGTTGGCACGGGGAGCGCGGTAGGGCGTCCTGAGCGGGCGAAGGCCCATGCTCTTGACGGTGCCATCGACCCGGGTGCTGAACGCGCTGCCACGGTCGTGGATGAGGAAGCGGTAGGCGTGACCGCAGGGGATGGCCTGCCTCAGCTGCTGACGGACCCAGTCGGCGGTCGGATGAGCGGTGACGTTGGTGTACAGAATCCTGCGGCTGCCGATCTCCATCACGACGAGGACGGAGTAGATGCGGAAGGTGGCGGAGACGACGGTGAGGGAATCTGTCGCCACGATGGCCTTGGCATGGTTTCTGACGAATGTTGCCCAACGCTGGTCGCCGCGGCCGGCCGGGCGCTGAGGTGGCAGCAGGTCGCGGATGTACTTCCGGACGGTGCGCGGTGAAAGGCAGAGACCGAGCCGGAGCTGGAGGATCTCGGCGATCTTACCCTCGCCCCATCGGTGCCAGGCTTTAGGAAGTTGGGAAGTTGGAGCTGGCATCGGCACATCCTAAGATCCTAGAGGCTGGCACCAATGGGCACCAATGTGGCACCAGACAACAAGAAGAACCTCGCGGGTTGTCGCACCGCCAGGAAGGTGGTGGCTACTCCGAGCGCCCTTCCTGCTGCATGGCGAGGGCTTTCCGGCCGTGAACGGACCGGCATGGCCCTGCGTTGGCCTCCTCCCCGAGCAGGTAGTCGAGGACATCACTGGCGGTGTAGTCGGCGGCACCGTGGCGAAGGAAGCGCACGACGGCGGGGAGACCGTCGCCCGAGGTCACGATGGCCGCCTCGCGGTAGCTGTTGGGCCGTGTCTGGGGGATGCCGGCGGAAGCGGCGAGGGCGTTGCACAGGCAAACGGCGCCCCGGGCCCGGTCGGGTTCGCCGCCCTTTGCGACGAAGGCGGCGACGGGTTCGGCGGGACAGCGCCAGACGATGCTGCCGTCCGAAAGGCGGTGGGCCTGGCGCAGCATGCCGACATCGCACAGGCGCCTGCGGCCGGTGTAGACCGCTGGATCAGCCAGAGTGCGGGCGACCTGCGCCACTTTGAACGGGTAGCCGGTGGGCGACGCGGTCGGGTCTGTACGGACCTGGACGAAGCCCGTGCGGGCGGCCTCGAGCACCCGGCGGCGGAGGATGGGATCCAGCCCGGACTCCGCACAGAAGGCAAAGGCGGTGCCCACCTGAACGCCGGCCGCGCCTTGCGCCAGGGCGCGCTGCAGCCGCTCCGGCGTGTCCTCCCCGCCGGCGAGCCAGACCGGGAGACCGAGGGCCGCCATCTGTGCGGGGTCGACCATGTCCTTGTCTCCGTAGATCGGCTCGCCCATGTCGTTGAGGCGCAGCGGACCCCGCGGCGGGGCGTTGTGGCCGCCCGCGGTGGCAGCCTCGACCACGAAACCCTCGATGCTGCCCGATGCCCGCTTGAGGAGCGTCCTGGCAAGCACTGTGGAGGAGACGATCGGGATGAAGGACGGCCTCAGCAACTGTTCTCGAGCTCGGACGATGCCGGGAAAGAGGGCTTCGGGATCGAACCCGATCCGCAGCTCATCGTCGGCCGCGGCGCCGTGGAGGTCGAGACGGTAGCTCACCGGCAAGTGGTGGGCGAGCCGGTCGAGAACGCCGGGGACCTGGTAAGGGATGCCGGCACCCATGATCACCACGTCAACCCCCGCGAGCATGGCGCCGTAGAGGGTGGCCAGGGTGGGCAGCTGGATCTTCTCGAGGAGGTTGATGCCGACCGGGTTGCGGTGGCCTTGCTTGGCCAGCGCAACCTCGGCGAATGCCGCCAGGACTGTCAGCTCCTCGAGCTCTGGCGGCGGGCTCTGGGACCACATCGGCGGGCGGGGGTAGGTGGGCATGAGGTTCGGAGCGGCCGGGTACCGCTCGAGAACCCGGCGTACCGCCTCCTGGTCCGGAAAACCGGCGAGGGCCCGCTTCATGTGGCCCCCCGGATCCCCCTTGGTGAGGCGACCCACCATCACAAGCGCGATGCCGGTCCCGGAGACCACGCCGAGCTGGCCGGCGGAAGCGACCGCACGCGCCAGCCGCCAGTCCGAGACCGCGACGCCCATGCCGCCCTGAATGACGGTTGGTAGCGGCCCGGTCCACCCGGCGGTGGCAGATCGACGGACCTCCGGCGCGCTCATGCAAGGACCGCCGTGGGCACCCGCCCGGTCACCAGCCGCCTTGGCCGATCCAGCAGAGCTCCGGTCATCCTGCCTCCCTCGAGGTGTGCGGACCTCGTTCCGGTACACACCTCTCACTTCCCAGCGGCTGCGACGAGCGATTCCGAGTAGTACCGCGAAGTCATCCTGACGGCCGGTTGTCAGCGGCACTTCCTGACAGTGTCAGGATTGTGTCAGGATGAGAGCGCGCTTCGAGCGACCCGCGGCCCGGAACTGGGCAACGCGCGCCTACTTGACAAGCGCCTTCTAATGGGTGGCACCAGTGGATCGTTCCCGATGGGAGCGGGCAGGGGCCGCCGGGAAAGCGCCCGGCGCATGAACGCCCGTTCCAGCTCATGAAGGCCGTCGGCAGCTCATGAGTGGTCGTTGTAGCTCATGAGCGGCGTGTGCCTGAGTTCGGAGGCGCCTTCCCGGGGTGCTAACGCCTTGACTCAGCAATCTGAAGCACCCTGGGGCGGGCGCCGTCCGCGGGGGCGGCTGATCGCCCCACTCGAGCTCTGCCCCTTGCCCGTACGCCCTAGTTCGGACTCTCCTGGTCCCGACCGTGGTCCAGCTTCCAGATCTCGCTTGCCTCCGCGGGCTGGCCGTACAGGTCGGGGTGGAGGTAGGTGCCGCGGACCTGTGAGGGTTTCGGCTCTTCCGTGATCAAGGGGTGGGCTTGGGCCCACGGGTCGTGGCGGATGCCGGTGACCTGCCAGGAGACCTTGACGCGACCCATGTTCGTCCGGATGACGAAGCGGTTGCCCTTGATCTCCTGCTCGACGATCGCTTGCGCGAAGCGGCCAATCACCGTCAGCTGGTAGCGAACATCCTCGTTCAACGCTGCGAACCAGTCGGGGAGGCTGACAGTGGCATATCCGTCGTCGTCGGTGACCACCACACCGTCGTAGAAGTTCTTGAGCTCCGAGCTCTCCACACTCGCGTGGTGGAGGTACTTGTTCGCTGGGTCTTGCGGGTGATCAATTGTGGACTGACTCACGGGAACCGATATGGTCCCGGTCGCTACGACCTTGCCCTTGAAGAAGCCGGCAAGCAGGGAGTCACTCGAGCGGCGAGCGTCGAGCGCCGCGTACGCCGAGCTGCCGCTCGTCTGGATCCAGAGCCCGGTGTCAGTGCTGCTTACGACGTGCATCCCGCGACCCGACAGGAAGTTCTCGACGTACACAGCATCGTTGCCGCCGCCCATGAAGTACCCGGCATAGGATCCGGACCCGCTCGCGTGGGCCTCAACGCCTCTGCTAGGCGTCCCGAGGAATCCATAGGTCTCACCCGTACAGGCGCCAGACACTCCGATGGCGTTGCCGGCCACAAGCGCCGCACAGCCCGATGAGGTGTTCAGCCCATAGATCGCCGCGAAGCTGTCGCTCACTGTGCCCCAGATGGCGGGATAGGCTGTGGTTTGGCTGGAGATACCCCCACCGCTACCGTTGTTGGTCACCGCCAAGGCAAAGTCGGACGAGCTCGTGGTGCCCGAGTACGGTAGCGTCAGGCTCCCGACGTTGTCGCTCGCCCACGCCACTGATGATCCGTTGTACTTGAGCACCTGGCCCGAGGACGCTCCGGAGCCGCTGATCTTGGAGGTCGTGACGGCGGCGTTGGCCAGCTTCGCCGTCGTGACGCCACCGTCGGCGATGGAAAGCGTGACGTCGCCCGAGGCACCGCCGCCGGTCAGGCCGCCGCTGGCATTGACGGCGGTGATGTCGCCGTCCCCTCCGGACCCGGCGTCCTGCCACAGTAGCCCGTTGCCGTCCGTTCCGAGGACCTGACCGGAGGCGCCTCCAGACGCCGCCAGCTTGGCCTTGGTGACGCCGGCATCGGCTATCGACAGTGTGACATCGCCGCTCGTTCCTCCTCCGGCAAGCCCGGCGCCGGCATTGACGGCGGTGATGTCGCCGCCGCCGCCGGAGCTGTTCTCGGCCAGCAGGGCGTCCGCGAACTGCATCTCGAACACCGAAGAGTCGTTGGACTGGTTGGCCAGCCCCGTCCCGAAGGCGATCACCCGTCCCGAGCCGGCTGTCACCCAGACCTCCAGACGCACGTTGTGGGCGTCGGGCGAGCCGATGAGACGGTCCTTGAGGTTGTACTGCCGAGCCTCGAAGCCGCCCAGGGTCACGCTGTCGGTCGCAAGCACCGACCCGTTCTCGTCGATCGCCCGCACCATGACCGTCGCCGCCTGGCCCGTGGTCTCCACGAAGCCGTAGTTGTACCGGTACATGGAGTCATCCTCCGGGCTTGTCTGGTAGACGCCCAGGATATGGGTCTTCTCGCCGTTGCCGATCGCGAACGACGCCGGCGCCGCCCCCATGAACTGGCCGACGCTCGACTCCTCCCCCTCGGGAGGCTGGGAGAAGATCCTCGCGTTGACCACCACGCGCTGGTTGGCGGTCACCCGCAGAGCCCCGAACCCCTCGACCCCGAACAGGGTGTAGACGGCGTTCTCGTACTTGCGGGTGTCGCCCGCCGGGATGGTGTCGTTGTAGCTCAGGGGGTGCGGGTTCGGCTGGTCACGCTGCAGGAAGTAGACCGTGATGTTGGTCGAGGAGGAGTTGGGGTTGTACACCCACATCGTGGTGTACCACTGCGAGCTCTTCTTTCCCGAGCCTCGCCCTACCGAGGGCAAAAAGACATCCGTCCCGGCAAACGACGCCCACAGGGGCGCTGCCGCCACCAGGGCCAGGACGCCCAGCACCAGGGTTATCCATTTCTGTCTCATGACGACCTCCCTCGTCGGGCCCGCATTTCCCTTGTCGGGCCCTCCGACGCGTGTCTGAACGACGCTGTTGCTCCATGGCGCCGTCGATTCCACTGTTCGGCTCTCACTGCGAGCGGTCGCGCCCTTCCGCTGCCGCGGCTGAAGCCGCCTCGTCCTCTTCGATCCAGCCGACGGCGCGATCCTTCGGCTGGCCGTAGAGCTCGGGGTGCAGGTAGCGCCCGCGCTCGGCCTCCGGCTTCTGCTGCTCTACCTGTATCCGGTGGGCCTCGGCCCACGGGTCGTGACGGATGCCGGTGACCTGCCAGGAGACCTTGACGTTCGGCTTGTCGGTCTGGATGGTGAAGCTGCCGTCCGAAATCTCCTTGGCGACGATCGCCTGGGCGAACTGACCGATGACCGTGAGCTGGTAGCGGAAGTCGCGGTCGACCGCCTCGAACCATGGCGGCAGTTTGACCGTGGCGAAGCCGCTGTCGTTGGTCTCGACGTTTCCGTTGTGGATGTCCATCATGTCCGGCGACTCGACGTACGAGCGGGAAAGGTACTGGTTGGCGGGGTCGAGCGGGTGGTCGATCGTGGACTGACTTATGGGCGCCGACACCGTTCCCGTCGCGGTGACCTTGCCCTTGAAAAATCCGGCAAGGAGAGAGTCGCTCGAGCGACGGGCGTCGAGCGCCGCGTACGCCGAGCTGCCGCTCGTCTGGATCCACACCCCGGTGTCGGCGGCGGTGACCGCATGCAATCCGCGTCCTGAGCCGGTATTCTCGATGTAGACCAGGTCTGTACTGCTGCCGTCGAAGTAACCTGCAAAGTATCCAGCCTCCAACGCAGACCCCCTCACGGCATATGTCGATGTGCCCAAGTACCCGATCGCTGCGTAGCTGCAGGCTCCCTTCGCTCCGGCTTCTGTGGAGCCAAGCGTCCCTGAACAGCCGGTGACACTATTCGATCCAAGGACGCCGCCCCCCTCCTGGTTGGTGGACCTTCCCCAGACGCCATAATTCCCTATCCCGTCCGTCGTGCCAAACACGCCGGTGTGCACGGCGCTGTTCCCGCGGATCCCGTCGCCGTTGCCAGAGTTCACAACCCAGAAAGCGGTAGTGGTAAGGCTGACAGTGCCCGAGTACGGCAACGTCAGGCCCCCCTCGTTGTCGCTGGCCCACGCGACTGACGATCCGTTGTACTTGAGCACCTGGCCAGAGGAGGCCCCTGAGCCGCTGATCTTCGGCGCGGTGACTGCGGCGTTGGCGAGCTTGGCCGTCGTGACGCCACCGTCGGCAATCGAGAGAGTGACGTCGCCCGAGGCACCGCCCCCGGTCAGGCCTCCGCTCGCATTGACGGCGGTGATGTCGCCGTCCCCACCGGACCCGGCGTCCTGCCACAGTAACCCGTTGCCGTCCGTCCCCAGGACCTGACCGGACGTCCCTCCTGGCGCCGCCAGCTTGGCCTTGGTGACGCCGGCATCGGCTATCGACAGTGTGACATCGCCGCTCGTTCCTCCTCCGGTGAGCCCAGCACCGGCGTTGACTGCGGTAATGTCCCCGGTGCCGCTGGTTTCCTGAACCAGCTCATAGGTCATCTCGAGAGTGGACGGATCCTGGGAGAGCGTGCCGTTGCCGACCATGGAGGCGAACGTGAGCACGCGGCCCGAGCCGGAGAGCACCTCCACGTCGAGGCGGCCCCCGTCCACCGTGAGGCCGCTGCCGAGGTCGCTCAGGTTGAGCTGGATCGGCTCGTACGGCGCCAGCGAGTAGGTCCGGGCCCCCTGGGCGACGTCGTCGCGGTCAAAAAGGCTGACCCGGACGTCGGCGTTGCCGCCGCCGGTCTCCACCAGCGCGTAGTTGCAGCGGAAGCTGCCGTCGGCGGGCTGAGTGACGCCGGGGATCGAGGTCTTCTCGCCGGTGGCGATGGCCAGCTCCGAGGGCATCCCGGCCAGGAACTGTCCCTGGGAGTTGGCCAGCCCGGAGGTCGTCAGGTTGAACGAACGTGCCGAGACGACGATCTTGCGGCTGGTCTGGAAGCGAAGAGCGCCCTTGGCGTCCTCGAGGCCGAAGAGGTCGAGGAAGACGTCGCCGAACTTCAGGACCTCGCCCGAGTCGACGGTGACGATCTGCATCAGGGGGGACAGGTTGCTCTGGTCGCGGCGCAGGTAGCTCACCGTTACCTGGGTCGCCTGGGTGCCGGGGTTGTAGATCCACACCGTGGCGTACCACTGCGAGTTGTTGGCGCCGTGGGTGCGGGCCAGGGAGGGAACGTAGATGTCGTTGCCGGGGACACCGGCGGGTGCCGTTGCGGCGACGGCGAGCATTAGTACGATGGCGATGCAATACGGGATTCGAGGTCTTCCCATGACCGACCTCCTTTGCCAGTGGCCGCAGGGTGCGCCCCCTCGGCCGGTTGCTTGGGTATCTCTCTTCTTTCTTTTTCGCTCTCGGGAAGGTGTTCTGTCCATTGCTGGAAGCGACAACTTGTTGCACGAACCCGACAATCTTGCCGATTGCGGGGGTCATCCAGGTGCCGGGGCCGACACTTTCGGCACTCTTGAGCTGACGGGTCCCTTCCAGGTTGGTAGGTACCAGGAACGTTATGAGGCCGGGGGAACGGCTTTCCCTGGGGTCACGGGAACGGACGGTCCTGCTCGGAGGCTCGGCGCAGGTAGTCCTGGAGTGTACGGCCCGGCTCGGCCACGAAGGTCTCCGCCAGGACCTCCAGCGAATCGATCCGGTCCGGTCTGAAGCTCCGGAAGTCCTCTCGCAGCTCGCAGTATGCGCCGAGCGTTGCCTTGCGCCCCCAGAAGAACAGCCCGAGGGGCCAAACGATCCGCTCGCTGGGACGCTCCTGGAGGTCGATGTATTTCATCTGGATCTTGCGCTGCTCGCGGATCGCCTCTCGCAGCTCCGCCATCTGCCGTGCCCCGGGAAGGGTCCACCCGATGTCGGGGACGTAGAGCGCGGTTCGTTCCACGCGATCCCGCTGCCGTCTCGGGAGCGCGAGCTCGATGCGTGCAACGGCATCCCGTGCCGCTCCGGCGAGGTCCTTGCCGCACCAAGTCTGCACCATGCGCGCACCGAGCACGAGCGCCTCGAGCTCGTCAACGGTGAACTGCAATGGAGGAAGATCGTAGCCCGGATCGACCGCGTAGCCGATTCCCGCTTCGCCCCGGATGGGCACACCCTGGCGCTGAAGGTCGGCGACATCACGGTAGATGGTCCTCTCGGAGACCTCGAGCGCTTCTGCGAGCTGGCGTGCGGTGAGCATGTGCCGCAGGCGCAGCAGCTCCACCAGGCGAAACAGGCGATCAGCACGGCGCATGCGGTATTCTAGCGCGCGGATTTCCGGCGCGACGCGGCCGGGAGGGTTGCCCCTCCCGGCCGGTTGTCGTCCCACCGTGAACGATGAGGGTCAGCCCTCGCACCTCCACAGGCCGATCACTCCGCCGGTCGGATCCTGGATAACTGCAAACGACCCCTTTCCGGGAATCGGAGTCGGACCGACCTGGACCGACCCGCCGAGCGTCGCCACCTTGGCCACGGCGGCCTCGAGATCGGCGACCGCGACGTAGGGCATCCAGGTGGTCGGCAGCCTCGGGTCCGGCTTGTGCATGATCCCGCCGCCCGGCCCGCCCGCCTCGGGCTGGAACATCGCATATTGCTGCCCGTTCTGCATTGGAACCCCTTCGTACGACCAACCGAACAGGTCGCCGTAGAAGCTCTGCGCCGCCTTGCTGTCCTCGGTCACCATCTCCACCCAACAGAACTCGTGCATCTCGATCTCCTTTCCGCGGTGCGGACGCTCATTGCTCCGGCCGCAAGGAGATTCCAGCACCCATCTCCTGACACCGTGCTGTCAGCAGAGAGAAGCGCGACCCGGGTCTCCCGCCACCGTTATGGCAGGAGTCGCTCGATTGCCTGTCAGTCCCCGGCCCGCCGAAAGGGTCCATTTGGCGTGTTGTCGTGGGCAATGTCGTGCGAATGTCGTGAGAACGACATGGTCTTCCTGGTGCCCGGTACGTAGATTGGAAGGCGAGAGGAAGGGAGGTCGCGATGTACCAGCCGGATCTCGGACTCAAGGTCGCCGAGCTTCGCCAGCTGAAGGGGCTGACCCAGGAGGAGCTGGCCGAGCGCTGCGAGGTCAGCGCGCGGACGGTTCAGAGGATCGAGAGCGGTGAGGTCGATCCCCGTGCTTACACGCTTCGCTGCCTCGGTCGTGAGCTGGAGTTCGATTTCGAAGGGCGGGCTGCCGGCAACGAGAGTATCTGGCTGGTCGTGCTGCACCTCAGCAGCATCTTCTGCCTGGTCATCGTCCCGCTTCTGATCTGGTCGTGGAAGAAGAGCCAGTCACAGAGCATCGAGAGCCAGGCGCGGAAGGCGCTCAACTTCCAGATCACGATGGCGCTCGTCCTCTTAACCGGGGCGTTCATCTTGATGATCGTGCCGGCTGCGCTGATCTTCCTGGGACATGGGAGTGGGCTCGGCGAGCCGGGCAGCCACCTGAGCTTCATGATGGTGCTGGCGACGGTGGTGGGCCCGATCCCCATGATTCTCGTCGCGCTGTTCTGCACCTTCCAGGGCGTGATCAATGCGGTGCGGGCACTTGCCGACCGACCGGTCCACTACCCTCTCAGCATCCCGTTCGTGCGCTGATCGCTGCCGCAGCCCTGGGAAGGTCCACTGGCTCGGGCAAACCGTCGCCCGCACGAACGGTCGTTCCACCTCAAGGAGGGCAGCTGCAGGCCGTGAGCCCTGCACCTCCAGTGTGTGCTCGGGGAGGCTGTGGTCTCTGCCTACTCCGGCTCGTAGGTGACGACGAACGGCTGGTCTTTCCTGCCGAAGCTAATGGTGACGATGGTCCGCTGCTTGTCCTTGATCATGATCGTGGTGGTCAGCTTGCGGCCGGCCCAGGAGGCTTCGAGCGGATGCTCGCCCGCTGGAATGAACGAGCGGTTCAGTATCCGATTTGTCTTCTCGATGAGCTTGCCCATGAAACGGAGGGTGCACTGGGTCGGCGTCGAAAACACCCGCAGGGATCCCTTCCCCTTGTGAACAACCTCGACCCGGCCGTCCTTGAGGTTGCCGCGGACCGTGACCTCGGCCCCGGACTGGATGTTGACGACGCCCGAGATCGGGGCGTACCCGGGCTTGCTGAAGGAGATCGCGTGATCCCCGGCGGCGATGCCGCCGAGCGACAGCTCAGGGACGTCCTTGGTGTGGCTCTTGCCGTCAACCTCGACCACGCAGTTCTGCGGGGCCGAGGTGATCACCAGGTTGCCGATGAGCTCGGTCACCTCCTTCTCTTCGGTCTTTTCCGGTCGTGTTTCCGGAGCGGCGGTCGGAATCGGCTTGAACTCGGCAACCTTGACCTCGATCGGAGCATCGAGGACGTCGACCACGAAGTTCTGTGACAGGAACCCGTCCTTCTCGACCCACAGGCGGTGCTGACCTTTGGCCACGCTGGCCAGGAAGAGGCCGTCGTCCTTCGCCGTCGATATCCCGGCGAACTCGCCGTCGAGGTAGACGCGGAGGCCGGGCTCGCACAGGACCTGGATATCCCCTGCAAGGAGTGGAGCCGTCACCATCAGCGCCAACGCCAAGGCAATCCACGATGCTCTCTTCATGTGGCCTCCTCACTGGGCTCCGCCGATCCGATCCGAGGGTTCGTGCCGCGAGCTCCGGTTTCATAGTGTCGCACGTCAACGGCGGTCGGGACCAGAGCACACCCGACCACCGCTCCCGACGAGGCATGTGCCTCACCGAGAACCCGTTCGGTGACCGGTTCGAGGTACCGAGCCCATGATCCCGTCTTGCAGAACTTGATGAACACGACTTTCCGTTTCCTGGCAGCAAGCTTCCCTACCTCGTGGCCGGCGGCCGAGGACCTCGGGATGTGAACCGCCAGTGCCCAGGGTAGAATGGGCTTTGCACCAATCGTCCTGTAAACGCTGTATGAGGGCACCGCAGTCGCGGAGGAGCCATGAATCAGGGAAGCGTGGACGAACAACGTTGTTGGGAGAGCTGGCTTGACGAGGCGGACGGCAAGTACAGGATTCGAATCGTCACAGCCATGACCGCGATGATCGAACGAGAAGCCGCGCTGCAGCCGCCTCTTCCGTTCTTCACGCCCCACGGCATCGAGCATCACGAGCACGTGGAGAACCGGATCCACGAGCTGATTCCCCTCGAGTCCTACTCCCAGCTGGAAGCGAGGGAACGGTTCTACCTGCTAGCGTCCGCCTGGCTGCACGACGTGGGCATGCTGCGATCTGTCGCCAATCTGTACTTCGGCCGTGAGGCTCACGTCGAGGAGATTCGCAAGCTGCACCACGATATCGGTCGCTGGTACATCATCAACCACTTCGCGGAGTGCGGGCTCCGGGAGCGAGACCGTTTCTTTCTGGCCCAGCTCGCCTTCTACCATCGGAAGCAAGAAGACCTCGGCCGCTGCCGGGAGACAATGGTGGTGGACGGCCACAGTTACCGGTTGCGTCTGCTGGCCGGCTACCTTCGCCTGGCGGACGCCCTCGACGTGAGCGGTTCCCGTGCCCCCACGTCTGCCTACCTAGTATGCCTCGCTTATGGGATTCCTCCCGAGTCCAAGATCCATTGGATCAAGAGCCGCCTGGTCAGCGGTATTCAGGTATGCCACGGGGAGCACAGGATCAAGGTCCAGTTCCAGCTGCCCAGCCAGGAGGAGCTCAGGACGAAGAACGCGTCGATGCCTTGGGTCGCAGAGAAGATCCAGTATGTCGTTGACATCGTGATGAACGACCTGCGGGACGAGCTGGCATCGGTGATGTACACCCTGACCCGGGCAGGCTTTGCGTTCTACATCGATTTGGAGAAGACCGAGAGCAGAGGTCTCGACGACAGGTCTTTGGATGATCTCCTGGGACTGATCATGAACTACGACATCCTGATCGCTCCGAGCGCGTCCAAGCTGTTGGAGATGATCCTCCTCACCATCGCCAACATTGCCGGCTACAACCTGGAGGCTGGTTCGCCAGGGCCCGTGCAGTTCCGGCCAATGGCTAACCCAAAGAAGACTGCAGATGAGATCCGGGAGTTCTTGGCCAAGATCCGGACGGGGATGCTGGGCCAGCGCCGCTGCCACTATGGAGTCCGATCCCTGGTGGAGTCCTGTGAGCACTCTGAAGCGCTGAGGTCGGGCAGGCTCGTGGACTACGTCGCCGAGATCGATTCCCAGTTTCAGCGCCAGCATGATCACCGGAGGAGAATCCGGAAGAACGCGGCCGCCTTCTTCGAGGACCACACACAGTTCTCGGCTGTTGAGGGGGGGGCGGTTACGCTTCTGCTTTTCGGGTACAGCGAGCTCGTCATCAAGGCGATCTGCGGATTCCGGGATAGGCTCATGATGGAGGAAGGTCGGGGCCCTGAGGAAATCAGAAGCCTGTACGACTCGGACCTGGAGAAGGAGTTCTCCCGCCGGTTTCGCATATTCATCTGTGATGGGCAGTCCAAGACGCAGACTGCACAGGGGGATCGGCTCGTGTACCACGACGGATTCTCGTATGCGCAGGCGTTGAAGAAAAGGAACTTCTGCAATCTCATCCTCATACCAGATATCGTTACCGGCAACGTCATCGAAAATCAGGCGGTCGATCTGGTGCTCATCGGCGCCAACGGGTTCGACGAGACATGTTTCAAGCACTCCGCCGGCCACGGCTCTATTATCAAGCTTGCTCGCGAACACAAACAGCGTCGCTGGGGTGACCCGGCAGGGAAACCACGGGTTGTTCTGGTCGTTTCGTCCGACAAGTGGCGTTCGGCATCTGAAGCTGGCGCGGTCGCGCCCGCCGCAGCGGATGCCGCGACCGTCCTGGATGTGGAAGGGTACCCGTTCTGGCGCGACGCGACCGGCGCTGCTACCCGGGACCAGGTCTGGTTCACCCGCGATAATCGGCTATTCGGTGAGCTCAAGCGAAAGGCTGAAGACAACGGCGGGGAACTCGATATTCTGCTCTTCAACCCCCGTGAGGACGTGATGCCGATTCAAGCGGTCGACTGCATCATCAGCGACGCTGGTTTCCACCTGATCGCCGATACCACCGAAGCCAAGACCGAGCTGCATGTAACCGCTTTCCTGGATGCAATCCGTGCAGCGTGGTCGTCCCTGCCGGACCACAGCAGCTCAGACGGGGAACGGCCGTAGGAGCGTAGGGCGCTGCTGGGCAGGCACTGGCCCGCATTGTTCACGTGTGATCGTGGCGAGACCGGCGAGGCTCTTGTCAACGGCAGAGGCCCGGCTGGTGACCCCCATGCCGCCCGTGGCGCCGCAACCTGGGGAACAGGCCCGGCTCGCGGCCCGTCTCTGCGTTGCTCGCACTTGCGGTGGATCAAAGGTCACATCTGCCTCCTCGCACCTTGACCTTGGCCCCAAGCCGGGTGTGCGGACGGCACAGGGGCCGTGGGTCGGACCTCTACGTTCTGAGCGTCGAGGTGCCACAGGCCTACTCGGAGGGTATGGTGAGGGCACCGGGACGCGAAGAGCACGGCGATGGCTGGCGTATCGCCGGTCGCAGTAGGTTGCTGGAGAATGATGTGGGCTAGTCTCGGCTACACTCTCGGCCGTGGAAGACGGCGGACACCGGCAGAGTGGGAGGTTTCGCACCGCCGCCGTTGCGGTCGTGGGATCGGCTCACCTGGTTCACGACACGTACACCGCCTTCTTGCCGCCCCTGATCCCGGAGCTGATGCGCCGCCTCGCCCTGAGCCGAGCCGAGGCCGGGAGCCTGACCGTCTTCCTGCAGGCGCCCTCGCTGCTCCAGCCGCTGATCGGCCACCTGGGCGACCGGCGCGACCTGCGCTGGCTGGTGGCCGCCGCGCCGGGGCTCACAGCGCTCGCCATGGCCTGGCTCCCGCTCGCCCCGGGGTTCCCTGCGGCGGCGGCTCTGCTTCTGGTGGCCGGGCTCTCCTCGGCAGCCCTTCATGCCCTGGCGCCGCCGATTGCCGGGCGCATGTCAGGCCCCGCCCTCGGGCGGGGGATGGGGTTCTGGATGGTGGGGGGCGAGCTGGGGCGGGCGGTTGGACCGGCGGTCATCGTGAGCGGGATCAGCCTGTTCGGCTCGCGGAGCAGCCCCTGGCTGGCGCTGGGAGGCGTGCTCGCGTCCATCATCCTGTTCTTCAGAGCCCGCCGGTGGCCCCGGGTCGAGGAAGAGGAAGACCGCAGAGGGTTGGGGCTCGCCGAGGGCTTGCGTCGGCTTGCGCCTCTGCTCGGTCCGCTGGCCGGGCTGGTCTTCTTCCGCGCCTTCCTGCTGGCTGCCGTGACGACCTATCTGCCCCTGTTCCTCCGAGAGCGGGGGGCCGGCCTGTGGCTGTCCGGTGCGGCGCTGACTATCCTCGAGGCTGCGGGCGTGCTGGGAGCGTTGCTCGGTGGATCGGTCAGTGACCGAGTGGGGCGGCGCCGCATCCTGGCGGGCTCGCTCGCCGGGGCCTCGGTGCTCCTGGTGGCGTTGTCGGAGTTCTCGGGAGCGGCTCGGCTGGCCGTGCTGCCGGCTCTCGGGTTCGTAGCCCTGGCCGCCACCCCGGTCGTCATGGCCGTGAGCCAGGAGGTGGATCCTTCACGACGATCCCTTGCCAACGGCGTCTACATGGCGCTGAGCTTCACCATCCGCTCGCTGGTCGTGGTGGCGGTGGGTGCGCTGGCCGACCGGTTCGGGATGGGTCCGACGTACCTCGGCTGCGCCGCCGCCGGGTTGTGCGGGATCCCGTTCGCACTCCTTCTCCCCCGTCCGCCTCGGCAGTCGGGTTAGGGCTGGGGCCGGGTCACAGCTCGAGCCCCGGACCGTCCCGTCTCTTACCTCTTGACGAGCTCGACGCGGCGGTTCAGGGTGCGGCCCTCGTTGGTGTTGTTCGAGCCGAGGGGGGAGAGCGGTCCGACTCCGCGCGCCGTCAGCCGATCGCGGGAGATGCCGTACTTCGTGACAAGCGCCTCGACGACCGCGGCCGCACGTTTGCTCGAGAGGTCCAGGTTGTGCTCCCAGCTGCCGACCATGTCGGTGTGCCCGACGACGAACGCGCTCATCTTCGGGTTCTCACGGAGGAGCTTCGCCACCTCTTCGAGGGCGGGCTCCGAGCCCGGCTTGATGACGTCCGAGTCGGTGTCGAACAGGATGCCGTGGATCACCGCCTTGCCGGAGCGGTTCAGGCCCTCCAAGAGGGCCTTGGCGTCGGCGACCACCTGCTGCTCCATCTCCTTCTTCTCGACGATGTAGAGCTTGTAGGAGTGGGTCGGCCCAGGCTGAACCTCGATCCACACCATGTGGCCGCCGACATTCACTTTCATCGAGGCGGAGTACCGGCCCTCGTACGTCACCGTGCCGCCGATCGCCTTCACCGCGTTGGTGTAGTTGCGGATCACCTCCAGCCCCGATGTCGGCTCTGCCTCCCTCGGCTTCACGTAGTCGATCCTCGTCAGCCGGCCTTCGACGGTGGCCGTGCCCTTCTTCAGCTGGAACTTGTGGCTCGCAAATGCCAGCTTCTGGCAGCTGCTGATGGAGTATCCCGCCATGCGCGAGAGCAGCGGATGATCCTCACATCCCTTGCGGTCCTGCTGTGCGAGTCCGGCGGTCGCCGCCAGGGCCGCCGCCAGAGCTACAACCGCCAGACGCTTCGAGTAGTCGCTCATTGAAGCCTCCTCCTTCGACCTTGGTTTTCCCCCCGTGTGACGAGCGTATCATGTCGGACACTGGGTCGGGAGGACGAGTCGCAGATTCCAACGAGGGCTCCAGAACGGCACGGTTGAGGCGGGATGTGGGCTCGGGTCGGGTGGCGGGTCAGCTCGCCGGCTCTGTTTCGTAGCTCTGGCACAGGCGGTCGACCGAGGCCCGGATCAACTGTTCGAGAGCGTCAAGCTCGATGTTGGCGAGGCTCTTGATGGAGAGGCAGCTGCCGGAAGCGGTATCGTGGGTGCGCGGGTTCCAGGTACTGTGCCGGTGGCGCGTGACAACGAGGAGGGTGCTTCATGGAGAGACCAGCGTTCATCATCTCGTCTTCCGACATTGCCGAGGAGGCCGCCAGGTACCCGCATTCGGACGAGGTCCTGTCCTACGGACGGGCGATCGGGAAGGCCGCCGGGCTGCTCGAGATCGGCCTCCACCTGGAGCGGCTGGAGCCGGGTCACCGGACCTCCTACCCGCACGCCGAGGAGAAGGAGGAGGAGTTCGTCTTCGTGCTCGAGGGTGCGGTCGACGCGTGGATCGACGGCCACCTGCACCCGATGAAGGCCGGTGATCTCGCCGCGTTCCCGGCCGGAACCGGGATCTGCCACACCTTCCTCAACAACGGGGATCGGACAGCGCGGCTGCTGGTCGGCGGTGCGCAGACCCGCTCGGACAACCGGATCTACTACCCGCTCAACCTCGAGCGCCGGAACGACATGCCGTGGAGCCACTGGTGGGACGACATCCCACAGCGCGAGCTGGGACCTCACGACGGCAGGCCGGTCCCCACTGCGGACAAGTGACCGCCGGGGGCGGAGGTGGCGGCGCTGCCACCGTTGAGGCAGCGACTGCGGGGAGGCGCGGTTGCCTGGTTACTATGTCGGTCAGAGCTGGAGCGTGAAGACCGTCTGTCGTCCGGGTACCGAGCGAACGGTCAGCTCACCCCGGTGAAGCCGCATGATCCGGCGGGAGAGCGCGAGGCCGATGCCCGACCCCTCGCGCTTGGTGCTGTAGAACGGCACGAAGACCTTATCCTGTGCCTCAGCCACGATTCCTGGGCCGTTGTCGGTGATCGCGACGTAGGGTCGGCCCCGGCCGCTCATCTGGGCGGCGACCGTGATTTCACCGTCGGGCCGGCCCGTCAACGCCTCGATGGCGTTAATGACCACGTTCAACATGGCCTGCTCCATCAGGCCGGGATCGACGGTGAGCCGGAGGGCGGGCGGAGTGACGGTGGTGCGCACAGTTATTGGCTGGCCCTCGATCCGGCTTGCGATCAGCGTCTCGATTCTCCTGAGGAGGTCGCGGGCTGGGATTTCCTCGAACACCGGCTGTTGCAGGTGGGTGAGGTCCCGATAGCTACTGACGAACTCGAGGAGCCCCCGGCTCCGGGATTGGATCGTGGCGAGCGCTTCGTTCATATCCTCGATCCGCTCTGACGGGCGGCCGGAGGCCAGCATCTCCTGCACGGTGGAGGCGAGAGAGCCGACCGGAGTCAGGGAGTTCCGGATCTCATGGGTGAACACTCGGACCATGTTCTGCCACGCCTCCGACTCCTTCTCCGCCAGCTCGTCCGCGATGTTCTGGAACGCGAGGATACGAAGCCGCCGGCCACGGAGCTGGAGCACCGTGACTCTGACAGCCAGCTGCAGCAGGCGATCACCCCGGGCCACCTTGACCAAACAGCTGTCATCCCTGTCGGCCTGGCGAACCCAGGCGCCGAGCTCAGGGCAGAGCGCCTCGAGTGCGTCCAGGCTCCGAATCTCCGGAGCTCCGAGCAGACGTCGAGCCGCGGAGTTGCAAAGGCTCGTGGCGCCATCCTCCGTGAAGGCAAGCAACCCTGAGTCGACGTTCTGAACCACGGCGTTGAGAAGCCGCACCTGCTCCTCTCGCTCCAGGCGCACCGCGCGGAAGCGCTCCATGACGCCGGCAAAGGCAGCGTCGAGTTGGTCGAACCCGGACCCTTGCGGCCTGTCGCTGACACCCTGAGTGAAATCGGACTGCTGAACGGCATCGAGGAATGCCGCCAGGCGGAGGTTGCTCTTCTCCACCAGTCGGAACAGCCCGTGAATCTGTGCCGCGACAACCAGGGCAACCAGCGAAGCGGAGAGGTAGAACCGGTACCACAGGACCAGGACCACGATCAGCGCCAAGGAAGCGAGCAGCGCTGCGATCCGGATCAGAATCCGAGTCGAGAAGGTTGGTGATCGAAACACGCCGGTCCCTACATCTTGTATCGCGCCATCCTCCGGTAGAGAGACGTTCGTGTCAGCCCCAACTCCCGGGATGCACGGCTGATGTTGCCCGCGTGCTTGAGCAGGGCCCGGCTGATGGCGGCCTGCTCGATGTCCTCGAGGTTGAGGGTGTCGATGACGAGCTGCTCGCCGAAGCGAGGAATCTCACTGAGGGGGAAGTCCTCCGGCTGCAGCACCTTTGAGCCGCTCAGGATCACCGCGCGTTCCACAGCATGCTGCAGCTCACGGACGTTTCCAGGCCACTCGTAGGTCCCGAGCTTCCGGAAGGTCGCGGCGGCGATGCGGCCGATGTTCTTCCGGTACTTGGCGGCGTACGCTCGTAGGAAGTGCTCGGCGAGGAGAGGAATGTCCTCCGGACGGTCGCGCAGTGGGGGCATCCGAATCTCGACCGTGTTGATGCGATAGAGGAGGTCTTGCCGGAAGCGTCCTTCGGCGACGAGATCCGGCAACGAGACGTTGCTGGCGCAGATGAGCCGGAACTCGACCGCTCGCGGTGTGTTGGAACCGACCCTCGTCACCTGCCGTTCCTGAAGCACAGACAGGAGCTTCGGCTGAAGCACGAGCGGGAGATTGGCGATCTCATCCAAGAAGAGAGTGCCGCCGGTTGCCAGCTCGATGCGGCCCGGGCGATCTTCCCGGGCGTCTGTAAAGGCGCCCTTGACGTGGCCGAAGAGCTCCGACTCGAAAAGGGTGGGGCTCAGTGCTCCCATGTCGACCCTGGCAAAGGTCTCGGTTGCGCAAGCCGATTGCCGGTGGATGGCCCTGGCAACGAGCTCCTTGCCGGTGCCGTTCTCGCCGGTGACGAGCACGTTGGCGGCTGTGGCCGCCACCTTGCGGACCAGGCCGAAGACCGCCTCCATCGCGGGAGACTCACCGATAATGTTGTGGAACGGGAGATCGAGGTCCGAGGCGAGCTGCCGCTGACGCGACTTCAGCTGATGCACCTCGGAGCGAGTGAACCGCAGCTGGACCGCCGAAGCGACGGTGGCGAGCAGCTTCTCGTTTCTCCACGGCTTTTCGATGAAATCGACCGCCCCTTCCTTGATGGCCCGTACGGCGAGGTCCAGGTCGGCGTAGGCAGTCATCAGCACTACGGCCGACGCCGGGTCGGTCTCGAGAATCCTGCGCAGCCAGAGGAACCCCTCCTCGCCGCCGGTCAGATCCGACGAGAAGTTCATGTCCAGAAGGATGGCGTCGAAAACCTCGCTTTCGAGGATCACGGGCAGGCGGCCAGGGTCGGTTTCCGTCCGGACCAGGCCCACGTGCTGCTTGAGGAAGAGTCGGGCAGCCGCAAGGACGTCCTTATCGTCGTCCACGACCAGGATCCTGCCACCCTCGCTCCTCATCGCTTCGGCCATCTCCCCGATGAATGATGCATCCCTCGTGCCGGCGATTGTACAGGAGGCGAGGCTCCGAGTGTACGCCAGCGTACACGTACTGTGTCACAGCCGTGCACCTCTCGGGCGGGCACCAGCCAACGTGCGGAAGTCGGGCGCGTGACCCGTGGCGGGTCCGGGGGACGGCTCCCGCCGTCCCGCGCCGGCTCGGCCGACGGTGGCGACGACCTCGGGGTGCGCGCAGGTGAATCCGCAACTCACCAGCGGGGGGCGGCTGCATGGCACGGGACTTGTATCGTGGCTTCTACGTGAGCAAGGCCATGGACCGCAAGATCGAACGCAGGCGGTGGACGTGGCGACGCCTGATCTTCATTCTCGTCGCCGGAGTGGGGGTTGTATGGGTCGCCCTCGCCGTTCGCAATGGCGCGTACACCAGGCGGCTGCGTGTGGACGCAGACCGGCTGCAGATCGCGACGGTCAAAGAAGGCCCGTTTCAGGAGTATCTGCCGGTGACCGGAGAGGTGGTCCCCCTCAAGACCGTGTACCTCGACGCGGTCCAGGGCGGCAGGGTTGAAGAGGTCTACGTCGCTGAGGGGGCGTTGGTGAAGGCGGGCGATAGGCTCCTCAAGCTCGGGAACTCCAACCTGCTCATGGACATCATGGATCGGGACGCCGAGCTTTATCAGCAGAGCAACAACCTCCGCAACACGCAGCTGGCGCTGGAGCAAAACCGGGTGCTCATGGCCCAGCGACGACTGGAGATCGACTACACCCTGCGGGACAAGCGACGCAGGCTCCAGTCTCTGAAATCTCTGCAAGCCGACGGGCTGGTCCCGGCGAACGACCTGGCACTGGCACAGGACGACTACGACTACTACTCCAGGCTGCAGAAGCTCACGGCGGAGGCCGAGAGGCAGGAGGCCCGGTACCGGGAAGGTCAGGTCAGGCAGCTGGAAACGTCGCTGCGACAGATGGAGTCCAACCTGGCGGTGGCAAGGTCGAACCTCGACGGGTTGTCCATCAGGGCTCCGGTGTCCGGCCAGGTCACCTCCCTCGACGCCGAGGTCGGCGAGTCCAAACGGCCCGGGCAGCGGCTGGGACAGGTCGATGTGCTGGACGGCTTCAAGGTTCGGGCCAGGGTGGACGAGCACTATCTACCGCGGCTGAGGCTGAGGCAGCTTGCGACTTGGGAAGAGGACGGGCAGGGGTTCACGCTGGTGGTGGATAGAATCTCGCCCGAGGTGTCGGCAGGTCGCTGCGATGTGGATCTTCGTTTTCAGGGGGAGCAGCCGTCGGGAATCCGTCGCGGGCAGACGCTGCGGCTGCGCCTCCAGCTGTCGGATCTTGCTCGGGCGGTCCTCTTGCCGAAGGGTGGGTTCCTGCAGGATACGGGTGGGCGGTGGGTCTTTGTGCTCGACCGCTCCGGCTCGCGCGCGACGCGCCGGCCCATCCGCATCGGGCTCGGCAACCCTCGGGAGCTGGAGGTGTTGGAGGGGCTGACGCCCGGCGAACGGGTTGTGGTCTCGCCCTACACCGATTTCGAAGATGCCCAGGAGCTCGTGATCCAGTGACGGGAGATCGGGGAAGATGGCTCGCGTGATGATCTACGCTTCTCTCAAAGCTGCTTGGAGGCGTCTGACGCGGCACAAGCTCTACGCATGCATCGGTGTGGGCGGCCTGGCCGTCGCGATGGCGACGTCCACGCTGCTGCTCCTCTTCGTGCGGCAGGAGATGACCGTCGACCACGGCAACCAGAAGCTCGACCGGATCTACCGCGTGGAGTCCAACGGCTCGGCGGTCATGCCGCCGGCGGTGGGCAGGGATCTCGCGTCCCAGTTCCCGCAGATCGAGAGTGTGGCCCGCCTCTCCTATGGCGAAAATCTCGACTACAGGGTGGGGGAGAAGCGAGGTTCGACCGGTGGTTTCTTCTGGGCGGACCCGGCGCTGTTCAGCATCTTCACCTTTCGATTCCTCCAGGGGGAGGCGTCGACGGCGCTTACTCGCCCTCACTCGCTGGTGCTGACCGAGAGTCTCGCGGAGAGGATCTTCGGGAACCGGTCGCCGATGGGAAGAGTGGTTCGGTGCGATGACATGGTCGACCTCACGGTGACAGGCGTGATCGCGGATCCCAGGCAGATGCACGTTTCCATTCAGGCCCTCGGTTCGTTCTCCACACTGCTCGAGGTCTACCCGGGCCTCAAGGCCGAGCAGTACGAGGACGAATGGGCCTACCCAACCTATGTGGCACTGGCCCGCGGTCAGCGTCCCGGCGATCTCGAG
>JAJDNH010000043.1 GCA_022340775.1 Acidobacteriota bacterium
CGCCCGTCTGGTTGCCGCCTCGAGAACGGCCCGGCAGCTGGGCGTGCGACCCGGGATGACGCTTGCACAGGCGCGCGGTATTGCCCCTGATCTCATCGCCCGCGGACGCGACCCGAGCTGTGAAGGCTCCGCCCACGAAGCGCTCCTGGAGGTTGCCGGGGGCCTCTCGCCGCGGGTGGAGGATACCGCGCACGACCTCGCCTTCGCCGATGTAGCCGGCATGGGTCGCCTCTTTCCCGGCACCGACGGCCAGGCCGAGATGGCGCATCGGGCAATGCGTACGGCGGCGGCTCTCGATCTCCCGGTTCGTGTCGGCATTGCCGGTTGCAAGCTGGCGGCTCGGGTCGCCGCCCGCCGACCCACCTCGCCGACCATCGTGCCGCCAGGCGAAGAAACCGGCTTCCTGGCACCGCTCCCCTTGCATGCGCTCGAGCTGGAGCCCCGCCTCGGGCGAACCCTTCGTCGATGGGGCCTCGTGACCATCGGCGACCTCGCACGGCTTCCCGCCGCCGAGATCGCCCGCCGCCTCGGCGCAGACGGCGAGGCGGCTCACCGTGCCGCCCGCGGCGAGGACCCGAGCCCTCTCGTTCCTTACCACCCCCCGCTGGCGCCGAGCGAGGGCTTCGAGCTGGAGTGGCCGGTGCTCACCCTCGAGCCCCTCCTGCTCACCGTTGGAGAGCTCGTCGGGCGCCTCATGGAACGTCTGCGGTGCCAGGGGCTGGCCTGTCTGAGGCTGGAGGTCGATCTCGACTTGGAGCCGGAAGGACACGACCGGCGTGTCATACGTCTACCGGCCCCCACCACCGAGGTCAAGGCACTGATGGGGATACTCGGCCTCGAGCTCGAGGTACGGCTCCCCGGCGCCCCGGTCGCTACGGTCCGTTGCACCGCCCATCCCGATCGGCCCCGCCGCGCGCAGCTCACCCTGTTCGGCCCTCCCGAGATCTCTCCGGCGCGGCTCGCCACCACGATCGCCCGCGCCATGGCCCGGATCGGCCCCGACCGTGTTGGCTCACCGCGCCTCGCCGACTCCTACCTCCCCGAGGCTGTGTCGCTGGCGGTGTTCGAGCCACCACCACCACCGAAGGAGCGTCGTGCTTCCCGTGAAGGCCGCGGGCTGCTCGCCGTACGGACTCTGCGGCCACCAGTGCCGCTGGAGGTGATTACGGAGGTGAGAGGGACAAGCTGCGCCGTTGAAGCCGGAGGTCGTGCCCGGGTAGAACCGCTCTCGCAGAATGTCGCGTCCGGCCACCAGCCGCCCACCCCTGACGTCTCGGAGCGTGACAACCGTTGCCCCGTGCAGGGGACCGAGCCACCCTGTCCCGTTTCTCTCCGTTCCGAGACCGGGGCACGGCTCCATATCCAGGGCCTGGTACGCGTGGCAGCGGGGCCTTGGCGCTGCGAGGAAGGTTGGTGGAGCGACAGCCCCGCCGACCGAGACTACTGGGACATCGAGCTCTCCGATGGACGACTGTATCGGCTGTACCGCAACTGCCGCGACGGAACGTGGTATGCGGACGGCGTCTACGACTGAGAGGCTACGGTTGTCAGCCTTCTCTCCTGTGTGCCGGCTGCTGCAGCGATCGCCCCGAGCGTCTGGAGGCCACCATCCACAGGATGCACAGCAGGACCGACAGCCCGGCAGCTCCCAGACCAACGTCGAACGACAACGGACGGTACTTCAGCTCGACACGGTGGACACCACTCGGAATCGGGATGCGGATCGCCTCGCCAGCAGCCATCGCCAGTGGGACCCGCGTCCCGTCGATCGATGCGCGCCAGCCGGGAAAGAACGGGTTTGCCACCACCAGCACGTCGGGCGACCGCGATCTCACCGTCATCCGCCAGTTCTGTGGATCCCGGTACTCGAGCCGAGCGCGGCCTCCGCCCTCGCAGCGAACCCTCGGCAGCACATCGCGGTTGAGGAACACTCGCCCGTCCGGTCCTTCGTACGCCAAGGCGAGGTCGAGCCCCATGGACCGGCCCCACTGTGCGGCGTCGAAACGGAACTGCGGGTGCAGCAACAGATACTTGACGTTCCAGAAGCTCAGGGCCTTCCCTCCCCGGACCAGGCTCCACGGTTCGATGACGTCGGTCACCGTCGGCAGGGTGGTGGATCGTCCGATCGCCTCCCGCTCGCGCAGCCAGCCAGCCGGCTCGATGGCGTCGTAGCCGCGCACGTCCTCGAGACCGAAGACCGTGGCGCTGTTGGGGGGCAGGAAGGTGTGCAGCGGCAGAATGCGAAAAACGCCGTGATCGGCCTGGAGAAACCGGATCATCGGGGTTGTCGCCTGGACGTCCGCCGGAGGACTGACGGCATGTACGCCGTGCGCCGCAGCAAGCAGCTCGCCGAGAACCAGCAGAGGCAAGGCTGCAGTCACCACCGTCCTTGCCCGTTGCGAACTGATCCTGGCTCGGACCTCGTCGAACGCCGCGGCCGCCAGGAAAGCGAGCGCCAGCGGCAGCAGGAGCAGTGTCCGGGTGGCGTAGATGGGCGTGTGCACGGCGACCTGCCGTGCCAACGGGTTGTCATACGTCAGCAGCAGGATCGCCACCGCGACGCCGCTCCAGAAGATGACGCCGGCGCGCCGCCGGCACAGCACCACCGCCGCGACGGCAAGGAGCAGCCCCGCAAACGACACCGTCACCGCCGCCTCGATCGGGTGCCCCACCGCCGAATGGGGTCTGATGAACCGGACCAACGCCGCCAGCGGCAGGACGAACGCGTGACGCCCCTTCCCACTCAGAGCGGTCCCGAGATGCAGGTACTCGGCAAACGGCAACAGCACCGGTGCCGACAGACCAAGGCCGAGCAGACCCGCACCGACGCATCGCACGAGCCCCCGGAGGTCATGCGACGCCCTCACCGCCACGGCACCGGCAAGCAGACCGGCCATCAGCGCGACCTCCGGATGCCCGCCCGTGAGCACCAGCAGGGAGGCCACCGCGGTACCCGCAAAACTGTACGGCGATGGGTTGGACGCGAGTCGTTCAACGGCGAGGAGAAGCCACGGCACCCATGCCATCACCAATGTCTGTGGGTGCTCGAGCCAGGCGATGAACGGCCCCGAAAGGGCGAACATCAAGGCCCCCATGGCTGCCGAGGGCGGTGCACGCCCGGCGCTCCTGAGCCACAGAAAAGCCCCCAGGGCCGCCACCAGGACCCGCAGCAGCAGGGACAGGTTCCACGCTCTTGCAACGCCAGCAACCAAGACCGGCGTCGCCAGGGGCGAGGCAACCCCGCAGATGAGGTTCGCGAGCAGCGGGACGCCTGCATCCTGGTACGGGTTCCACAACGGCAGGCGGCCGGCCCGGAGTTCGCGCCGGGCCAACTGCAGCCACGGCACGAACTGCCACACCGGGTCCGACAGGGCCGGGGCGACGACCTGCCGGTCTGCCATATACGGCGCCCACGGCCAGACCTTGGCCTTGATACCGCTCGACAGCAGCAGCCCGCGGTTCATGCCGAGGGCGAACCAGAGGCACCCCGCGAGCACGACAACCCCGACGGCTACGTGAAGCTGCTCTCTTCGAGAGCCGTCCAACATGCCTCACCGGTCCCGTGTCCGAGCCGCGAACATGACGCCATTCTAAGGACTCCTGCAGCCAGAGGCGAGAAAACGTTGCCATCGCCGGCACAGCGCGCACTCCAGCCACGCGGTGGTGAGAAACGGGGATCGAGCTAGATGCCGAGCCCGTACGCCGAGCTGCACTGCGCTTCCGCGTTCTCGTTCCTGGAGGGTGCCTCGTTGCCCGAGGATCTCGTGGCACAGGCGGCGCGGCTCGAGCTGCCGGCGGTAGCGTTGGTAGATCGCAACGGGGTCTCCGGCGCGCCGCGCTTCTTTCGCGCCGCACGAGATGCGGGGATCAGGCCGCTTGTCGGAGCAGAGGTCGTCCTCGACGACCGTTCCACCCCTCACTCCCCTTCCCGACTCAAGGCTGACAGCTCGCGACCGGAAGCTGGGGACTCGAGCGATCACGGGCCGACATCCCTTCTACCGGGCCCCCTCGGCCTGGTTCCCGACCCACTTCCCCCGGGAACTCCGTTGCCCCGTCTCACCCTGCTGGCCGCCAGCCGCACTGGCTACCGCAGCCTGTGCCGGTTGCTCACGGCCGCCGCAGGCTGGCAGCCGAAGGGACAGGCGCGTGCGACCTGGGCACAGGTGGAAGAACACGTCGCAGGGCTGTGCTGCCTGACCGGCGGCGGTGAGGGAGCGCTCGCCATCGAGCTCGAGCAGCGCGGCCTCACGCCGGCCCGCCGCCTGCTCGAACGCCTCGCATCCCTGTTCTCGGGTCGCCTCTACGTGGAGCTGCAGCGCCACCACCTGCGGTCCGAGGAGCACCGGAACCGCACTCTGATCGAGCTCGCGCAACGCCTCCGGCTGCCCCTCATCGCCACCAACGGGGTCCGTTACGCCCACCGCGACGAGCGGGAACTTTCCGACGTGCTCACCTGCATCCGTGAGGGAACGAGCCTCGATTCCGCCGGACGCCTCCTCGAGGCACAGCGGGAGCGTCACCTCAAATCGGCGACCGCGATGGCGTCGCTGTTCCCCGATCTCCCCCGGGCGGTTGATGCCACGGGTGAGCTCGCCCAGCGGCTGGAGTTCACGCTCGATGATCTCGGCTACCGCTTCCCTGACTATCCGCTGCCGCCCGGCGAAACCCCGTCCTCGTTCTTGCGCACGATCACTTGGCGGGAGGCCCGGGCGCGCTTCCGCCCGCTCACCGCGCGTGCCCAGGCCCAGCTCGCCAAGGAGCTCGACCTCATCGAGAAGCTCGACCTCGCCGGCTACTTCCTCATCGTGTGGGACATCGTGTGTTTCTGCCGGCGCGAGGGAATTCTCGCCCAGGGGCGAGGCTCGGCCGCCAACTCCGCCGTCTGCTACGCCCTGTCCATCACCGCCGTCGATCCGGTCAAGATGGAGCTGCTGTTCGAGCGCTTTCTTTCCGAGGAGCGCGGCGAGTGGCCAGACATCGACCTCGACCTGCCATCGGGCGACCAACGGGAAAAGGTGATCCAGTACGTGTACCGGCGCTACGGTGCCCGCGGCGCCGCGATGACCGCCAACGTGATCACTTATCGTGGCCGCTCGGCGGCACGGGAGGTTGGCAAGGCGGTCGGTTTCTCCCTCCAGCAGGTTGATCGCATCGCCCGCCGTTTCGGGCGCCATGCAGCCTCGGAGTTTGACAACGGGACGCGTGACATGGGCGAGGAACTGCGCGCCGCGGGGCTCGACCCCGACGCCCTGCACAGCCGCCACTTCGCACGTCTCTGGCGGCAAATTCAGCACTTGCCCCGCCATCTCGGCCAGCACTCCGGGGGCATGGTGCTCGCCGCCGGGCGGCTCGACGATGTGGTCCCCCTCGAGCCCGCCGCCATGGAGGGACGCACCGTCATCCAGTGGGACAAGGACGACATCGCCGATCTCGGCATCATCAAGGTCGACCTGCTCGGCCTCGGGATGCTGGCCGCCCTCGAGGAGGCTATCCCGCTCATCCGCACCCACGAGGGAATCGACGTCGACCTCGCCCACCTGCCGCCCGATGACGGTCCCACCTACGAGATGATCCGCGCCGCGGACACGGTCGGCGTCTTCCAGATCGAGAGCCGGGCTCAGATGGCGTCCCTGCCGCGCAACGCCCCGCAATGCTTCTACGACCTCGTCGTGCAAGTCGCGATCATCCGCCCCGGCCCGATCACCGGCAACATGACCAACCCCTACCTCGAGCGGCGCCAGGGCCGGCAGTTGGTGAGCTACCCCCACCCTTCCCTCGAACCGATCCTCAAGCGCACCCTCGGCGTACCGTTGTTCCAGGAACAGCTGCTGCGAATCGCGATGGTGGCGGCGGGATTTTCCGGCGGCGAGGCGGAGGAGCTACGCCGGGCCATGGGATTCAAGCGCTCACGCGAACGCATGCGGGCGATCGAGGCAAAGCTGCGGCGCGGCATGACCCAACGCGGGATCACCGGACAGGCCCAGGAGGAGGTCGTGCGCGCCATTACATCGTTCGCCCTCTACGGCTTCCCCGAGTCGCACGCCGCCAGCTTCGCCCTCATCGTGTACGCCTCCGCGTGGTTGAAGCGCCATCACCCGGCGGCGTTCTACATTGCACTGCTCAACGCATGGCCGATGGGTTTCTACCATCCCGCGACCGTGGTCAAGGACGCTCAGCGCCATGGAGTCGAGGTCCTGCCGGTCGATCTCCAACACTCGGGATGGCGGTGCCGGTGGGAGCACGGTGGGGCACGCCTCGGCCTCCGCTACGTGAAGGGGCTGCGACAGGCTGCGGGCGAAGCCGTCGAGGCGGCTCGCACAGCGGGCCCCTTTGCCGATCTCGCCGACCTCGGGCGCCGTACCCGCCTCGGCAACGAGGAGCTGAGCCGGCTCGCCCATGTGGGCGCGCTCGCCTCCTTAGGGCTCACCCGCCGTGAGGCCCTCTGGCAGGTGGCTGAGGTTGGCCACCGCCAGGGCCCTCTGTTCGAGTGTTTGCCCGCCGAGACCGGCTCACCGCTGCCCGAGATGAGCGCGCTCGAGGAGACAGTCGCCGACTACACCGGGCTCCACCTCACCACCGGTCCCCATCTGATGGCCCACTTCCGCCCCACCCTCGCCGCCAGCGGCATCGTGGCGACAGCAGATCTGGCCTCTCTCCCCGACGGTTCCCAAGTACGGGTCGCCGGAGCGGTCATCGTTCGCCAGCGTCCGGGAACCGCCAAGGGGGTGGTCTTCATCACCGTGGAGGACGAGACCGGCCTGGTTCAGGCCATCATCCGTCCCGAGCTCTACCGCCGCCACCGCTCGCTGATCATCGGCCACGCAGTCCTCATCATCGAGGGGTTCCTTCAAAAGCGAAACGGCACCGTTTCAGTACGCGCCCGGAGCTTCCAGCGGCTCGACGTCCCGGCCGTTACCTCGAGCCACGACTTCTACTGACGTCGCTCGATTTCACCAGTCATGGGAACAAAGCGAACCGGAACCGCCGACCGTTCGCTGAAACCGTCTGCGGTCCGGGTAATGACCTTGAGCTCCTGGTAGAAGGCGCCGACCGGTATCACCATGTGGCCGCCCTGCTTGAGCTGCTCCAGGAGCGGGTCCGGGATGCGTTCGGGCGCCGCAGTCACGACGATGCCGTCGAACGGCGCCTTGTCCGGCCATCCCCCATAGCCGTCGCCACAACGAACATGCGCATTCTTGTAGCCCAGGCGGGCAAGGGTTTCTCCCGCATGCCGGCACAACGTCGGCCGGATCTCGATCGTGTACACCTCGATGCCCATGGCGGCCAGCACCGCTGCCTGGTACCCGGAGCCGGTTCCGATCTCGAGCACCCGATCTCCCTTGTCGACCTCGAGAAGCTCGGTCATCAGGGCGACGATGTACGGTTGAGAGATCGTCTGTCCATCACCGATCGGTAAAGGGTTGTCCGCATATGCTTCACGCTGGACCGATTCCGGCACGAACTCGTGGCGGGGCACCGTCCGCATGGCCTGGAGCACCGCCGGATCGCGGACCCCGCGGGCGGCGATCTGGGTCGTCACCATCCGCTCTCTGAGAGCGGTCCAGTCCGGCTCATCGTTCCCACTGGAGCTTCGGCCGAAGAGACCGCAGGCGCTCATGCTCACCCCCAGGATCGTCACGGCTACACACCACGCCAGGCGACGGCGCCGAGAGCTCTCAGAAGCGGCACTCACCGAGCACCTCCTCCCGCGAAGACGTAGCGGTCGACGCCCGCGACGATCGTACGCAGCACCTTCATCCGCGACATCTGGTCCGCGCCACCCTTGAGGGGGTCGCGATCGACAACCGTCAGATCAGCCACGAAGCCGGGACGGATGGCGCCACTCCAGGTCTCTGCCTTGGCGGCGAACGCCGCTCCCGAGGTGAACAGTGCCAAGGCCTGCCGCGGGGTCAGCCGCTCGGCAGGGTTCCAGCCGCCGGGGGGTGTGTGGTCGGGCCGCTGGCGAGTTACCGCCGCAAACAGGCCCCGTCTCGGATCCGGGTCTTCCACCGGGGCGTCGGAGCCTCCGCACAGCCTCACTCCCGCGTCCAGGAGCGACTTCCACCTGTATGCCCAGGAGATGCGAACGGGCCCAAGGCGCTGTGGCGCCCACGGCATGTCCGAGGTGCAGTGGGTCGGCTGGATGGAGGCGATCACTCCGAGGGCAGCGAACCTTGGCACGTCGGCCGGCCGGATCGTCTGGCTGTGCTCAATCCGGTGGCGCAGCCGGCGGCAGACCGGAGCGCCAACCTCCTGGTAGAGGTCCAACACACGATGGACCGCCTCGTCGCCTATCGCGTGCACGGCAACCTGGAAACCGGCCCGCGAGGCACGCTGAATGACCGACCGCAAACGCTCAACACCGGTCACAGGGAGCCCATGGTTCCCCGGATCGTCGGAGTAGTCGCTGCCGAGAAGGGCTCCGCGCGATCCGAGAGCGCCGTCCGCGTACAGCTTCACGCCGCCGACGCGCACCATGCGCCTCTCCCCGATCTCGGGACCACGGCGGAACTCGCTTTTCAACAGCGTTTCGTCGTCACCGTTGATGAGGACGTAAACCCGGATTGGAAGACGTCCCTGAAGCGCGAGTCGCCGGATCACGGTCAGTTCCTCGGCCTTCGTCCCCGGGTCGTCGACCTCCGTGAAGCCGTCCGCCAGCAGCTGCCGCGCTGCTCTCAGGATTCGCCGCTCGATATCGGACTGCGTGGGCTGAGGAACCACGTCGATGGCCAGGTCGGCGGCCGTGTCGACCAGCACTCCGTTCGGCTCGCCATCGGTCCGGCGCAGGATCCTGCCCCCGGCCGGATCCGGCGTGTTCCAGCCAATACCGGCAAGGCGAAGAGCTTGAGCGTTGGCCACCGCCGCATGCCCGTCCACCCGCCGCAGTAGCACCGGTCGGTTTGGAAACGCCTCGTCAAGCGCTGCACGATCAGGGAACCGTTTGCTCTTCCACAGGTTCTGGTCCCAGCCCCGACCGACGAGCCAGGCTCCCGGGGGGAGCTCCTTGGCCGCTACGCGAGCGCGGGAGATCACTTCGGACCACGACGCTGCGCCGACAAGGTCGACCTGCTCGAGAGCAGTTCCGTAGCCAGTGAGATGAAGGTGCGCGTCGCACAGGCCCGGGAGTACATATGCGCCGTGAAGGTCGGTGACCTCCGTCCCAGCCGGCACTGCCTGTTTGGTCGTCGGCGGACGGACCTCGGCAATCAGGTCGTCGTGGATCAGCACCTGTGCGGGCCGTTCGCCATCGGGCGTGACGACGGTGCCGCCGACGAGCAACCTATCACCAGCGCGCGCCCCAGCCGGCAGGGTTACGAGCAGAGCCAGGATGAGGGTCGGAATCAGCCTGCGCATGGAGCCAGTGTAGCAGTCTGTGTACCCGCACCGGACCGACTGAATGTTGCCGGCTTCTCTTTGATAGCCCGGAACAGCCGGAGCGAACATCATTGGACGGGCACCAAGGAGTGCAAGCCCTTGCTCAAGGACTGCGCCCACTTCTACACCAGGCAATCCTGGCAGCACCGGACCCCAACA
>JAJDNH010000055.1 GCA_022340775.1 Acidobacteriota bacterium
TTGGTGTGCAGGGCGGCGGCACCCGACAGGTCTGCCTGGTTCCGCAGGACCACGAAGAACTCGGCCTTGGCGCCGTTCGCCGTGTGGTCGACCACCCATGGCCGGATCTGGACGTGTGGGCTCTGTGCCAGTGCCGGGGCGCTGAGCAGAGCCACCACCACGAGCGACCACAACCTCGAGCCGTTGAGAACCCAACCGCGCATCAGCTTCCTCCCTGTCGTACGGGCAGATCGAAGATTTCTATCAAGGCGGAGCACTCAGGAATGCTACCGGCTCGCTCGGGCATCGTCAATCTCCGGCCCCGCAGCGCTCTGCTACCATGCCCGCAATGCTGGACGCGCTGTCCCCCATCTGGATCAACAGTCAGAGCGCGGTCGAGCGGTTGGTCTCATGCTGTCGCCGGGCCAAGCGCATGGCACTCGACACCGAGGCCGACTCACTCCACTCCTACTTCCACAAAGTGTGTCTGATCCAGGTGTCGGCCGGGGAGAGACACTTCGTTATTGACCCTCTCGCGGTCGACTCCGAGCGGCTCGCACCGCTCTTCGAGGTGACCGACGACCCGGGGATTACCACGCTGCTTCACGGCTCGGACTACGACCTGCGGGTGCTGGATCGTGACTTCGGGGCGAGGATTCGGGGGCTCGAGGACACTCAGGTGATGGCGCAGCTCCTCGGAGAGCCTCGGACGGGTCTCGCCACCTTGCTGGAGAACGAGCTCGGAATCACGCTCGACAAGCGGTTCCAGCGGGCCGACTGGGGGAAGCGGCCGCTTCCCGACGACATGCTGGCGTACGCGGCTGCCGATACCGCGTTCCTCCACCGGCTCGCCGACAGGTTGCGCGAGCGGCTCGAGCGTCTCGGCCGGTGGAGCTGGGCGAGGGAGGAGTTTGAGAAGCTCGAGTCCGTGCGCTACTCACCTCCAAACGCCGGCCCCCTAGGATTCGAGAGAATCAAAGGTGCGCGCGCTCTCAAGGGGGTGGCTCGGGACCGGCTCGCGACGCTCTACCAGTGGCGAGACGGACGCGCCCGTGAGCTGGACCGGCCGCCTTTCAAGGTGCTGGGCAACCACCAGCTCCTCGAGCTCGCCAGTACGCCGGTGCGCAGCCTGAAGGAGCTGCAACGGTGCCCCGGGGTCGGTGGCGGCTTCGCGCGTCGTTGGGGCCGAGAAGTCCTCGCGATCCTGCATAGGCCTGAGGCCGCGCCACCTCGGGAGCGACGCGGTGACCAGCCTGTCCTGAGCTCCGGAGAGCGGCGCCGCCTGAGGCGGCTGACAGCCGCACGCGATGCCGTGGCCTCTTCGCTCGGGCTGGAGCCGGGCATTCTGTGCTCGCGCGCGGTGCTGACGGCGGTGGCGTGTCACACCCCGCTGCCAGCCTCGATCGAGGGCCTGGAGGCGTGCGGCGTTACCGGCTGGCGGCTGGAGGTGCTCGCGGAGCAGCTTCTGGCTGCCTGTGAAGAGACAGATCAGCATTGAACGCTGGCCCGGCACCTCGTCCACTGCTCCCGGATACAATACGGAGCATGCCGCCACTGCCTCGCGAGCGTGTCGATGCCTGCCTGATCGATTTGGACGGCACCATCTACTTCGCCGGCAAGGAGATTCCTGGAGCTGCCGCAGCGGTGCGGCGAATCCGTGAAGCGGGCCTGCCGGTTGCTTTTGCGACCAACACCACCCGCCGTCCCAGGTCGCAGCTGGTGGAGGAGTTGCGCGATCTCGGAGTCGAGGCGCAGGCTCAAGAAGTGTTCACGGCGCCGGTAGCTGCGGCTCGCTGGTTGAGCGCTAACGAGGCACGGCGGGTCTCTCTGCTGATCCCGGAAGCCACTCATGAGGAGTTCTCCGTCTTCGAGATCAGCGATGTACGACCGCAGTTCGTGGTTGTCGGGGACCTCGGGCGCGAATGGACGTTTGATCGGCTCAACACCGCATTCCGCTGTCTCCTGGATGGCGCTCGGCTGATCGCGATTCAGAGGAATCGGCAGTGGGATGCCGGCACCGGTCCCCAGCTGGATGCCGGGCCGTTTGTCGCTGCGCTGGAGTATGCCAGCGGCCGCGAAGCGGTGCTGGTGGGTAAGCCGAGCCCGGCCTTCTTCGAGCAGGCCGCGGCTTCGCTCGGCGTCCGCAAGGAACGGCTTCTCGTCGTCGGAGACGGGATCGAGACCGATGTGGCCGGGGCCCAGGCGGCAGGCTGCCTCGGCGTGGCGGTCCGGACCGGTACATTCGATGAAGAGAAGCTGCCGGCGCTCCTCATGCCTCCGGAGGCGATCCTCGACTCGATTGCCGGGCTCGCGGCGTGGCTCGGGATCATCTGACCTGTTTCCGGCGATGGCGGCCGGTCGATCCTGCTAAGATAGCGGCCGCGCCGCCGGTTTAGCTTCACCCGGCGGCTTCCGAGCGCGATGCTCGGAGTGTGCGGGTGGCCGCACATGTGGCCAGGAGGTGTTCCGTGGCACGTACGAAGGTAGTCATCATGGGGGCCGCTGGGCGTGACTTCCACAACTTCAACTGTCTCTTCCGGGATCACGAGGACTATGAGGTTGTCGCCTTTACAGCAACTCAAATTCCGGACATCGAGGGAAGAGTGTATCCGGCGGAGCTGGCGGGCTCGCTGTACCCCAGCGGCATCCCGATCAAGGCCGAATCAGAGCTCGAGGAGATCGTGAAAGGAGAGGGGATTGACGAGGTTTGGTTCTCCTACTCCGATGTTCCCCACACCTATGTGATGGACCATGCAAGCCACGTCATCGGCTGGGGCGCCCACTTCGGTGTGTGTTCGGCTCCGAAGACGATGCTCGAGTCGACCAAGCCAGTGGTCGCCATTACTGCCGTTCGGACCGGCGTCGGCAAGTCGCAGACCACGCGCTACGTCTCGCGGATTCTGAAACAGCTGGGCAAGCGCGTGGTCGCCGTTCGTCATCCGATGCCCTACGGCGACCTCGCAAAGCAGGCCTGCCAGCGGTTCGAAACCTACGAGGACCTCGATCGTCACCAGTGCACGATCGAGGAGCGTGAGGAGTATGAGCCGCACATCGACAACGGCTTCGTGGTATATGCCGGTGTCGACTACGAGATGATCCTCCGGGAGGCGGAAAAGGAGGCCGATGTCGTCCTCTGGGACGGCGGGAACAACGACACGCCGTTCTTCAAGCCCGACCTCCACATCACGCTCGTCGATCCCCACAGGCCGGGGCACGAGCTGTCCTACTACCCTGGAGAGACCAACTTCCTGATGGCTGACCTGCTCATCGTCAACAAGGTCCAAACCGCCGATCCGGAGAAGGTGGAGCAGGTGTTCAAGAGCTGCCGGGAGCACAATCCCAGGGCGCGCGTCATCAAGTGCGCCTCCACCATCACCGTTGATGACCCGGAGCTCATCCGTGGCAAGCGCGCGCTGGTCGTCGAGGATGGCCCCACCC
>JAJDNH010000076.1 GCA_022340775.1 Acidobacteriota bacterium
GATCCACCGTGCCGAGCAGCGCGGGGACCCGTGGTCGGGCCAGATGGGCCTGCCGGGCGGACGCGCCGAGCCCGACGACGCCGACCCCTCCGCGACCGCGATCCGTGAGACTCGCGAGGAGCTGGCGCTCGACCTCGAGCACGGCGCCGAGGCCCTGGGCCGGCTCGAGACCCTGCGCACCCACCTGCGTACCAAGCGCGGGCCGCTCACCGTCACACCGTACGTGTTTTCGATCGAGGGCGATCCCCGGCTGGTACCCAACCACGAGGTCCAGGAGGTACTGTGGGTCCCGCTCGCCTTCTTCCTCGACTCCGCCAACCGCTCCTCGCTGACGTGGACGCGGCGCGGCGTGCCGCTGCCCTTCCCCTGCTACCGCTACCACGGCCATGTCGTCTGGGGCCTCACCCTGCGCATCCTCGAGACGCTCCTGGGGTGCGTTCGGGAGTAGCCGAACGCCAGACAAACTACGAACGCACGACCCCCTACCCTCCCGGGGAAACGGGAAACGGAAGACGGGAAACGCTCCCCCACCCCACCCGGAGAAGGCATCCCAGTTGGTGCCAGGCTTGAAGTATCGAAGTAATGACTTCCGCCAGCTACTGCATCTCCGAGCTCGGACGCCTTACTCGCTTGCCGCGCGCCTTCAACATCGCCTCTGCAAGCCGCCGGTCCAGATCGTCCATCGCCTCGCGAAACTCCTCGTCCTTCTGTCGGTCCTTGACCGCGCGCCCGACCATCCAGCTGACGACATCTGTCGACCTTCCCAGGGCTTCCGCAAGGTCTCGCCCCTGCATCCCCCAGCGCTCGACCCCGAGGAGCACCACCATTCGACGGGCCCGCGACACAGCGCGCTGCCGCGAATGACCGGCCAGCATCTCATGCGCCAAGTCAAGTAGACTGCCCGCCGCCTGCACGAGGTCCGCCGCGGAGACCTCGGGACGCTCCATGGTCGTGCTCCGCCCCAGCTCGTCCACATACGGAACGGCCTTGTCGAACCACAGCTCGTCGGGCCGTTCACCAGCTTCCTCGCCACGGCTCGTCGGTACTTCCGGCAGCTCCAAGGAGAGAGCCGCTGCCACCGATGCGCGATAGGCCCGGCGCGCCGGTCCCCTCGTCTGGCCGAAGCAGAGAAGCGCCTGGTCAGAATCCGTCACACCCCAGCTTGCCTTGCCCAGGAGCTCCCTATGCCCCGAGTAGCGGTACTGGTCAGGGCCTCGAACCGCACCGCCCCGCACGGGATTCACGTGCACGTAGACGATCACCTGCCCCAGGTAGCGCTCGTCCCCGATGATCTTCGCCTGATACCGGCTCTGCCACAGCGGCCCAGTGCGACCGGTGCGGCGGTTGAAGCGGCGGCTGAAGACGTTCTGCAGCCGATGCATGCCCCGCCACAACGGGACCTCCCCCGAACGAACCACCAAGTGGTAATGGTTGGACATCAGGCACCACGCCAGAACCTGCCACGCGTCGCGCAGACGGACCTCCCGCAGCAGCTCGATGAATGCCTCTGCCGCCTCCTCCTCCGCAAAGACCGGCTCCCCGCTCGAGATCCGGTTGTAGACGTGGTACAGCACTCCCGGCACCAGCACACGCGGCTTCCGCCCCATCGGCAGCCTCCGCGAACAGGCTACCCAAATTACTTCGATACTTCAAGCCTGGCACCGATGGGGTGGCACCGATGTACCGATGGATCCCTACAATCCACCCCTACGAGCCAATGACGTCATGTCCAGGGATCCCCCGAGAGTGCCAGAATGCTGCAAAGGCCTCTTGGCTACTCCGCGTTCGCAGATTCTCGTGGAGAAAAGACAGCATGTCACCCGGATCCGGTATCCGAGCAACATCAGTCCAGTACCAGCATCGGAACAACGACGTTGGCCCCATCAAAACCTCGAAACGCCGAGCAAACGGTAACCTAAGTAGCGTAGTCCGGAACGGCCCGGGCCAGACGGAGAACTCACAGTCGCGCAACCATACGCAGGGACCCTTGTCGGTCATATATAGGGCAAAGAACGCTCTGCACATCTTCGAGAGATGCACACGCTCGTATTCCGCAACTCCGGACAGGACCTGTGTGTCCATTTCTTGAGGCTGGGCGACGCGGACAGTCCGGACGTTGCCCGTCCCGGGCTCCAATACAAAGAGCTTTCGGCTATCGGCCAAACTGAGTAGTTTTCGCCGGTTCATCTCCCCTGCTTCGCCACCTCGTTCCCCGTGTACCCCGTAACCCAAGCAGCGTACAGGTTCCAGTAGAGGTTTGTCTTCCCAGATCCCAAGAAGATACGTTCAAGGTCCCCGCTCTTCATAATAAGCAGTTGTTCCCAGGTCCGCCAATGGGACTTGGGAGTGAGACCTGCGCTGAAGAACGTTTTCAGAGCATTCCTGCCTTCAACCGCTTCCTGTGCCACCAGCTCTGGGTTCGCTGGGAAGAACCTCGCCAGGTAAGTAGTTCTCGCGGCGACAGCAACCCCGTACGCAAGTCTACTAACAGAGATTGCAAAGGCTGTGAGTTCTCCTATGCGGTAGGCAATGGACGAGCGATCTACAAGGCCGCCGTTGCCAGTCAGCTCGCGAAGACGCTCGCCCAGGCCAAAGGAAACGGAATCAGTGAACCCGGCGACTCCGTGCGTCGTCTGGTAGAGCCAATCGTCGCCCCAGAGCATGAACCGTGGCACCGATCTCCCGCCACTGGCGCCGGTGAAAAACTCCGTCCTATCCTCGAACGCTTGGAAAGCAGCTGCATCCTGTATGTGTCGCGTATACACCACGCCCGCCACGTCGATCGAGTAGGGAGTGCACTCAGCGATCAGCGCCGCCTCTATGTCCGCTTCGGCGAGTCCGAAGGGGTCCAACCAGTTGACGGGGTTATTCATCACATAGGAATACCGGTTCCAGCTCTGGCTCAGCCCCACCGTTCCGCCGAGCGGGTCCATGCTCATGAACCTGCGCAGGTCGAAGCTGTAGTACCGAGCATGCATGTAGTCGACGTTCCCGAGCGGACTCGTGGACAGGTCGCTGCCGATGGACTCCCGCTCGTGGCCGGTGAAGAGGTGGTGCTCTGCCAACTCGTACGGCTGGGCAACGAGCTCCCCGTATGGCAGGTAGTTGATGGAAGTGTAGTTGCCCGTGTCTGCTCGGCGGACCTCGGCACGGGTACTCCCGAGGTGGTCGGTAACCAGGGAAATGTACTCTGGTTGGCTGGAGGTCTGCTCAATCCGGACCAACGGGTCTCGTCCCAGGTAGAGCCAGTTTGTCCGCAGCCACCAGTTGTCAGAAGAGCCATGCCAGGAGAACCGGGTGAGTACGTTGCCAGCCTCGTCGCGGAGGTAGAAGTAGGCCTCCGGAACGGTGTCGTTGTGCACACGATAGCGGAGAACGCGCTCGCCGGCAGTGTCGTAGGCGAATGCCCAGGGGTCCGCCGGCGCTCCTTCGCCGTCGCCCCACGCCGCCATCAAGCGGTTCTGGTTGTCGAACCGGGCGTGCTGGACCCAGTTGCCACCAG
>JAJDNH010000083.1 GCA_022340775.1 Acidobacteriota bacterium
ACTAGCAACACATCTGAAACTTATTAAAAATAAAGGTGTACCGCCTCAAACCGGGCGGATTCTCGGAGGACTGTTGCACATTGCACCGGTTGGGGGTTCGAACCTGCGAGCTCAATGCTGGTACGGACATTGCTCTTCACGGCGTCGGAGGTTGCTGGATGAGGACGCTGACGCTGCGTTGGGTATCGTTCGTCTCCGCCGGGGCTGCGGCCACCGCTGTTGCTTTGGCGACGTTGCAACTCCCCGCCGTCATACCACTGCATCACTTCCGGATCGCCTGGACCCTGGCGCGGTTTTTGATAGAGTTCTAGGCGAGACCATGGAGGTGGCACTGCACCTGCCGCTGATCCCGGACGTCGAGCTGGTAGCGGCCAAGGCGGTCGAGATCGTAGGGCGCAAGTTGGGCATGGCCAGAACCGAGGTCGAGGCCATGGCTGTCGCTGCGATCGAAGCTTGCCTGAACGCCATCGAGCACGGCGGTAATCAGGGGTTCGTGGTGCGCCTCGACGGTGGCGAGTCGCCGGTAGGGCTGTATCTCGCGGTGGAGGTCGAGGACCACGGTGGTGGGTTCGACCCGGAGTCGATACCGGTCAGGAGCCCGTCGCGGGTTCTCGGTTGTACCCGCAAGCGTGGATGGGGCCTGACTCTGATCCGAGAGCTCGTCGACGAAGTCAAGGTGCAGTCGCAGCCTGGGCTGACTACGGTTCGCATGGTCAAGTACGGTGGGGGCACAGGATGAACGACGAGCAACTCAAGCTGTCCAGCGAGGTCGTCAGGCATGGCCTGGGTGTCGTGGCTGCCGCGGGCTACATCAACAACGAGGGTGGGCAGGCCGTGGCCGATGCCGTGGAGGGACTGTTCGAAAAGGGGTGTTCCAGCCTCCTGATCGATCTGGACGGAACCCGAATCATCAACTCGATCGGCGTCTCGATACTGCTCGAAATCCTGGAGAAGCTGCTCGACAGCGGCGGTCACCTGGCGTTCTGCAGTCTGACACCGACGATCGCCAAGACCTTCGAAATCATGGGCTTGGCGGAGTATGCACAGGTCTTTCCCGATCGCCGGTCGGCCCTTGAGGTGCTTGGGGTGAATGCAGTCTGATGAGCTTCTTCGACTGGCGGACCTCGCCCTCTGCGGTCACCTGAGCCCGGAGCTTCCCCGCGAGGTTATCCGCATCCTCTCGGAGGCGTCCGGTGCAGCCAGGGGTGAGCTGTACGCCAACGGGGACGAGCTTGTGGCGGTGTGGCCGCCTGGGCGACCGTCTTCAAGCGTGGTCGTCAATGACCCGCTGACGCAGGAGCTGCAACTTGGGGGCGACGGCAGCCGGTGGACGGCCCTCCTGGGAGCTTCCCAACCTGTGGACGAGGGACTCGCGGTGGCCGCCCGGCTGGTGCTCCGGCTCTGGGACATGCGTGAAGAGCTGCGGAAGTCGCGTTTCGATGCCCGCTTTCGCCTGTGGGAGCTGGAAGCCGTTCGCTCCATCGCTGCCGGAATCGGAGGCATTCTGGATCCCTCGAGGATTGCAGAGGAGGTCATCGCCCACATCGTCGGGCTGCTCGGGGTCAGGAGCGCACAGCTCTTTCTCGGTGGAACCGTGGGGGAGGCCAGGTCGGTGGCTCTGTTCGGGGAGTCCGCGTTCTCGGAGCCGCTCGAGGAGGGCGTCTGGGGAGAGGGCCTGCAGACCGATGCGGTGCTCGCCGTACCTCTGATTGCGAAGTCGGGACAGCTGGGTTTGCTGGTGGTGGCAGATAAGGAGGCGAGAGCTGGCACGGAGCCTTTTCTCGATAGTGACGCGCGCCTCGTCGAGCAGTTTGCCGTCCAGACAGCCGTCGCTTTCGAGAACGCTCGTCTGTCGCGAGAGTCGATTGAACGAGCCCGCCTCAGGCAGGAGCTCGAGGTGGCAGCTACCATCCAGTCCCACCTCTACCCGCGGAGTTTCCCCGAGGTTCCGGGTTACAGGATCCGCGGCGGCTCGCGGCCTACGCGCCAGGTCGGAGGTGATTCGTTCGACGTCATCGAAGGCGACTCCAACCTGTTGGCGGTGGTCGCTGACGTCTCCGGCAAGGGAGTTGGCGCCGGCATGCTGGCGGCCGGGATCCACTCCGGCGTACGCCTGCTCTCGACCGGCGGCACCGGCCTGGAAGTGATCGCCGGACAGCTCAACTCCTACCTGTTGTCGGCGACTGAGGACAACCGCTTCGCGACCTTGGTGCTTGTGGATGCGGCTGCCGATGGGAGCTTTCGCGCACTGCATGCCGGGCACTGCCCATCGCTCATCCGTCGCCGCAGCGGAAGCGTGGAGGAGTTGCCGGTTTCAGGCCTGCCGCTCGGAATCCTGTCTGACGCCAGCTACGAGCCAGCCGAAGGACGGCTGGAACCAGGGGATCTCCTCGTCATGTACTCGGATGGCATCACCGAGGCTGAGGACCCGAACGGCGAGGAGATGGGCATCGAACGGTTGAAGGCGGCGCTGGAAGAAGTCGGATCCGTAAGTGCCGGCGTTGCCTGCGACGGTCTTCTCGAGCGTGTTGCGGCCTTCACCGACGGCGAGGCCCTCCACGACGATGCCACTCTGCTCGTGCTGGAGCGACTCTGAGGTGACGCCGGTCACGGAGTAAAGGAGCCCTTCATGAGACGATGACGGTGGTTCATCTGTCGGACCATGTTCTCCTCCACCCTTTACCTCGCCGCCTGCCAGGCGGCGTTCTTTTTTTTCGGACCATACCTTCGCGGTGCCTGATAACATCCTTCGGGGTGAGTACCATGTTCGAGCTGCCTTCCTTCGTTCCTGCGGAGTCCGACCCTCAGGATGGTCTGTCGCCGGCCAACCGTGCCTGGCGCCGGCTAGAGATCGAGGACACACCGATCTATGTCAACCCTGAGGTACCGGACTGGCTGGTTCCCAACGCCAGAGCGGACGCAATTCTGCGCGACCTGATCGAAGGTGTAACCCCACTCGAGGCGGCTCACCGCTATCGCGATGCATGGGGCGGTTCCGACGACGCTGCCTGGACGGATGTTCGCCGGGTCCTGGCGAGACTCCCCACCCGCGTCCCCAGACCCCGAATTGGCCGCGGCGAGCTGCTCAGCCTCGAGCGCCTCGGAGAATGCTGGCTGCATATCTCCAACCGCTGCAACCTGGCGTGTACCCACTGCATGTTCTCTTCCTCACCCCACGACAGCCTCGAGCTGTCGGGCGAGCGACTGCTGGAGATTGTGAGCGAGGCGCGGGCGCTGGGCTGCCGCATCTTCTACCTCACCGGCGGCGAGCCGCTTGTCCACCCGGCCTTCCCCGCCCTGTGCCGGGAGGTCCTCTCTGATCCGGATTCCCACGTGGTCGTGCTCAGCAATACCTTGGCGGTGCCACGCGTTTCGGCCGACCTCGCCGAGTTGCCTCGGGAGCGGGTTCATTTTCAGGTCAGCCTCGACTGCCCCCGTGACCACCACGACGCAGTGCGCGGTGGCGGCTGCTACGAGCGCGTGCTGGAGCGGACCGGACGTCTGGTCGAGATGGGTTTTCCGGTGGCGCTGGCGATGGTCGTGGACGCCGCCAACGCCCACTACATGACCGATCTCGTAGAGGTGGCAGAGTCTTTGGGCGTTGCCTCGGTCCACTACCTCTGGCATTTCGTCCGAGGGGGCGGCGTCGCGATTCCGCGGGCGCCGGTGGCCGCCCTTTACGCTGGGCTCAGGGAGGCCGACAGTCTCGGAAGGCAGCTCGGTGTGGCCATCGACAACGTCGCCATCGTCGCCTCCCAGGTGTTCTCCCTCCCCGGTACCCGTCACGATCTGTCCAATGCGGGCTGGGAGTCGGTTGCTGTCGGCCCCGACGATCGCGTGTATCCGACTGCCGCGATGGTGCTCGACGATCGCGTTGCCTGTGGTCCTGCCGGAGCTTCGCTCGAGAAGGTGTGGCGTGGGAGCCCGGTGCTGGAGAAGCTGCGCCGTACAACGGTTGCCGGGGCTGAGCCGACGGCCTCTCCTCTCGCGTATCTCACCGGTGGAGGAGACGTCGACCATAGTTTCTTCGCCGGTGGCGAGTTTGCCGGCAGTGATCCGTATCTGGGGCTGACAGAGAAGACTGCCCTATGGCTGATAGCGTCGTCAGCTGGCCCGGATCCCGCGCCAGGGTGCGCCGCTCTGCGCGCTCGCATGGGCGAACGCATCGAGACCTGCTCCGAGTCGAGCCACGGCCTCGCCTTCACTCACTCCAACTGCGTGTTGTCGCTCCCGGGGAAGGACGGCCAGACGCTGGTCAAGGACTTCTACGCTGCGGCGGCCTGTACGCCGTTGGTGGACATCACCAACCCGGTTGATTTCGGTGATGAGGCGTCGCAGGTGGCTCCGGAGGCAACGGAGCGCTCGTACGGTTGCGGCAGCCCCGTGCTCGATGCCGATCCGGCGCCTGGGGAGTGCGTTGTCGACCTCGGTTGCGGAGCGGGCATGGAGTGTGCCATCGCGGCCGGCAAGGTCGGCCCCACCGGGCATGTCATCGGCGTCGACATGCTGGAGGAAATGCTGGAGCTCTCTCGGCGGACGGCTGCCCACGCTGCCCGCGAGCTGGGTTTCGATGTCTTCGAGCCCCGTCGCGGTCTTCTCGAGGAGGTTCCTTGTCCCGACTCCTCGGCCGACGTTGTGATCTCCAACTGCGTGATCAACCTGTCCGTGAACAAGAGACGCACCTTCCATGAGGTCATGCGTGTGCTCAAACCCGGCGGTCGTCTGGTCGTTGCCGATGTGGTGACCGATGAGGAGCCGCCGGTGTCCATTCGAACCAGTGAGCGGCTGCGTGGCGAGTGTCTGGGGGGTGCGCTGCTGCAAAGTGAGCTGTTCGCGCTGTTGGAGGATTGCGGGTTCACCGCCGTGACGCTGCTCAAACGGTTCCCCTATCGCACGGTTGCGGGGCACCGGTTCTTCTCGGTCACCTACCGGGCCATGAAGCCGAAAGCAGCCGCCGAGTCCGTAGTGGTCTATCGCGGGCCCTACGCGGCTGTGGTGACAGATGAGGGCCGCCTCCTGCGCCGAGGCGTCCCGACCGTTGCCGCTGTGCCATCTGATGCTCCGTCGGAGCCGGCCTTCGTGCTGGACGGGGAAGGAGGCGTCGCCAACGTCGAGCTGGGGGGTGGTTGCAGCTGCTTCGTCTCTCCACAGGAGAAGCTGCCGGTCGCCGTCGGCCTGCCGAGGATCACCGACCGCGAGGGTTGCATGGTCTGCGGGGCGGAGCTCGAGTATCTCGAGTTGGCGGTCACGGCCCGCTGCCATTACTGTGGCCGTGAGCTCCCGACCTCGGCACGCTGCAGTGCTGGACACTTCGTCTGTGACGGCTGCCACTCTGAGGATGCCGTCGAGGCGATTCGGGCCATATGCCTGGCCGCGAAGGAGACTGACATGGTGGCGCTGATGAGCCGGGTTCGAGCACACCCGGCGGTGGCGATCCACGGCCCGGAGCACCACGTTCTGGTGCCAGCTGTGATCGTTGCAGCAGCGCGCAACGCCGGTTTGCCGGTCCAGGAAGACCACCTCGACACCGCTATCAGCCGTGGCCGGACCATCGCCGGCGGGGCGTGCGCCTTCATGGGTGCGTGTGGCGCCGCGATCGGAGTGGGGACCGGCTTCTCTACGGTTCTCTCCATCAATCCTCACCAGGGAGCTCCCCGCCGGACCGTCCAGCAGCTGGTAGGTCGGGCTTTGGCGCGGATCGCCTCTTTGGAGGCAGCGCGCTGCTGCCAGCGCGACTGCTGGCTGGCTCTCCAGGAGGCTGCGGCCTCATCTCTGGCTCTGTTGGGTGTCCGGCTCACGGCCGACGAGCCCCTGGCCTGCGTCCAAAGAGCGGACAACAAGGAGTGCCTCGGCGCCACCTGCCCTCTTTTCCCGAGCCGCACCCGAGCTGCCTCATCCGAGTCGGCGGCGTTCACTGGGGATTAGCTGTCACGCAGGAACCGAGAGTCTCGGACACCTCTCGTCGTCCCACGTCCTGAAGGTACTGGCCGGCCAAACCCTCTGGAGACTATTTCAATCGATGTCACCCGACTGCAATAACTTGGGTTCAGTAAGGCGTATGACACAGTAGCAGGTATTGACAAGTACAATGTAATGCACTATAGTGACGATATGGGAAATGACTTCGCGGCCAACTGGACCACGCAGCTCCGCAAGGGGCTCTTGGAGCTGTGCGTTCTGAGCATCTTGCGCGACCGCAGGCTGTACGGGTACGACATCGTGAAGACGCTGAGCGCCCTGGAAGGACTGGTGATCAGTGAGGGAACCGTGTACCCGCTGCTCAACCGGCTCAAACGGGAGAGCTTCGTCAGCACGACGATCGAGGAGTCTCCCGATGGCCCGGCACGCAAGTACTACGAGCTGACTCCGCCAGGGCGTGAGCAGCTCGACTGGATGACCGCCACCTGGGAGCATCTGGTCGCCGCGATCCGCAGCCTCCAGAAAGGAGCCACGTCATGACCGCAACGCTGACGCTTGAAGCACAGCACCAACTGGACCGCTACCTCCAGGAGGTCCGTCTCCTGTTGAGCGGAACCTCGGGGGTTGACGCCAGCGAGGTTGAGGGCGACATTCGCGAGCACATCGAGACTGAGCTTGGCGGTCGCGAAGAGGCGATCACGGCCGAGGAGCTGGACCGCGTGCTGCGACGGCTCGGCAGCCCGAGCCAGTGGGTTGGAGAGGATGAGATTCCGGCGTGGCGAAGGGCGTTGACCCGGCTGTACCTCGGGGAGGACTGGCGGCTGGCGTACCTGTGTCTCGGCATTTCGGTGATCGGAGCCGTACTGCTGTTCGCAGGAAGCCCGATCTCGGTTGTCCTGTTCGCCGCCGGCTTCCTCCTCGCGCGGGCGGCGATCTCGCTCGCCGAAGAGCGCGGAGAAGAGCTCGGTCCGCGGCGTTGGCTGGTCCTGGCACCCATTCTCATCGTGGTCGTCCCGGTTCTGCTGGTGGTCCTAGCCGGACCGTTCATCCCCCTCGGACAGGTGGGCTACGAGGAAGGCTGGTTCTCTTCCCTCGGGCTCGGCCCGGCGAGCGTCGACGGGCCGGCGAGGGTGGCTCTGGTCACTCTCGCCCTGGTCTCGTTCGGGGCCGGGGCTTGGTGGCTCGTCCTCGCGGGGCTGTGGAACGTGGTCCGGCGCCTGTTGACACCTGTGACCCGACCGGTTGTCACGTACCAACCGACGCAGCGCCGGTGGCTTGCTATCAGCGGTCTGGTGCTGGCGGTCGCCGGCGTCGTGGCGCTGGTGCTGCTGGCGACTGCAGGCGCGAGTTGATGAGCGTCCAGCGGCCGAACTGAGGGCCGGTCTGGGTCGACAGAGCTCAAGGGAGGCGACCGTGGTCTGGGTTGCGCGGGCATTCGTGAACCCCGTGGAGGCTCGACTCCGTGCGGGGTGGCGGCTCGTGGTCTTCATCCTGGTATTCGCGGCGACCTCCCGCCTTGTCACTGCGGTGGCGTTTGGCACTGTTGGCCGGCTACAGCACGGATCCTTGCGCTGGTGGGTGCTGCGTGGCGTGATTGTGATGATTGCCGCGACCCTTTCAGTGTGGCTCGTGCGCCGTTGGGTTGACCGGCGCTCCTTCCGATCGCTCGGTATCCGGGTGGACGAAAGAGCGTGGAGGGACAGCGTCGTGGGGTTCGCGATCAGCGCCGCCATGGTGGGGACAGTGGTTGCACTGTGTGCCATGTTCGGCTTCCTCGAGGTCGACTCGATCTCCTGGAAAGAGGGGTTCGGCTCGGCGCTCGCAGCCCTTCCACTCTGGTTCTTCGGCATCGGCATCTCGGTCGCATGGTCCGAGGAGCTTGGCCTGCGGGGGTATGTGCTGCAGAACCTCAGCGACGGAATCGGCCTCGTGTGGGCAGTCTTGCTGTCCTGCGTCTTCTACGGCGCGATCCACATGGCAAACCCCAATAGCACGGTGCTTTCAGGTGTTCTGATCGGAGCTGTGGGCTACCTGCGAGTCCTCGGGTGGCTCCGCACCGGGCAGCTCTGGCTGTCCATGGGTATGCACGCCGGGTGGGACTTCCTGCTCGGGCCGGTGCTGGGTCTTTCGGTGAGCGGAGTGCATACAGAAGGCCTCGTCCACCCCACCTTGTCAGGGCCGTCGTGGGTGACAGGCGGGACCTTCGGTCCCGAGGCGGGCGTAGCCCTGTTGCCGGCACTCGGCGGCGGTCTGCTGCTCATGCACCTGTGGACGGCGGGGAGGGTAGGTACTCCCTGGACCCGCGCGGCAGAGACCCGCCGGCATCGCAAGAAGGAAAGGCAACCCTCCTGACGCGGCACCCACGGGAGAGGTCGGCCAGTAGCCACCCTGCCCGGTGATCCGGTGACACGTTCGTGTTGACGGAACCTCGACTGGGTCCTATAGTTTGTCTGGCGAACTGTTAGGAGTCCTACCTTATGTGCCGGATTTCCAATGCAACGACTGATGCAAGCACGGCTCCCTCTGAAGTTTGCGCCCGCCGGATCCTCGAGACGGTGCCGATCGTGATGAGGGTTCTGCGCCGGGAGATGCGCAGCGGAGTGGAGGAGAACCTCTCGGTGCCGCAGTTCCGTGTCCTTGCCTTCCTGAGCGGAGCTCCCGGTGCTTCGCTCAACGAAGTGGCGGACTTCGTCGGCGTTGCTGGTGGTACCGCCTCGGCGATGGTGGATCGACTCGTGCGCCGAGGCCTGGTCGCGAGGGAGGGGAACCCCGAGGAACGCCGCCGAGTCATGCTCGAGCTCACTTCAGACGGGACCGATGTGCTGGAAAGGGCCCGTGCCCATACCAGGGAGCGGGTGGCGGAACGCCTCACGGTCCTCACCCGGTCACAGCTGGAAACCGTCTCGAAGGGCTTGGATCTGCTTGACAGCGCGCTCGGCCCTTCAGTGGGGTCCTCATCGGAGCCTCGATGAGCGGGGGGTCGCTCGGTTGTTCCATCGACCTTGACCGAGGGCCCCCGCCTGCCTCTGGTTGAGCTCTTCGAGCATTGTCTGAGCGGATGGAGTCAGCATCTGTGGGAGCACGCCTGCAGCTGTGTGACCGACCTGCCGGGGTCAAGAGTGAAGTGAGTCTGTACTGAAGCCTACGAAGAGGTTTGATGCAAAACGGTAAGACCAGCAAGGTGATGATCACCTTGGCGACGATGCTGGCCGCCATGATGCAGGCGGTCGACACGTCGGTCGCAAACGTAGCCCTGCCCCATATGCAGGGGACTTTCTCGGCCGGCATCGACGAGATCACGTGGGTCATCACTTCCTACCTGGTAGCCAACGCCGTCGTCGTACCGATCACTGGCTGGCTGGGCAACTTCTTCGGCCGGCGCCGGATCTACCTGCTGAGCGTGATCTCTTTCACGCTCGCCTCGCTGGGGAGTGGAGCGGCTCCCAACCTGGCGTTCATGGTCGTGATGAGGGTGCTGCAGGGCTTCTCCGGCGGAATCATCGTTCCCATGAGCCAGGCCATCCTGCTGGAGGCTTTCCCGCCCGCCGATCGCGGCCGCGCCCTTTCCTACTTCGGTGTCGGCGTGGTCTTCGGGCCTATCATCGGGCCGATTCTCGGCGGCTGGGTCACCGACCAGTGGGGCTGGCGCTGGATCTTCTACATCAACCTCCCGCTTGGGTTCCTGGCAGTCGTGCTGGCGCTGCTGTTTGTGCACGATCCCCCGTACATCCGGAAGCCAGAGGGCCGGGTGGATCTCCTGAGCTTCCTGTTCATCGCGCTGGGCCTTGGCGGGCTGGAGGTGACGCTGAGTCGAGGAGAGAGGCTGGACTGGTTCAACAGCGCGTTCATCCAGGCCATGGTCCTGGTTTCCGCCCTCGGTATCGGCCTCCTCATCTGGCGCTCACTGACTCACGACCGCCCGCTGGTGGACCTGTCGGTGCTCAGGAACAAGGAGTTTGCTGCCGGGGTCGGGCTCTCTTTCTTCCAGTATTTTGTGCTGTACGCCACCCTGGTCCTGCTGCCCCTTTTCGTGCAGAACCTCCTTGGCTATACGGCAACTTGGGCGGGTCTGGTTCTTGCCCCCGGCGGTGTGGCTGCCCTTCTCGCCATGCTCGTGGCAGGCAGGATCGTCAACCGGATCGATGTGAGGTGGATCCTCCTCGGCGGTGTGCTTCTCATGCTTCTGGCCATGAGAATGCTGTGGGCGATCGACCTGAACTCTACCTTCGGGTATCTGGCCTCGGTCCGCTTCATCCAAGGGTTCGGGGTCGGCTTCCTGTTCATCTCGGTTGCCGCCGCTGCCTACAGCACGATGCCGGCGGAACACATGGGTCAAGCGACTGGTCTTTACAACCTTGTGCGAAACGAAGCCGGGTCCATCGGCATCGCGGTAGTCTCCACCCTGGTGGCCAGCCGCGCTCAGTTCCACCAAGCCCGCCTGGTGGAGCACATGAATCCGTTCAATCCGATCTACAGCGGCCAGTTACAGACTGCACGGAGAGCGCTTGAAGTTGCATCGGGTCTCGACCGCCACTCTGCCGGCTCGCTCGCCTTGCGAGTGCTCTTCCGGCGGGCTCAACTTCAAGCCTCGGTCATGGCCTATGTTGACGCCTTCGTGTTCGTGACCGTGGTCCTCGTGCTGTTCCTGCCACTCATTCCGCTGCTACGGTCAAGGGCGGCGCGGGGTCGCCTGCAACCGGGCGAGTGATTCGGGGGCGTTCACTCCGGAGGTAGGGTGGGGAACCCGCCGATTCCGGGGCACATCGGCCGGTCCACACCCCGGGCCAGTCGCGACCGATCGGAGCCGAACAGGCGCGACGGGGAACGCAAGGCGGTGGCTGACGTTTTCGTGCCAGCATCGGGTTGCGAGTGGATAGCCCAGGCTAAATCTCGTAGGTCTTTAGCTTGCGCCAGAGAGTCGTGCGGTGCATGCCGAGCTCCCGGGCGGCTCGGCTGCGGTTGCCGCCGTGGCGCTCGAGCGCCTCACGGATGAGCACCTTCTCGGTCTTTGGGCCGATGGTGTTGGCAGGGGTGGAGGGAGGGAGACTGCCGAGGTGGCTCGGCAGGTGCTCGGGCTCGATGGTGTCACTGTTGCACATGACGAACGCGTGCTCGACGGCGTTCTCGAGCTCGCGCACATTACCCGGGTAGTTGTAGCGACACAGCGTGCGGAGAGCGGAGGGTGAGAGCCCCTTGATCTCCTTGCCGGTACGGGCGCGGAACTTGGCCAAGAAGTGCTGGATGAGGTGCGGGATGTCCTCCGGGCGCTCGGCCAGCGATGGCAGCCGGACGGACACCACGTTGATGCGGAAGTAGAGATCCGAGCGGAAGCGTCCATCCTCGATCAAGGCCTGGAGGTCGCTGTTCGTCGAGGCAATGACGCGCGCGTCGGTCCGATGAGTCGTGGTGGAACCCAGAGGTTGGTACTCGCCGTTGTTGAGCACCCGCAGTAGCTTGACCTGCAGGCTGGCGTCCATCTCCCCGATCTCGTCGAGCAGCAGCGTGCCGCCGTTGGCGAGGGCAAAGTGCCCCGGCTTGTCCTTGCGGGCATCGGTAAAGGCGCCCTTCATGTAGCCGAAAAGCTCCGACTCCAGGAGAGTCGCGGGCAGAGCTGCGCAGTTGATCCTGATGTAAGGGCCGTAGCGGCGAGGGCTGAGGCTGTGGATTGCCTGGGCGATCAGCTCCTTGCCCGAACCGCTTGGACCGGTGATCAGGACACAGCAGTCGGAGTCCGCGATGTTCGGGAGCGTCTCGATGACACGTTTCATCGCTGTGCTCTCGCTCACGATGCGGTCGAGCATATGCCTCTGGGCCAAGCGGTGGCGCAGGTGCTCGACCTCGCTCAGGTCGCGGAAGAACTCGACGGCGCCGGTGATCTCGCCGCGTTCGCGCAACGCCGTAGCGCTGACCGCAATCGGCTTCTCCACGCCGTCCTGGCTGATGATGTGGACCCTGACGTTCTCCACCGGAGAGGTGCTCGTCAGCACCTCTCTCAACGGGCACTGGCGGTGGCAGACCTCGGTCCGGAAGATCTCGTAACACTGTCTGCCGACGGCCTCGGAAGCGGCAAAACCGGTAATCCGCTCGGCGGCAGGGTTGAACGAGGTAATCACGAAGTCGGGATCCACCGTGAACATGCCCTCGCTGATGCTCTCGAAGACCGCCCGCAGGACGGCGGGCGTGTCCGGTACCGGACCCCTACCCGGGGGCGCGGCGGAGGGCGCGGGTCTGCGGTTTCGACTTTCAGCCATGGTGTCCTCGCTTCCAAGGTAAGTCGAAACACCCTCGCCTGGCAATCCTGCGGATTGGGGTGCGGATGTGCTCGCGGCCCTCGGCGTCCCGGTCGCTCGACTCCCGAGCGCCTCCCTCGAGAACACGGCGCCGGGAGTTCTGTGCGGAGAGGGGTGTGAAACAGAGCCGAAACCGGTGTCGAGCAGGTCGGTGCTGATCAGCGCCAGCAACTCCTCCACCGAGCCCGTCACGTTGTCGATGACCGTCACGTTTCGCGCCTCAACGAGCTCCCGGCCGGCGGCCGTGATGCCGCCGCAGACCAGGAAGCCGATGTCGTGGAGCTGGATGAGCTGGAGCAGATCGACGGCCGACTCCAGCCGGACCGGCAGCAGCTGGTGGGAAGCTGCAAACCTGCCGTGAAGCTGCACCAGGAGCAGTCGGTTGGCGCTGGTGCAGCGAGGCGCAACGCGATCCCCGAGCAACGGCACTGCAACAACCATGAGACGTTCCTCGACTTCACCGCCAGCAAGCCTCGTGCCGGTTCCTTCAGGTGAGGCCCGGTGTCCAGCTGACGGGCTGTCCGGTCCTCGATGTCGGCTGTGGCTGTTGCATAGATCGTTGTCATGCAACATCGGCGTTGCAACAGTTGCAACACCTGCGGACCGATCTGATCCCACAGAACCCGCGCGCAGTGGGGGCCGGGGCGGCGCCGACGGGGCCCGCCGGCCGCGGCCCGGATCTTGCAGACTCGGAGACCGTACCGCGAGACCGAGGGGAGGTGGCGCGTGAACGCCCCCCAAGTTGTTTGGAAGACGGTTCTGATCCTTGCCGCCCTCACGGTGGTGATGACCGGCATGAGCGTGCCTGGTTCAGCGGACACAGAACGCGGTGGTGTCGTACTGCTCGACGAGGAGATCATTGTCATCGAGAGCGGGGGCGCATCGAGGACAACGGTGCACCGCATGCTCCAGCCCTCCACCGAGCGAGGCACGGAGAGGGTTGCGAAGATCGTGTATGCGTTCCGCTCGTGGACCGAAAGGGTCCGACTGCTCTCGGCACATCGGAGGACCGCCGACGGCCGCATTCTCCCCATACCTGCAGAGGCGGCCTTCGTGGAGACGCCGCAACCCCTTGCGGAGGAACATTTCTATACCGACGTCGCGCAGCTGGTGCTGCTGTTCCCGGGCGTGGCGTCCGGTGACACGGTCGAGTACACGATCGAAAAGGAGACCGCAGCGACAGTCCCAGGACACTTTTCGGCCTTCCTGGCAGTGGCGGATCTCTGGCCGGTGGCCAAAGCACGGCGGGAGATCGTGCTCCCCGTCGGCTGGGGGTCGCGCCTGAAGCACAGATCTCTGGGACTTGGGCGGCTGGAGCCGACCCGCGAGGTCACCGACGGGAGAGGCGAGAGGTTCTGCTGGGAGATGATCGACCTCCCGGCGCTCGGGATGGAGACGGGACGGCAGCCAATCCGTCAGGGTGGTCCGGGCATCTGGGTGAGCACCCTGCCGAGTTGGTCGGGGACCGCACGTTGGTACGGCGGGTTGATCGTCGGCTGTGACCAGCTCGGGCCCGTCCTCGAGCGGCTGGTGGCGGAATGGACCGATCAGCTGAGTGACCCGGTCGAGATCGTGCGCACCGTGCACGAACGCGTTTCGGAGCACGTGAGCTTCCTTGGTCTCGAGTTCGGTCTGAACGCCCTGTGCCCACGGCCCCCGGCCGAGGTTTGGAGCACCGGTTTCGGTGATTGCAAGGACTCCGCGAACCTGTTGCGGGCGATGCTGGCTCGAGCCGGGATCGCTGCGCGGCTGGTGCTCGTGAACACCCAGCACGCGGGCCGCATCGAAGAGGATGTGCCGACCTACCAGCAGTTCAACCACATCGTGTTGGCCGCGACGCAGCCAGACGGCAACCTGATTTACTGTGATCCAAGCGCTGCCGCGCTTCCGGCCGGAGTGCTCCCACCCAGTGTCGGAGGTCGGCAGGGCCTGTTGGTGGAGGAGTCGGGCGGCAGACTGATCGACCTGCCTGCGGCAACGGCTGGCAACCTCCACCTCGACTTTGACCTCACAGTTCTTCCTCCCGCAAACCTGCAGGGCTGGCTGCACATCGAGGCGGATGCCTACCAGGGTTCTCTGGCAATGGCGCACCTGCTCGGGCCGTCGCCTGAGGGACGCCCGGGCCGTGTGAGAGAGTTCGTGGCCGGCTTCTTTCCGGAGGCCGAGGTCCTGGGGGTACGTGCTGACCGCTGTGCCCTGGGGGAGGGGCCCTGGGGGGTCGACATCTTCCTTCGGGCGGTGGTTCCCGTCACGCCTCACGGAACTGCACTCGGCGTCCCTACGACCCCCGCCCTCCTCCCCCAGTTTGGCACCGAGGAGCGCCGCGAGACTCCCTACTTTCAGCAGCTCGGCTCGACGACTGTCACCGTCAGCTACAGGCTTCCCAGGGGTTGGAGGCTCGTGGAGGAGCTCCCCGAAGCACTCGAGGTCGACACCGGTTGCCGCAGGATCGAAGCGCGCTGGACCACCTCGGGCGACCGCCTCTCGGCCCGCGTCTCCCACGAGACGACCCGTAGCCTGATCGAGCCCGCCGCCTGGGTCGGATGCGTACGGACCATGACCAGCCTACGGGCATGGCTGGCGGTTCCCGGCATCATCGCTCCTACACCCAACAGCGCACGGATTGCCTCGGCCGAGGAGATGGTGGACGTTCCGCGCCTGCCGACCGGCAGGGCGCAGCTCGAGCTTGTGGACGCCATGTTCCCGCGTGGCGAAGCTGCGGGGGGCAGGCGGGCAGCGCTGCAGCTGGTCGAGAAGTGGTTCGCGGACGACCCGGCCACAGTGGTCGAAGCC
>JAJDNH010000096.1 GCA_022340775.1 Acidobacteriota bacterium
CACGGCACGTGCGACCGAGCACACCATGCTCCGGAGCGGGTTCCGGCTTCCCTCTGCCGGGCGGGCGGGGGAAACCTAATCACTTAATCACTCAGTCACTTAATCACCTGGAGGGCGGGTGGGTCGTTTCCCGTTTCCCGTCTTCCTTCGATCTTCCTTCTCTTCTTTTCGTCTTGGCGCCTTGACGGCTGTGAGCTCTATCGGCTTCCCGGGCCTGACGCATACCACGCGAACCAGAAAGAGGTGCGGACCGATTGCACGGGGTGCTGCGGGTCGAGGGAGGCGACGGAGGCGGTGCCGAGGACGTTGTCGAAGGTGATCCGCACCGGCACGTCGCCGATCTCGCGCTCCACCGTGCCGCTCTCGGCACGGGCGTCGCGCGCCAGGTCGGGCAGCGCGAACGCCTCGGTGTGGCCGCCTGCGGTCGCCACCACCACGCGGTCCTTGAGGTGGAGGCGGTGGCTCGGCGGCTTGGGCGAAACTGGAAAGCGCAGGATGTCCGAGCCGAAGTAGCTCGAGTACGGGTCACGCTTGTACTCGCGCGCGAGCTGCGGCTGCGGGGCCATGACCCGGGTCGCCGGGTGGAGGTGCCGCCACGCCGACCAGGTGGTGAGCGAGAACGGCAGCAGCTTCAACTCGGCCCCGGCCTCGCGGCCGGAGATCGCGCGCGCCATGAGCTGGCTCCACAGGCCGGGAACCGCGCCCGTACGGTCGTACATCACCAGGTTCGACTCGTACAGCAGGCCGCTGTGCCCGAAGCGGGCGGTGGCGCCGCCGATCTCGCGCGAGGCGACAACCACGCTGTCGCACAGCGGGCTGTAGGTGACGGCGACCGGCTCGGAGCCGACCGTGTCGTTGACGATCTCGTGCCACTGCAGGAACCGCAGCGGGTAGGCGCGGGCGTCGCCGTCGATCTCGAGGCCAACCACGCGGTCGTCGGGCACCAGCAGCTTGCCGTGCCGGCCCGCCTTCAGACCGTCGAGCTGGGCAGCGCTCACCATCCGCGGCCCGTCCAGCGCCTCGACGCCGTCGCGCGGCAGCCCGGAGGCCACCAGCAGGTTTCTGGGGACCGTCAGATTGACGAGGTTGAAGCCGTAGCTGGCCACATTGTGGCCGTCGCCGATGATCGCCCGGTCCCGCTCCGAGCGTGCGGTACCGAGCGTCCACACGGCGGCCCCGAGGGTGAGCAGGACGGAGCCCGGGATGAGCCAGAGCAGGGGGCTGCGGGCCTTCATGTGTTTCTCAGACGGGGTTCGGGGAGATAGGCCGGGAGGTGGCGTGGGAGGCGACCGGAACCGCGGCCGTCGCCGCCGGCGCCACCGCCACCACGCCGGGAGCCGCGACCGGCCGGCCGCGGTCGGCGACCATCAGCCCCAGCAGCAACGGCAGGTAGACCAGGCTGACGAAGAACAGGCGCCGGGCGGATGAAAGCGAGCGCCGGCGCGCCAGCCCCCAGCCAAAGAGCACGAAAGCGAGCCCGAGCGCCAGCGAGCCGCCCAGGAAGTACGGCCCCGCGAACCCCGAGGCCCACGCGCCGACTCCGATCGGCAGCAGGGCGAAGGTGTGGACCAGCGCGATGCGCCCGGTGAGATCGCCGCTCGGGTCCACTGCCGGCAGCATGCGGAAGCCGCCGCGGCGGTAGTCGTCGCGGTGCAGCCACGCCAACGCCAGGAAGTGGGGAATCTGCCACAGGAACAGGATCCCGGCCAGCACCATCGCTCCGTAGCCGATGGTCCCCGCCGCCGCCGTCCAGCCCATCACCGGTGGGATCGCGCCGCACACCGCGCCGACCACGGTGTTGAGCGGCGAGCGGACCTTCATCGGCGTGTAGACGCCGACGTAGAGCACGGTCACGAGCACGGACAGCGCCGCGGTCAGCAGGTTGGTTCCGAGCGCCAGCACGACGACCCCGGCGGCGGCGCTGGCGAGGCCGACCGCAAGCGCGCCGCGCGGCGTGATCCGGCCCGAGGGCAGCGGCCGCAGAGCGGTCCTGACCATCCGCCGGTCGCGCTCGGTCTCCAGCAACTGGTTGAGGGTGTTGGCGCCGGCAGCGCTGAGCGCGGTGCCGAGCAGCGCCCACAGGAACACCAGCGGCCCGGCGCCCGAGTGCGGCGCCAGCACGAACCCGACCGCGGTCGTCAGCAGCACCATGCCGCTGAGGCGGAACTTGGCGAGCTCCAGGTAGAGCGAGACCGGGCCGCCGGTCGGGGCAGCGATCGCGTCCGCGGTCGCGAGCGTGTCGAGGCTGTCCTGCATGGTCCGCCTTTCACAGCTTATGAAGACGCCATCTCAAGATGGTTCACCCCCTGCAACGCCCCGCCTGGACCCCGCATTCCTCATCGGCCGCATCACTCACCGGCAATCTGCTGTGACCGGCGATACGCCAGCCAGGCCGTTTCCCGTCCGCGTGCCGACGGCGATCGGGGGGTGGTGGCATACTGCCATCGAGATCGGGATGGAGGTGCCTCGGATGCGCAAGACGGCGATCGTGACGGTAATGATCCTGGCGGTGGCGCTGACCGTTTCGGCCGGCGACCTGGACCTGTCCCCACTCCTCACCTCCTCGGAGCTCGAGCAGCTGGCCGACCACGTGGGCGAAGCGATCGTGATGCCGGTCGGGCCGGCTCGGCCGCTCGGGATCACCGGTTTCGACCTGCGGGTCGGTGGCCTGTGGGTGAGCGCCGACGACAACGCGACGTGGTGGGGACACTCCCTCACCGGCGCCGGCAGCGCCTTCGGCGGCCTCAACGGCTTCACGGCCTCGTTCCGCAAGGGGCTGCCAATGGGGATCGACGTCGGCGGCCAGGTGGGAACGGTTGCCGGGATCAGCTTCTTCTCGGCCGAGCTGCGCAAGGCGGTCTTCGACGGCGGGTTGGTCGAGCCGTCGGTCGGCGTGCGCGGCGCGTGGTCGCACCTCGACTCGAGCGGGCTGACCCTCGACGTGACCTCGATCGACCTGACGGTCTCCAAGCGATTCGCGTTCCTGATGCCGTACGCCTCCGCGGGGCTGAGGCACACCAAGGCCGAGGCCACCCTCGGCGCCGGCGGGCCGAGCCTCGAGACGGTGAGCAAGACTGGAATCACCGTGGCGGCCGGCCTCCACCTGACGCTGCCGCCGCTGGGCGTGCGCCTCGAGGTTCGCCGTGGCACCGCGACAGCGGCGTCCCTGACCGCGGGAATCACGTTCTAGAGAAGAGGACTAACCACAAGGACACAGAGAACCCCGCCCGCCCACCCGGCTAAACGGGAAACGGGAAACGACCCACCCGCCCTCCAGGTGATTAAGTGACTGAGTGATTAAGTGATTAGGTTTCCCCCGCCCGCCCGGCAGAGGGAAGCCGGAACCCGCTCCGGAGCATGGTGTGCTCGGTCGCACGTGCCGTG
>JAJDNH010000106.1 GCA_022340775.1 Acidobacteriota bacterium
AAGTTCGGCCATCTCGGCCAGGACGCGTTCTTCCGGGCGATGGAGTACACGACCAAGTTGCTCGGCAAGGGCAAGGTCTCGGGCGAGATCATTGCCGGCATCGAGCCGATCGAGGACACGCTCCAGGCCATCGACTACATCACGTCGGTGGGGGCGTTCCCCACGGTGTGTATTTTCCGGCCGCTGATCGGTGCCGACCTCGAGCACCTTGCGTCGCCGGCGGCCGAGGACATGCAGCGTGTCATGGAGCACATGTGGCGCGCGATGGTGCGCAACAGGGTGCCGATGGAGATCATCCCCAACATCGAGGTCAGCCTGATCGTGCAGCCCGGGGATGCCGCCTACCTGGCGCCCCGCGACCTCGGCTGGCGGGCGTATCGCGCCCGCAACTCGGTTCTCCGTACCCTTGCCAGTCCGTTCGTGTCCTGGAAGCTGAAGCCACACCCGGTGAAGGCCTCAGCCACCGATCATCCCAACCTACCGCCCCGGCGGCAGCCGACGTCGCGGCCGGGATCGGAGGAGGCGGCGTGATCGTCAACTTGGAGGAAGGGGGAGTCGGGGAGCTCCTCGAGGCCGTCTCCGGGGTGCCGGCGGGAAGCGAGATCGTGGCCAGGCTGCGCTCCGGGGAGGAGCCGTTCTTTGTGGCCGTCGGCCCCTCCGGCTTCGAGTGGGGTGTGTTCAACGAGGTCCGGGGCGTGGCCAACCGGGCCAGGCTCAAGCTCTTCACGCCGGCGGAGCGGGACGACCTCGCAGTGGTGCTCGCCTACAAGCCGTCGCAGGTCTCCTGGTCTCACGACCGCTACGCCTACGGCGTGTGGGAGGTCCCGGTCGACAACGGAGAAGCGGCGGTCGATACGGCCGAGCTTGAGTCGTGGATCGCCTTCCAGGTCAGCGGCTTCCACCCCGAGACCCGCCCGCGGAGCCTGGTGCGCCAGATCAGCTACGACATCCCCTAGGAGCTCCGGCCGGGCCTCGGGAAACTCAGCAGAAGGCAATCCACTGGGTTGACTTGCCTGGGCAGGGATTCGTCCAGAGAGCAAGGGTGCGACGAGCAAACGAGGGGCCCCTTCCTCGCTTTCCTCGTTGTGTACTCAGTGTCTTAGTGGTCCATGCCACCACCGGGTTTGATGGGGTGGCGTCAGATCGAGGTTGCCTCTCTATTGGAATCGTGACGAAGTTGTCGTAGAGTCGTGGACAAGTTCAGAACAAGGTGAAGGACAAAAGACCAACCGGGCATCTCAGCCCAGCCGGCATTCGGCCTCGAGCCGAAGGTCGGGCTGACTGGAAAAGGAGGAAGTGATGTTGAGGAAGAGTCTCGTGGCAGTGGCGTTCTCATTCTGTGTGGTCGGCGTTCAGGCACAGTCACCCAGGTTCCCCGGCGTACCCGCCGGGCTCGACAAACAGACGGTGGACGTCGTGCCGTCGGGCGATCAGCATAGGTCGTTGGGTCGCTTTGTCCCCGAAACGGCGGCGGTGGCGAAAGCTGCCGGGGTGACCGTGGACACCGTGGGCGACCCGGACTCCTTCGGCCACAACATGATCTATCTCGGCATGGCCCAGACACAGCAGGTCTACCTGACGGGGGATTGCACCGGGTATCCCCCGGATGCCGGCCCATGCATCGAGACCAATCCGGCTCCGGCCAGCACGACCGTCGACGAACCTGATCTGGCGGTGATCCAGCTGCCCGGGAAGGCGACCAGGACGATCATCTGCTTCACGTTCACACCGTTCGCTTCGTGGCATTGGGAAAACGCCACGGGAGCTCAGCAGACAGCCGTCATGTACCTCCGCCCGGCGGTGAGGATCGAGAGCGAAGTGCTCAACGATCCGAGCCTGATCGATCCCAACACAGGGCTGCCCTTCAACGGTGTGCTGATGGACGGTACCATCACCACCCTTCTCCAGGCGCGCACCCTGAATCCCGGCGAGTTTGACTTCCAGTACAGAACAACGACGCGGAGCTGCACGGGGGGACTGGCGAGCGTGCGCTCGCTGCGCGAGAACTACGGCCTGTCAGACAGCGTGATCAAGGACTTCTTCAAGAAGCCCATCACGATCACCTTTGGAGTGACTGGCAACGTTTCGATGGTTACGGAAGCGACCTACTTCGTCGGTGTCCGGCTGTACGGCGACTGAGCTCTCGAGAGCTCGGGCGAGCGGCAAGCTCGCGGTCCGTCCCGTCATATCCGTCGGCCGACGTTGAAGCCTTGGTGGATGGCGTGGTAGGCGTTGCTGAGCGTATCGGCGTCACCGATGACCTGGACCTTGACGCCGTGCTCCTCGAGCGCCTCCTGTAGCGGGTTGTACGGTGCTGCCCCGGCGGCCAGGACGACGGTGTCGGCAACCAGCTCGTGGCGGTCCCCGTTGCGGTCGACGATCACGGTGTCGGCGGTGATCTCGCGAGCTACGGCGCCGGTCAAGACCCTGACCCGGTCGCGCTTGAGGTCGGCCAGCATCGCCCAGCGGGTGGTGCGGCCGATGTCGGCGCCCGCGGAGTCGAGCATCTCGACCACTGTCACCTCGACGGTGCCGTGCGTGGCCTGCTCGACCAGGCGTTCGGGGTCGTCGGCGTGGTGCAGGAGCAGGAACTTGAGCGCCTCTCCGGAAAGCGTGCCGCGCTCGGCCAGGTAGAGGGCGGTCTCGATTCCGACCGCGCCGGCGCCGATCACGACCACCCGTCGGCCGGTCGGGATGCGCCCCGAGAGGACGTTCCAGGCCTGCACGACGTGGGGCTGCTGGCTGCCCGGGATCGAGGGGCGAGTCGGGCGCGCACCGGTCGCCAGCAGCACCCTGTCCGGCTTCTCCTCCAGCACCAGTTTGGCATCGACCCTGCGGTTGAGGACCACTCTGATGCCGGCTCGCGTCGCCTGCTGCTCGAGGTCGCGCGCGAGCTCCCGGAACTCTTCGCGTCCGGGGGGCGCGCCGGCGAGCAGCAGCTGGCCGCCCAGGTGGTCGGACGCCTCGTACACCGTTACCCGGTGGCCTCGCTCCGCAGCTGCGGCAGCCGCCGACAGGCCCGCGGCGCCGCCGCCGACCACCATGACGTCGAGGCGCCGGTCCGCGGGCAGGATCTCGGTCTCGGCCTCGTGGCCGGCACGCGGGTTGCACAGGCAGGTCACGGGGCGGCCCTGGAACAGTGCGTCGAAGCAGCCCTGGGCGCAGGCCACACAGTGCAGGATCTGGTCCTCGTGGCCGAGCCGGGCCTTCTCGGGAAGCCGTGGGTCGGCGATGAGCGCGCGCGCCATGGCGACCGCGTCGCAGATGCCGGACACGATCAGCTCCCGCGCCAGGCGTGGGGTGTTGATGCGGTGGCTCGCGATGACCGGTACGCTGACCGTCTCGCGAATACCGCGGGCAAGGTAGGCGAACGCGCCGCGCGGCACCTCGGCGATGATCTGTGGCACGCGCGCCTCGTGCCAGCCGGCGTTGACGTTGAAGGCGTCGGCGCCGGCTGACTCCAGCTCGCGCGCGAACCGCCGGAGGTCCTCGGGGCCGAGCCCGCCGGGGATCATCTCGTTGCCGTTGATGCGGACCAGGAGCGGGAAACCGTCGCCGACCGTGGCGCGGACCGCCCGCACGACCTCGAGCCCGAAGTGCATGCGGTTCTCGAACGAGCCCCCCCACTCGTCCTCGCGGTGGTTGGTGACCGGCGACAGGAACTCGCTGATCAGGTACCCGGTGCCGGCCAGTACCTCGACGGCGTCGAACCCGGCGTTCTGGACGCGTCCGGCGGAGGCGGCGAATGCCTCGATCACGCCATGGATCTCGTCGCCGTCAAGCTCGTGCGGGGTATCACGGGTGAGCGGGGAGGGAAGCGGCGAGGGCGCCACCGGTGGGCGTCCCTCCATCAGCAGAGAGGGGTTGTAGCGGCCGGCGTGGTTGAGCTGGACCGCTGCCAGCGACCCGTGGTGATGGATGATCTCGGCTAGGCGCCTGAGGCCGGGGATGAAGGCGTCGTCGTGGGCGCCGATGTTGCCGGGCCCTCCGGCCCGCTCGTCGACGGTCGCGTAGCCGACCGTGATCAGCCCCACCCCGCCGCTGGCCCGCTCGGCGTAGAAGTCGAGGATCTGCTCCGTAACCTGGCCCTGTCGTGCCATGTTGAGGTGGACCGCCGGCATGAAGAGGCGGTTCGGGACCTCCAGCGAGTTGATGCGGATGGGCTCGAACAGCGGATCGCGCATGGACCGTGCCTCCGCGCCGCGCTGCGGCGATATCCCTGAGTGTAACAGGCTATCGGCCGCGCTGTCTTCCAGGTGTGGCAGTTGAGGATCGGTGCGCCGGTAGAGCCGCGGCCTGCGGCCGCCCCCGATGGTTCTGCGCGGCTCCGGCGGCCGTGCGGTCGCGTGGCGACCGCCCGCCTCGTGTCTCCGGCGGGAGCGACCGCGCGAGAACGGATGAACGAGATCTCGGCTCCCGCCGGAGAGCACTCGGGCCGCCTTCTATGAGGCCGCGTATGTCAAGCCATCAGGTTGTCCGGTTCCCAGACCGGTGCTGCTTACGTATTGCGGTAGACACCTCCCCGTTGAGTTGTCAGCCTGTTCAACCAGCAGAGGATCCGGACGGTCCG
>JAJDNH010000109.1 GCA_022340775.1 Acidobacteriota bacterium
GGAAGGGACCGACGTGCTGCCCCGCATGGTCGCCGCTGGCCTGACCGGCCGCAAAGGCGGTCGTGGTTTTTATCGCTACTCTCAGCCCGGGCGGCACTATCGGAAGAGGGTCAACTCCGAGGTCAGGCGCTTCGTCCTGAGCGCCTCCCGCCGGAACATCACGCCGGATGAGATTCAAGACCGGCTGGTGGGCTTGATGGTGAACGAAGCCGCCCACTGCCTCGGAGAGGGAATCATCGGCTCACCCCTCGACGGCGACATGGGGGCGGTTCTGGGGCTCGGATTCCCGCCTTTTTTTGGCGGACCGTTCCACTACGTGGATACCATCGGGGCCGCTCTGCTGGTCGACCGCCTCGCTCGGCTCGCGCAGCGCCACGGCCCCCGCTTCGAGCCGGCACCGCTTCTGTGTGAGCTCGCAGCAACCAAGGGAAAACTGTACCGGGACAACGCCTGAGAGCACTTTGCGGCTCTGGTCGAATCGCCCACCAGCACCGCTCACCTCGCCAATTCGTCCGCACACCGGAGGATCATCTTCACATCGTTTCTCGCCTTCTTCTGGGTGCCACCGTGAAGCAAGTCGAAGGCGTCTTGCTCGTACACCCGGCCAGTCATCCTGCACCCCTTCTCGACTCAACTCCCGAGACGTTGAGCATCAGCAGATCCGTGCCTTTCTCCGAGCAATCTTTGGGCATACCGTTGGTACTTGACAGATCAGCATTGGTGAGGGATCATGAATACAGAGATGAAAACCCTGGCGCAACTCGCGGACCGGTTTCGTGAACCACGTCAAGATCGTCGGCAGATGATCGGCGTGTATCGCCGGCACGCCGTTCGCGCCGTCGCCGAGGAGCGGTGGGCGGCGGCAGGTATCTTCCTCGATCGCATTCTCGAGGTAGACCCGCGCCACACTGAGGCGTGGCTCATGAAGGGACACCTGTACCGCCATTGCCTCGGCAATACCGAGGCGGCGCTGAGCTGCTACCGCAAGGTCATCGTACTGGGGGCATATGACACTTCTCACCCCCACGTACGGCGTGCGCAGCAGTCCCTCGAGCAGCTCCTCAAGCGCCTCGCCTAGCGAACACGGGTGTCCATCACCTCGACAGTCTGAATCGCCTGCGGAGGCCTGCTACTCTTGACCTCCAGCCAACGTCCCTCGACCCTGCCCGGGAACAACCATTGGTGCTCGCCCGACATCGCCACGAGTGGCACGTGGATGGTCCCTCCGGGGTCGGGCGCCGTCACCCAGACCTCGCGTGCGCTATCCTCACCCCAGCCTCCGTGGCCGCTCTCCAGCCACACAAGCCCGGCGAAGCCCACCCCCAGGTCCGCCTTCCAAACTCCGGGAGACGTCCGCGTGATGGCGTTGCCGACCAGCCGACGGGGCTCGCTCACGAAGGCCTGGATCAGCGGCCGGTCGTGAAGAACCGGCGTCGGGTAGGACCATGGATGGTCAGGCGGCCGACCCCACACCCAGGGCCGCATGGCATCAGCAGGGATCGCCGACGGCGAACCCGGCGTCCAAGTCGTGACGACACGCCAATGCTCACCCGAGACCAGAACGTTGCGGCCCCTGGGATCTCCGGCGCGACGCCCTTCGATTGTCGGCTCCAGGTCGAGGGAAAACAGGAGTGCTCCCACACTGGTCGGGCTGCGTACCTCGACGGCGATCACGTTCCTCCCCGCCGACAGCATGTCAGTCACCGGCACGACGTCGAGGTGGAAGTGTGGTCGATTGGTCCCAGCCATCGCTGGCTGACCGTTGATCCATAGCACGTACTGTCGGTCCCCACACACCTTGGCGACGGCTCGCTGGGGGTGGTCGTGAAGGTCGAGCGGCGCGTAGAACAGCGCCGCGATCGGACGTTTGACCTGGACTTTCCCCGTCACCCAGATCCACTCGGCGGCCCCGGTCAGGTGGTATAGCTCCCGTCGGTAGAAACCTCGCAGCAGGAGCAGCAAACAGATGAGCGCAACAACCGCTGCAGCGACCCGAAGGCGCCACCGCGAGCTCCGAGACAACTGGGGCCGGAAACGCGCCCAGAGCCGTTGCGGTACGAGTTGAGTCACCTCAACTCCTCAGCATCGGCCGGCGCGGATGGCTCGCGGCTTCAGCACGAGCCGAGCCGGGTTAGCTCCGGCGACCGAGGAGGAGGGCCGCGACCCTGGTGAGGGCATCTCTCTCGGCCCCCTTGGGAAACTGCTCCGTCAGCGCCACCGCCTCGTCCGCATAGTCGGCCGCGCGTCGATAGACATCTGTCAGGACACCCGATGTGGTGACCATCTCGAGAATCTCCCGCTCCGAGATCGATGCGAACTCCCCTGTTGCCACAACCTCCTCGATCCGCCTCCTCCTATCCTGTCCCAGCCGCGGCAGCAGGAGAATCATCGGCAACGTGATCCGACCCTCACGAAGGTCAGCCATCACAGGCTTCCCCAGCTCAGAGCGAGATGACGTGAAGTCGAGAGCATCGTCAATCAGCTGGAAGCACAGACCAATGTTGCGGCCGAAGGCGGCCAGCCTGTCAGTGAGATGGAGGGTAGAAGGCTGGAACAGCGCTGGAAGGGCACAGGCCGCCGCGAACAGCTCGGCCGTCTTCCGCCGGGTGATATCCATGTATGTCGTCTCGTCCAGATCCAGCCGCCTCCGCACCTGGTCGGCCAGGATCTCACCCTCGATCATCTGCAGCGTCGCCGCGGTGAGGACCCGCATGATCTGGACATCCCCGAGCTCGAGGGAGAGATCCATGGTCCGTGTGTACAGCCAGTCCCCCACGAGGACAGTTGTCTGGTTGCCCCACTTGCGATTGGCGGTCGGTCGTCCGCGACGAAGGTCCGAGCCGTCGATGATGTCGTCGTGGATCAGCGTTGCCGAATGAATGAGCTCGACCACCGCAGCGTACCGGATGTCGCGCTCGCCCGTGTAGCCCAGCATCTTGCTGATCAGAAGCACCAGCGCCGGACGGATCCGCTTGCCACCGCTCCCCAGAACATACCCGGCCACCTTCCCAACCAGCGGCAAGGCGTGCTCCAACTCGCGTTCCAGGAACGCCTCGACATCCTTCAGGCGAGGGCTGACTGCACCGAACACCTCGCGGATCTGCTGCCGCTGACGAAGGGAGTGGACGTTTGCGGTCACCGCGAGAGTTTAGCCTGGATCCGGCGGTCTGTCATCCAACTTGTCGCAGGTCACACCTTGCGACGGAACCGGCAACCAGGTGCCCCCCGGAGGTCCGGTCGCACCGCGCCAGTCAGCAAACTCGAAACGGTTGCGAGCACCCTGGGGATCGATCACGGTCACCGTGGCCGGCATGCCGTCCGGACCGAGCAGCATCTCCACACGCGCCACGCCACCCGGTGTGCGCGGGGCCAGCGCCAGCCGGCGGGATCCGGGGGAAGAAACGAAGAACCTGTCCACCGCACTGGCAGGATCCAGCACCGCCATCAGAGGGATCCGCTGCCATTCTTGATCCGTCAGCTCATGCTCTTCGCAGGTTGCCATCTCGTTGTCGAGCAGCCGCACGTGCCGGCCTTCCAGACCCATCACTCGCAAAGGAGGATCACCGGTGACGAACAGCGCCCGATCGGGCCAGCCCAGCCACACTCTCCCCGCTACCCGCTCTCCGGAGGACATGCCAGCGGCAACGTACTGCTGCTTGTAGGCCGCTGTCCACACGGGGCGGGATCGGAGGCGTTGGCCAAGCGTGGTCAGCAGCTGGATCCCGTCGGAGGGTGACGCGGCATTCACAGTCAGCACCAGCAGCGACACGGCCATCACGCTTCCAACGCCGACAAGCAGGCCGCGGTTGGGAGGTGCCGCCACCCCTCCCGCCACCGGTTGCTCAGCCCTCCAGAGCAAGGGAGTTCAGGGCTCCAGCAACAACGAAGATGCGCTCGTTGTTGGTTTCCATCGAGGTCGGGTAGAGAAAGAACCCCAGGTCCTTGAGAGAGTACCGACCAATGCGTCCCCGAACGATCTCGCCGTCGAAGAACTCGACCGTGGCTTCCGCACCTTGAGGTTTTTCCGACGGCGGTAGACCGTAGTCGAGCTCGATCTGCCGCCGCCGCGGGTCCTTCAGGAAGAACACCGCTTTGAGGTCTTCGAGGGAGATCGTGACCGTCGTTTCGTCAGGCAAGCACACCGTTATCGACGGGTCACCGGGCGTGAACTCCTGATCCAGCTCGCACCGCAGCACCTCGCCGTTTCGATACCGCAAGACGACCGTCGGTCGATCCACCCCCTCCATCGCCTACCTCCAGTGCCCTTTCATGAACCGTGGTCGAGTCTCGTGAGCTACCTCATGGTACCACCGCTCGGCCCAGTCTCAGTGCCGGAAGTGACGGCGCCCAGTGAACATCATTGCAACTCCGAGCTTGTCTGCCGCCTCGATCACCAGGGGGTCCCTGATCGAGCCCCCCGGCTGGATGACCGCTGTCACCCCGGCCGCAGCCAGCGCCTCTATGCCGTCCGGAAAAGGAAAGAAGGCGTCCGAAGCCGCCACGCTCCCGGACAGGTCGTGTCCGATTTCACGCGCCTTCGCCACCGCGATCTTGGCGGCATCCACTCGACTCATCTGGCCCGCCCCGATGCCGAGGATCCGGTCACTCGCTCCCACCACGATCGCATTCGAAGACACGTGCTTGACCACGCGCCACGCCAGCTCCAAAGCGGCCGACTCCCGTTCGTCGGGCGCCCGCTTGGTCACCTGCTGTCTCTCCTCACCAGCCCAGTCCTTGTCGGCCTCCTGGAGGAGAAAGCCACCATCCATGGAACGCAGCACCAGATCATCGTCGGCGGTCCCCGGCGCCTCTAGCACGCGCAGGTTCTTCTTGCGTGCAAAGACCTCCCTCGCACCGGGATCAACCGCGGGGGCAATCACGACCTCGGCAAACTGCTCGACGACGGCCTCGGCAAACGACGCGTCCACCGGCCGGTTCGCCGCGACCACACCTCCGAACGCCGAGATGGGATCGGTCGCTCGAGCCTTGCGAAAGGCAGCCTCCATGCTCTCATCGAGACCTACCCCACACGGGTTGGCATGCTTGATCACGACGACCGCCGGGCCGGGCACGTCCCAGACCAGGCGCCATGCTCCGCTGGTGTCACCGAGGTTGTTGTAGGAGAGCTCCTTACCCTGGAGCTGCCTGGCGCCAGCCAGGCCAGACGATGGCGAGTGGCGGAGGAGACGCCCCCACTGGTGAGGGTTCTCGCCGTACCTCAAGGGAATTTCCTCACTGGCCAGGAGCCGCTCGGCGACGGCTGCGCTGAGCCACTGTCCCTCGCCCATCAAACGGGGCAGCGCCGCCGAAATCGCCGCGTCGTAGGCCGCCGTGTGCCGGAACGCTTTCAGCGCCATCCGTTTGCGCATCTCTTGAGGAACTTCACCGGCTGCGAGCTCCCTCAGGACGGTTGCATAGTCGTCAGGGTCGACAACCACCGTCACTCGGTCCGAGTTCTTGGCCGCGGCCCGCAGCAGGCTCGGGCCGCCAATATCGATCTTCTCCACCGCCTCGGCGATGCCGACGCCGTCGCGTGCCACGGTCTCGCGAAACGGGTACAGGTTCACAACCACGAGATCGATCGCAGGCACGCCGAGCTCTTCCAGCTGCGCTTGATGTGCCTCGGTGGGTGCCGCGAGAATACCCGCGAAGACCGTCGGGTGGAGGGTCTTGACACGGCCGTCAAGAACCTCCGGGAAGCCGGTGTGTGCACTCACCTCAACGACCTCGCAGCCCGTCCTCCTCAGCTCCCCGGCAGTGCCCCCGGTCGACAGCAGAGTCCAGCCGAGGCTGGCCAAGCCCGGACCCAGGCGTTCCAGCCCGCGCTTATCGGAAACCGAGATCAGAGCGACCTTTCCCATCATCACCTCCATCGCCCGGCTCGGCGGATTGTACCGCGAACAACAGATCCTCGGCGGCTACCGTTCTGGTATCTTCGAAGAAGTGAGTAGCAGGGGGATTGCTATGCGCCGGTACGCCATCCTGGTTGCAGTTGCTGTTGCGGCTCTCTCGTGCGGCAGAGGAGAAGCCCCATCCACCCGAGTCGGGCAGACTCCAGCGCCCGCCAAGGGTCCCAGTCGGGGCGGGACCGTTGTGGTAGGTACCCTGGCCGGCGTCGAGAACTGGAACCCCTACCTGACCGACACGGCAACCTCCGAGGACGTTCTGATGATCCTCTACCCCACGCTGGCAGTGGAGCAGGTGGATTACCGGGACCACCCCCCGACCTTCGCGCCCGGGCTCGCTTCTTCGTGGGAGTTCTCGGACGATGGCCTGACCCTGACCTTCCATCTCAGGAAGGACGCCCGGTGGAGCGACGGCGTACCAGTCACCTCGAGAGACGTGGTCTTCTCGTGGATGGCGCAAACCTCGGACGAGGTGGGCTGGGGAGGCATGGAAACCAAGAAGTCGATAGCGTCGGTCAACGCAATCGACCCGCACACGGTTGTCTTTCGCTTCACCCGCACTTATCCCTACCAGATGATGGATGCCAACGAAGGACAGATCATCCCAGCCCACGCTTGGGAGCAGATCCCGTTCTCGCACTGGGAGCGCATCGACTGGGCCGCCCACGCCCTCAGCGCAGGGCCGTTCAAGCTTGCCTCCAACAGCCCGCAGCAGCAGTTCATCCTCGACCGCAATCCCTACTATTGGCGGCAAGGTCTTCCCCGCCTGGACCGCGTGGTGTGGCGCATTTTACCCGACCAGGGGAACCTCCTCACTCAGCTCAAGACGGGTGCAATCGACTTGATGGAGGGAATCCCGCCGCGGGAGGCAGAACATGTCCGCGGACATCCCCGCCTCCAACTGATCAGCTTCCCGGACCGCAGCTACGCCTACGTCGGGTGGAACCTACGGCGGGCGCCCTTCAACGACCTCCGCGTTCGCCAGGCTCTGACCGAGGGGATCAACCGCACCGCGATCCTGGACACGGAGCTTCGAGGTTTCGGCAGACCTTGCGTGGGCCCGATCCTCTCTACCATGTGGGCCTTCAACCGAAACCTCGAGCCGGTGCGGTTCGATCCGACGGCGGCACGTCGGCTGCTGGCGGATGCCGGGTGGAAGGACCGCGACGGCGACGGGATACTCGACCGGAACGGCCACCCGCTGGCATTTGAGATCATGACCAATGCCGGCAATGAGGTTCGTGAGGACATCTGCCTTCTGATTCGGGATCAGCTGAGGACCATAGGGGTCAGTGTCACCCCGCGCTTTGTGGAGTGGGGTTCGATGCTCTCGCAGCTGCAGCACGGGAAGTTCGAGGCTTATGTCAATGCCTGGCGCGAGGGCACTCAGGTCGACCTTGAGCCACTGTGGCACTCTCCAAGCCCGGGCGCGCCGACCTACAACTGGGGCGGGTACAGCAACCCCGAAGTCGACCGACTCATCGACCGTGCACGCCTCACCCCCACCCTCGCCGCGCGCAAGCCCATATATGACCGCATCCAGACCCTGATTGCAGCGGATCTCCCATACACGTTCCTTTACGAAGGGGATCGCCTCGACGGCCTGAACGTGCGCGTCCACAACGCCGTCATCAACGACGCCTCACCGTTCTTCAACATCGACGAATGGTACGTCTCGGAGCCTGCACGCTGACCGCCCTTGCTGCCGTCGCCGGTCCAGGTTGACCCGTGCTTAGGGTCATCGGGCGCCGCATCGCGATTACGATCCCCCTCCTGTGGCTGGTTGCAACCCTGACCTTCGTTGTCGTGCACGCCGTCCCGGGCTCGGTGGCCGACCTCATCGAAAACCCACAGCTCACTCCGCAGGCACGCCAGATCATCCGCGAACGCTATGGACTGGACCTTCCACCACATCTCCAGTACCTGCGCTGGCTCGACTCGGTGGCGCACGGTGATCTGGGGGTTTCGTTCCTGTACCGCCAACCGGTCAGCAGGGTCGTCGGCCGCGCCCTGCCGCCAACGATCCTGCTCGCCGGAACCGCGCTCTTGATCGATCTCGTGTTCGGAATCGCCCTCGCCCTCATCGCCGCCGGCCGGCCACACTCATGGCTCGACCGGGTAACCACCGTCGCTAGCCTCGGTCTCTACGGACTTCCTTCCTTCTGGCTCGCCGGGCTCGTCATTCTGCTGTTTTCGGTCGGCCTTGGCTGGCTACCTTCGTCACACATGTATTCGGTGGATGCCGCCACACTCGGGGTGGGCGCTCGACTCATGGACCTGCTCCGGCACCT
>JAJDNH010000111.1 GCA_022340775.1 Acidobacteriota bacterium
CCGGTGCCGCTGGATACTTGTGCCATGTGCCATGACGAGGTCGCCGCGGCGTTCGTCGCCGGGCCGCACGGCCGGGCGATGGCGAAGGTCTCGAAGGACATTCTGCAGCGTGCCTGCGAGACCTGCCACGGACCCGCCGGCAAGCACGTCGACGACCCGTCCCCGGAGAACATCAACCGTCACCCGTCCACGAGCGCGTGCTTGCAGTGTCACGCGGACCGTGCCGGCGGCATGGAGCTGACCACGCCCGGCCACCCACGCAACGACGTCCAGTGCCTGGACTGTCACGCGTCCGGGCACAAGGACCCCGGTACCGAGCACATGCTGCGTTTGCCGCCGCGTCAGCTCTGTGGGGGCTGTCACCAGCAGGAAGCTGCGGCTTTCCAGCTGCCCTACGCGCACCGCGAGGGCGCGCACAAGCCGTTCGCGTGTACGACCTGTCACGACGTCCACGGCGAAGGCGAGCGGGGGAGGCTCGAGTTGCTCGGCAACGGCGGCCTGTGCATCAGCTGCCACACAGGCAAAGCAGGCCCGTTTGTCTTTCCCCACCCGCCCCGGGAGGTCGATGGCTGTGTCACCTGCCATGATCCCCACGGCTCCGTCAACCCTCGCCAGCTGAAGCGACACGAGGTCGCGGACCTCTGTCTCGAGTGCCACGCCGACGTGTCGGCAAACCACGACCTGTCTCAGGCGCGCGTTCGCGCGTGCCAGAACTGTCACGCTGCGATCCACGGCTCGAACCGGGATCCGCGGCTGCTGTCCGAATGACTCCCCGGGAAGGGGACGAGGAGGTGTCTATGAGAAGAGTGGGATTGATAGCGTTCGTGATCGCCCTTGTGGGGGTCACGGCCGCGTATGCCGGGGGGCCGCAGCTGCGCGCGAGCCACGCCGGCACACGCGCGACGACCTCGGGCTGGTCGAATGCGGCCGCCCTGACAAACCTGCGCAGCATGTACTCGCAGCAGCAACTCGAGGAAGGCGTCTTTGTCGGCTCCGAGTTCTGCCTCGCCTGCCACACCGGCAAGATCGCGCCGGATGAGACGGAGTGGCGCGAGACCAACCACTCCCACGTCCTCCGCAAGCCGATGGGGATGTACAGCCTGGTGCCCGGCTCGGGCGTCCTCGCCAACTACCTCGGCGATCCGTCACAGGACGACTTCATGATGGGCCTTGACTTCAACCAGGTCAGCGGCACGCCGTTCGACGGGCTGAAGCCGAACGCACCCATCCTCTCCTACGACGCGACCACCGACCAGTACTTCATCCAGCTCGGCCCCGACGGCCTCAAGCTGCTTGTCGCGGCGACCTGGGCCGGCATGTCGGAGGGCAACGGCCAGCGCTACATGGTCCGCATCCCGGTGTCCGACACGCCAACCGGCTACAGCAACGCGATCTACTTCGCGCCGTTCGCCTGGGGCGGCTCGGGCTACAGCAGCAACGCCTCGTCCTGGTACGACGGCAACACCCCGAAGTATGCGCCCGGCATCTCGAGCTCCGACCTCGCCTCGCTGCAGGGCCAGAACTATCTGAAGAACTGCGTCGGCTGCCACATCACCGGCGTCCGCAGCAACGGCGTGACGGCCCAGGGTGAGTACGTCACCCACCCCTACCCGGCGGCCCTGGTTGCTCCGGACAGCCCGGACTACCCGGACCTCGACGGCGACGGGATCCCGGACCTCGCGAACATCGGCTGCGAGAGCTGCCACGGTCCGGGCTCGGCTCACATCCTGGCCGGCGGTGATCCGAGCAAGATCGTCAACCCGGCGGACATCTCGAATAACCAGGACCGGTCGGCGACCTGCCTGCAGTGCCACGTCGAGGTCGAGTCGTCCGACGGAACCTGGGGCTACACCTACGACGACGCCGACAACAAGGGGTACGTGCTGACCAACCCGCCCGACGACCTCTCCAAGTACCAGACCTTCACCGGCGCACTGTGGCCCGACGGCGTCCACTACATCGCGGAGCGTATCGACGACTTCAAGAGCAGCGCCCACTATCAGGGCGCCCACGGTATCGCGTGCAACGACTGTCACGACGCGATGGCCGAGACCATGAACGACTCCCAGGTGCGCGACACCATCACCCGCAGCGGCACGACCTACACCAACGTGAACGTGGACGACGACAGCTTCTGCATGGCCTGCCACCACGACCCGTACTTCGCAACCGGCAAGGTCACGGCTGACGATGTCGCCAACTGGAAGGCAGCGGGATTCAACGCCCCGATTCCCGACAGCATCCGCGACGCCATCGAGGAGCACACGCACCATCCCTACGGCGCCACCCGCTCGCTCGGCCTGTCGCGCTGCATCACGTGCCACATGTCGCCCACCGCCGGTCACGGATCGATCAGTGGCTACAGCCACACCTTCTGGCCGGCACGGCCGGAGGACACGATCGCGTACGCCGGTGCTACGGGCATGACCTACGGCGCCACCGGCAACCCGAACGCGTGCTCGGTCTCGTGCCACAGGGGCAAGGTCATCCTGTTCAGCGACGTACCGGCCAACTTGAATCCGGCCAGCATGCAGTTCGGGACGCAGGACGACGTCAACCTCGCCCAGCATCTGGTCAAGTACTTCGGTCCCGGCGGACTCTGGTGGGATACCACTCCCGCGGAGAGCTCCGGGAACTGATCGATCACTTCTTCATCTGACACGGGGGGGCCCCACGGCCTCCCCGTTTTTTTTGAGCGGGACGGCACCGCGACATCCTCTTGCCGGTGTTGCCGGGCCGAAACGACGGTGATACGGTGAGGAACAACATCGTTGCAGAAAGGGGGCGAGATGGGCTACCCAATCTGGGATATCGCGATGGGCGGTAGTGTGCTGATGGCGGTAGTTGCCGTGGCGCACGTCATCGTGGCCCACTTCGCGGTCGGCGGCGGCCTCGTCATTGCGGTCACCGAGACGCTCGCGTTCCGGCGCAACGATGGCGAGCTGCGGCAGCTCGCAAAGAGGTCATCGTTGATGTTGATCCTGGTCTCCACGGTGTTCGGGGCGGTCTCCGGGGTCGGCATCTGGGTGGTCGCCGGTCTGGTTGCCCCGGCCGCGATCTCGGCGCTCATTCACAACTACGTGTGGGGCTGGGCGATCGAGTGGGTCTTCTTCTTCGTCGAGATCGTGTGTGCGATCGTCTACTACGATACCTGGGGCAAGATCTCGAAGCGCGCGCACCTGTTCGTGGGCTGGCTCTACTTCGTGGCTGCCTACCTGTCGCTGGTCATCATCAATGGCATCATCACCTTCATGCTGACGCCGGGCAAGTGGCTGTCGACCCACGCCTTCTGGGACGGGTTCTTCAACCCGACCTACTTCCCGTCGTTGCTGCTGCGAACCGGTATCGCCGCCATCATGGCGTCGGTGTTCATGGTCTTCCCGGCGCTGAAGGCGGCGATGGCCGTTCGCGGGCACCTTCTGCGCTACCTCGGCTGGTGGTTGGTCGCCGGAGTGCTTGTCTCGTACGGCGGCTACCGCTGGTGGGAGGCGGTGCTGCCAGCGGAAATCAAGGGCCTCTTCCTCGGTGCCAGCCCGGCGCTGCGGCAGCTCGCAACAACCCGGCATTTCCTGCTGTGGGCGCTGGCGGCGACCCTGGTTCTCGGTGTGCTGCTGCTGGCCGTGCCGCGGCTCGCGCGTGTGGTGCCGGCCGTCGTCCTGATGATCGCCGGGTTCGCGTTCTTCGCCGGCTTCGAATGGGTGCGGGAAGGTGTCCGCAAGCCGTTCCTGATCCACGACTACATGTTCTCGAACGGCCTCCTGGTGTCCGACATAGGCGCTATCAACGACGAGGGGCTCCTCGCCAGGGCCGGTTGGGCGGCTCACGACGCCGACGATGACCCCCTGAGCCGTGGGCGCCAGGTGTTCCGCGCCGAGTGTTCGAGCTGCCACACCATCGACGGCTATCAGGGAATCCGGCGCCTGCTGCCGCCGGACCCGGACATGACCTTCGGGGTTCTTTCCACGTTGTCCGAGATGGGAGACGCCTACGGTGAGCTGGCGCCAGGGCAGAGGATCGACATGTCGAGCCTCGACTACCCGTTCATGCCGCCGTTCGTCGGCAGCGACGAGGAGCTGGAGGAGCTGGCGCAGTACCTGAACTCGCTCGCCGCCTCGGGTGGGCGACTCGCCGAGAAGGGAGCCGGACAATGAAACCGGGGCTGATACCGCCGCTCGATGCCGCTCCGCTGCCGGGTCCGGTGTGGCTGTTCCAGGTTCTGCTCGTGCTGACCTTCTTCCTGCACCTGGTGTTCATGAACCTGACCCTCGGGGGCACGCTGATGGCGGCCATCTCCCGGCTCCTGTCCGGCGGACGCGAAGGTGACCACCGGACGGTCCTCACCTCGCGCCTGATGCGGGTCAACAGCTACGGGATCGCACTCACCATCACGACCGGCATCGCGCCGCTGCTCTTCATCCAGGTTCTCTACCAGCAGTACTTCTACACCGCGACCATCCTTCTCGGCTGGATCTGGTTCGCTTTCCTGGTGATGCTGGTCGTCGGCTACTACGCCGCCTACGTCTTCAAACTTCGTTTCGATCGGGCGCCGGGCAAGAGCACCCTGGGCACGCTGTGGCTCTTCCTCTCGGCGTTGCTCTTCCTGCTGATCGCCGCAGTCCACGTTGCCGTCAACCTGATCCATGCCCAGCCCGGGAAGTGGGCCGCCATCGAGACCAGCCCGTGGTCGATCCTGGGCGATCCGGCGTATTTCCCGCGTCTGCTTCACTTCGTTCTGGCCGGGTTCGCCTTCTCGGGCGTGGTGATGGCCTGGTGGGCGGTGCGTCGGGCGGCCGCGGGCCATGAGGTCGAGCTCAATGGCAAGCTTGCGCGCTCGGCCTGGAGGTGGGCGCTGTGGGCCACGGTGGCGCAAATCGTCGACGGGGTTGTCCTGCTGCTGGTGCTGCCGAGGCACGTGCTGCTCGGCCTGATGCGCGGCGGCGCGGCGACCATGGTGCCGCTGACGCTGGCGATCCTGCTCGCCATCGGGCTGCTCATGATGCTGTCCCGCGTCACCGATCCGGTGCGCCAGCGCGGCACCGTGACCGGGACACTGGCGGCGCTGGCGCTGACTATCGCGGTGATGGCGATCACCCGCGACCAGGTGCGGGACCTGTACCTGGCGGCGGCGCGCGCGAAGTTCGAGCTCATGACCGCGCCGCAGTGGGGCACCTTCGCGCTCTTCGCGGTGCTCTTGGTCGCAGGGCTGGCAACCGTCGCCTACCTGGTCAAGCGCGTCCTGTCGAGCCCCGCAACCGGCAGCGAGGCCGCGTAGCTCCGTTCCCCCGCCCACCCGGGGAAACGGAAGACGGACCCCCGCCCGACCGGTGAGTAATTGTCTGAGTGATGAGGTTGGCCCCGCCCATCCGGGAGGTGAGAGGGTGAGAAGGCCCTTCGGGACAGCTCCACGGCCTGCGGCGGCGCCCATTCTCTGTTCTTGGGTTATCGTAAGTTGAGCCTGAAGCCGGCCATCAGGCGCCGGCCCGGGGCCGGGTAGCCGAGGACTTCCTGATAGGCGCGGTCGGCCAGGTTGACGATTCGGACGGTGAGGTCGACACCCGTCCTCAGACGCAAGGCGAAGGCGGCGTCGGCGGTTACGAAGCCGCCCATCGATCGACGGGAGAAGCTGACCGGATCAACGTCCACACGGCTGCCAACCCACGTCACGGTGAGGTCGCCGCGGACCCGGTCGCAGATTCGTCCACTGACGGTGCTGGATCCGCTCCACGAAGGTCGGCGAAGCAACGGTCGACCGGCACCATCCTCGGTCTTGAGGTAAGTGAGTGCGGTTTGCCAGACGAGCCCCGGAGCAACAACCAGACCGGCGCCGAGCTCGGCGCCGCGGATCGAGGCCGAGGCGACGTTGGCGAAGGCGTAGGTCGCGTAGTCGAAGTCGATCAGGTTCTCGAGGCGCGTGGAGTACGCGCTCAACTCGAGCCGCACACGTCCTCTCGCTCCGGTGTGGACGACGCCGGCCTCCCACGATCTGGATGTCTCTGCCCGCAGGTGGGGGTTGCCCGAGAGCGGGAAGTACAGCTCTCCCACCGACGGCTGCCGGAACGCCTCGCCGTAGCTCGATCGCAGCTCCCACCCGTCCGTGGGCCTCCAGCCGACGGCCACACGCGGCGACAACTGCGAGCCCCACGCCGCGGTGTGGTCCCAGCGGGCGCCGGCGACCAGGCGAACCGCAGGGTGAGGCCGCCACACGTCCTGCGAGAAAAGACCCACGGTGCTGAGCCGCCGGTGCCGGAGGTTGGTGCCGAAGCTGGAGGTGTCATTGACGGTGTCGCGGCGCCACTCTCCGCCCCAGGTCACAGCATGGGAACCGATCCGGTGAGTGCTGGCCAGACGGCCCTCGGTGGTGTCAGCCGAGGTGTCCGAGCGGGTGAAGCCACCCGGATCGTTCGGGTCGCGAAAGGCGAAGGTGCGGGAAACATCCGAGATCGTGCCCTGGATGTCCCAGCTGGTCGCTATTGACCAGTGCAGAGGCACGGCGACCACGGTCTGGTCGGCCCACTGGTGGCGATGAGGGGTGACGGCTGCACCGCTGAACGGGATCTCGGTGGCGCCGGCCACGGTTTGCACGACCACCGCCAGGCGGCGGTCGGGACGGGGGCTCCAGCCGAGATCGAGCAGCCCCTGCCGGAGTCGGTAGCCGCTATTAGCGAGCGCCCCCCTGCCCTGGCGCGAGAATCCGGATGCGAACAGGTCAAAGGGTCCGGACGCGGCCGCCGCCTGCCCCTCGAGACGGGCCCAGGAGCCGCCCCCACCCTCGGCGAGCAGGGTTCCGCTCGGCCCGCCAGAACCGTGCTCCGGGATCAGGTTGACAACCCCGCCGACGGCATCCGCTCCCCATAGGCTGGAAAAGGGGCCGCGAACAACCTCGATCCGATCAATGCCGGCGGTCGGCAGCTGACTCCAGTCGTAGCCGCCGAAGTACGGCGAGTTGAGGCGCACACCGTCGAACAGCACCAACGTGTGGTCGGACTCCGTGCCACGGGTGAACAGGGACGTGGCCGTGCCGGGTCCGCCGGACCGAAGTACCGTGAGACCGGGTGTGCGGCGCAGCAGGTCGGCGACGGTGGTGCTCTGGGAGTCGTCGATCTGGCGTCTTCGGATCACCGTCACCGCCGCTGGAACGTCGTCGACGGCGGTCGTGTGGCCGGTGGCGGTGACCGTCACCTCATCGTGGAACGTGGTGCGGTGACCGTCGTCGGCGTACCCCAGGCGAACCGGACATGCGATGCAGAGGAGAAGGACGCCAAGAGACCTCGATCCGATCATGTGAAACCTCCCGTTTCTCGAGGAACAGCAGGTCTCCTGGCTTCCGGATCGACCGGATCATTCGCCTTCCCAGCCGGTCAACCCTCGCGGATCGTGCCGGCCAGTGGCCGGGTTTCCCCATGAACGGTCCGTCCCCGGTTACAGTGGCGGGGGCCGCGCCGGATTCGCACCGGCTTCCCTTCACCGCTCCGTACCCCCACCCTATTCCGCCTCACTGGCCAGGTCAAGCAGTCGGCATGAACGCGCGCCCCTGGTCCGCCCTAGCGATCTTACCGACTCGGCCCTGCGGCTTCTTTTCAGAATCTTCGTGAGGTCCGGCTGGGAACCCGATTCGAGGCGAAATCCGCGAGACGGGTGTCAGATGTGCGTTTTCTCGTGCCGGAGCACGTCGCAGGCGTACCTTCAGGTACGTTGGAGACGTGCGACCGGCGAAAAACGCACAGATGGCCGAGAGGCCCGGCCTGTGGCCCCGATGCCGTCCGTTGCGTGCGCCACGGTGCCAGATTCGAGGCGCCGTGCCGCCGACGATGTCGTTTCATCGTCAAGACGGGGCAACGAAGAAGATGGGCCCGTGCCGCCGCAACCCGGAGGGCATGCCCGGCTTGCGGCCGATCTCATCGTTGCTCGTCGTAGAAGTAGAGCAAGGCTACGACTTCCTCCTCGCGCCTTGATCTCGGCACCAAGCCGGGCTTGCGGATGGTACCGGGGCCGCCGGCCGGACCTCTGCTATCGCGGATTGCAGCCGAATCGGGGCTTCCGGACGGACCTCTAGCTGTCGGCGCGGGAGACGTACTCCCCGGTGCGGGTGTCGACCACGATCTTGATACCGGTCTCGATGTAAGCGGGAACGGTCACCGTGATCCCGGTTTCGAGCTTGGCGGGTTTCGAGTTTCCAGCGGCCGTGGCTCCCTTCATGTGCGGCTCGGTCTCGACGACCTCGAGCACGACGGTGTTCGGGAGCTCAACACCAACGGGATCGCCGTTGTACATGTCGACCTGGACTACCGTCTCGGGAAGAAGGTAGCCCAGAGCATCCTCGAGCGCCTCGTTGGAGAGCATGATCTGCTCGAAGCTCTCGAGGTTCATGAACACGTGGTGAGTGCCATCCGAGTACAGGTACTGCATTTCCTGAGTGTCGATGTGAGCGACCTCGACCTTGTCGGAGGGGCGGAAGCGGTGCTCGGTCTGAAGGCCCGTGCGCAGGCTCCTGAGCTTGCTTTGCACCAGTGCGTTGCCCTTGCCCGGGGTGACGTGGGTAGTGCTCAGCACCCGGTACAGCTCATCGTTGTGGAGGATGATCTGACCGGAACGGAGCTGGGTGGCGATGATCTGCATACTCTCTCCCCGCATCGGTTACTCTCGCCCGCGGTCTCCGGAGGTCATGGGCCTGGAGGACAGGGCGAGGTCGCCGGTATTGTACCCGATGTGCCGGTAGGTGCCGTCGCGGGCCGCGCGCGGGTTTCGGCGCGGACCCTTGGATGGGATAATGCAACTCCGGCAAGGTAAAGGCCGAAACGGGTGAAGAGGAGGTGGCAGAGGGTGGACCCGAACAGCCGGGTCGCTCCCAGCCCCGGGGTGGCGGGGCGTGACGGCTCCGACCAGAGCCGCGGGTCGCGCACGTCCCGTCGCCGGCTTGCCTGGTGGTTGCGGGCGGTTCTGGTCCTCGTGTCGATGCTCGTGCTGACGGTCGCCGCGCTGTCGATCTCGAGGACGATCCGCTCTTTCTTCGTTCTCGACTTTGCCGTCAACTGGATGGAAGAGGGGCTTCACGTCGAACAGGTCCCCCCGGGCTCGACCGCGGCCCGAGCGGGTCTCGAGGAAGGCGACCTGATCGTGTCTGTGGACGGTCGCCCACCGGAAGCCTACAGCAATCCGGTTTTCGTGCTGACCGGCGGCGGGGAGCACGAGCTCGAGGTCAGGCGCGGTCCGGGCAGGCTGCTCAAGCTCGACTTCACCGGACCGCCGCCCCGCTTCGATCCGCTTTTCCTCGCTCGCTCGGCGGTTGCCCTCGTCGGCCTCATCTGCGCGCTGATCGCGGTCCTGACCACGCGACGGCGAGAGGCCACGACCTTCCTGTTGTTGGCAATGGCGGCGATGGTCCTCGCAACCGTGCCCCACCGCACGGCTGCTACCGGGGTCCTCCTGAGCATCCTCCACCGCGCCTCCGGCGCCGCCATCTCGTTTCTCCTGGTCCGCTTCTTCACGGTCTTTCCGGAACGTCATCGGATCACTCCCCTGTGGGATGTGGCGACGGCCGCAGCGATGGCGATCTCGGCCGCCACGGTGGTCACACCGACCGGCGCCACACTGTGGCCGATCGTCGAGGTCGTGCTGCGTGCCGCGTTCATCGCGGCCCTGATTGCGGGAGCAGCGATGCAGCTGATGCGGTGGCGCCGGGCCCAGCGCGTGGCCCGGATCAGGCGTCAGATCGAGTGGGCGGCGCTCGGCATGTTCGTGGGCCTGCTCCCGTACGCCGGCCTCGTGTTCGTTCCCAGGTCGCTCGGCATCGCCTTCGAGCCTTTTACTTGGATGGCCGTGCTGCCGGTGGCCGCGGTGCCGCTCGGTTTCTTGGCCGCCCTACGCGAGTACCGTCTCTGGGATCTGGAACCGATCACGCGGGACAGCGTCTCGGCAACGCTCGTGGTGGTTACGGGCGGCCTGATCTTCTCCGCCCTCAACGGTGTCGTTCTCAGCTCGCCGTTACCCCCCGCACCGTTGCGCAACCTGCTCGCATTCGCGACCGGTGTGTGCCTGGTCGTGCTGCTGCAGCCGGTGCGGCGGCAGGTGGAGAGGTTCTTGGACCGGTGGATGTACCACGGCCGGCCATCGCCGCGATGGCAGGTCACGAACCTGACCCGTGAGCTCGCCCGTGCCACTGATCCCCGTGAGCTTCTGGAGCGGTTGTCCGAGGTCCTCCATGACGGGCTCGAGCTGGAGCTTGTCGCGACCTACTTGCGCTCGTTGCGCGGGCCGTTCCGGCGGGTGACCGCGGACAGCGAGCGGTTGCCAGAGACGCTCTCGGCGGCGGTGACGGGGGACGGCTTTCCGCACGCGCTCGAGCTTCCTCTGTCCGACGCTGGTTACACGCTGCGCTACCCTCTCGAGCGTGGCGGGACCATCCACGGGCTCCTCTATATCGGCCTCCGCCGGGGCATCTTCCCCCTCGGTCGCGAGGGTCGAGAGCTGGTCGGTACGCTGGCTGACCAGGCCGCTCTCGGCCTCGAGAGTGCTCGGCTGCTCGACGATCTCAGGCGGCGGGCGGAGGAGTACAGGATCCTGCATGCCAACACGCGGCGGATCATCGAGTCGTCGGCGGCGGGGATTCTGGTCTGCGACGCCACCGGCCGTGTCCTCTCGAGCAACGTTCGTGCCGCGGCGATCTTCGAGACCAGCGAGTCGGAGCTGGTCGGCAAGGATCTCCGCGAGCTGGTCGAGCTTCCCTCTGTTTGGGGCGCTCAGCTTCCGCTCCACGCGCTCAACACCGAGACGCGGACCGTGCTCGTCGAGGGACGATGGGTCGTCATGGCGGT
>JAJDNH010000119.1 GCA_022340775.1 Acidobacteriota bacterium
GGGACCGATTTGCGGACCCTGGCCGAGCTCGAGCGCGCCGCCATCATCCGCGAGCTCGAGCGCTGCGGTGGCCACCGACAGAAGACCGCCGACGCGCTCGGCATCGGCCTGCGGACCCTCTACGACAAGCTCAAGCGGTACAAGCTCGCGTGACGGGGGTTCAACCTACTCGTTCCTGACAGGTTGCCTCCGTGGACGGTTGATACCGGCGGGGGAACGATTGAACCGCCAAGACGCGAAGAACGCAAAGATGAGAGTAGGGAGGGGAGACAGGGAAGACACTCCGGTCCGGGCGCGGGAAGGTCCGCGGCCCCAGTTCTGAGCTGCTCCGGCGCCCGGACGTCTGCTCTGCAGACGCCCGTCGTCACCTGCCTCGGAGCGGACAAGGATCTCCAGCGGTTCATGGCTCTCACGGCCCGCTCCGGGTAGGCGCCGAGGCGCCTCCATCGAAGCTGAGGCCACACAGCCGATCGCGCTCCCCGTGGCTTGCCAAGCTCGAGGTTTCCTGCCACCGCGCCGGCACAGAGAACGCACTCCAGAAATCCTCGAAGCATGGCACGCCCGGCCGAGCGCGCCATACTCTGGGGCGTGGTGGGGAGGGTTCTCTGCAGCTCCGACGGCCGTGCGGCCCAAAGCGACCGCCCGCCTCGCGTTTCCGGCGGTCGCGAGGCAGCGAGTGGGGATGATCGACTCGGCGGCGACCGCCGGAAGCCACTCGGGCCGCCTCTTCCAATCGTGGGGCCAGTACTCCCAGCGCCAAGGGCCGTGGGAGCCCGGCGTCGGCATTCCCCTCCCCTCGAGCTCGGCCGTTCGTCGCGCTCCAGGGGAGATGCCGCGCCCGGCACACCCGTTTGAACGTCACATGCTCCGGGGCGCGATGCACCCGCGTTCTCCTTGCGGGTGGGGGGTCTTTCTTCTAACCTCTATCCTCTTCCCGGGTGGGTGGGGGAAGCGTTTCCCGTTTCCCTCTTTCGCTCTACGGGCTACAGGCTCCTACAGCATCAAACTCCCACCGCTGACCGGCAGGTAAGCCCCGGTCACGAACCCGGTCAGGTCGGACGCCATGGCGAGCACCGCGCCGGCGATGTCCTCGGGGAGCCCGTTGCGCTGGAGCGGCGTCATGCGCGCCGCCATCTGCTTGCGATCTTCGGGTACGCGCGCCGTAGCGTCGGTGATGGTGAGCCCGGGGCTGACGGCGTTGACCCGGATGCCCTGCGGACCGAGCTCGAGGGCCAGCGACTTGACGAATGCGTCGAGGGCGGACTTGGCGGTGCTGTGAGCGCAGAAGCCGGGCCCCGGATGCCTCGACAGCCCGCTGCTGACGGCGACGATGCAGCCGCGGCCCCGCTCGAGCATCGACGGCACGACCGCCCGGCACGAAAAGAACGCCGCCTTCAGCTCGCCGACCAGCTTGGCCTCGAAGCCGTCCCACGGGTACTCGACAAACGGGACCATCGGAAACTGGATGGAGGCGTTCACGACCAGCGTGTCGATCGGTCCCAGGCGCTCGGTGACCTGCGCGACCATGGCCTCAACCTGGGACTGGTCGCGCACGTCGGCGTAGACGGCGATCGCCCGTCCCCCAGCGGCCTCGATCGCTTTCACGACCTCGGCTGCGGCATCCGCGCTGTTGTTGTAGTTGACGGCCACCGCGGCACCGTGCTCGGCCAAGAGCTTCGCCGTGGCGGCGCCGATGCCACGGCTGGCGCCTGTGATCAGTGCGATCCGGTCCTTCATCAACATCGTGTTCGTCCTTTCCGGACCTCCGGGCTCGGGCTTCAGCCGTGCCTGGAGCGATCCTCGGTCCCGGGTTTACAGGAATACGGGGAGCGACCACTCCCTCGACGCCACGGCCTCCCCGACCCAGCCGGCGACCGCCGGCGCCATGTAGAAGGTCGGCCGCAGCAGACTGTCGTCGGAGGTGACGACGTTCTCCTCGACCGCGATTCGGGCCAACGGCGTGCGCGGGTAGATGCGCGCGCCGAGCGTGATCTTGAGGCTGTCGAGGCCGAGTCCGTCGACAAAGTCCAGGCTCTCGGCCACGGTGTCGCGGGTCTCCCCCGGCAACCCGAGCAGCAGGAAGCCGACGCAGCTGACCCCGGCGGCTCGCAGGTGGGTTACGGCCTGCCGCACGTCGTCCGTCGTGAACCGCTTGTCGATAGCGGTCAGGATCCGGTCCGAGCCGCTCTCGCAGCCGATCGAGGCCTCGGTGCAGCCGGCCTCGGCCATCGCCTCGGCGAGCTCATCGGTGACCTTGTACGGGTAGAGGATGCAGCGCCATCTGATCGGCAGGCCGAGCTCCACGATTCGCCGGCACAGCTCGAGAGCGTAGGCCGGCGGCAGGTTGAAGGTGTTGTCCACGAACTGGATGCGGCGCACGCCTATGTCGACCAGGCGCGTCAGATCGTCGGCCACCAGCCGAGGCGAGCGACGCCGTGGCATCCGTCCCTCGATGCTCGGCGTCGAGCAGTAGCTGCAGTCCAGAGGACACCCGCGCCGAGTCTGGACCGGGACCCAAAGGTCGGCGTCCTCGAGATCGAGGCTGGGGCCGAGGTCGTCGTACGGGTAGCCCAGGTCATCGAGCCGAGCCGGCGCCGGCAGGCCGCCGCGGGAAGACTGTCCTCTCCTGTACACGCCGTCGATCGAGGATGGCTCGCCGCCGGACTCCAGGCATTCCAGCAGGTCTGAGAAGGCGAGCTCGCCCTCGCCGGCGATACCGAGGTCGGCGCCAAGGTAGTCGAGTGCGGCGGCCGGAAAGATGCTGTAGCCGGCGCCGCCGAGAACGATCGGCGCGCCGCTCGACTCCCGGCACGCCCGGACCACCTCGCGGACCTTCTCGAGCAGAAACACCGGGCGCGCCATGTCCTGGTCGTCGATGTTCCTGACCGAGATGCCGATGACCTGCGGCTTCAGCCGCGCCACGGCGTGATGGATCGTGGCCTCGGGCTCGGCGGCCGCGAGCAGGTCGACGAGCTCGACCTCGTGGCCGCGACGCCGCGTCGACTCCGCGACCATGGCCGCTCCAAGCGGTGGAGTCGGCATGTTGATGCGCTCTGTGTTCGCCGCAACGACCAGCACACGCATGACTGCTCTGCCCCGTGCCCGAGTATATCCCTCCGCGGCGAGCGCTCCTCTCGACCTGCGTGTCCGGACCTGTCGAAACGGTGTGTGAACCGCGAAGCCGCCAAGGACGTGAAGTGCGCCCAGAAAAGGAAAAATCGCTGAGGTGCAAAGGCGCAGAGACGCCAAGAAAAGCTTTCTATTCTTATCCGTGTAGTCCGTGTAATCCGTGGTTCTTCTCTTTTCTGTGCTCCTCTCTGTCCTCCTTGTTCTCTGTGGTTTCTCTTCTCTGTCTGTTTTGCAACCTGGTTGTCAAGCTCACCGTAGATGCGTGGTAGGTAAGATGTGTCCAGTGGAGGGCTCCATGCAACGGTCACGAGCACTGTACCTGTCGGTCATCGTCTGTCTGTTCCTTGGGGGCGGTCCGGCGGCAGCGGCCCAGACGGGGAACGACCTGGCCGGCTTCATCCGCGCCGACTACACCAAGTACGAGGTGCGCATCCCGATGCGAGACGGCGTTCGGCTCTTTGCCGCGGTGTACGTTCCCAGCGACGCTTCGGCGCAGCGGACCTACCCGATCCTGCTGACGCGGACCCCGTACTCCGCCGGCCCCTACGGGGCGGACCGCTACCCCCGCATCCTCGGGCCGTCACAGGAGTTCGCGCGCGAGAAGTACATCTTCGTCACCGAGGACGTGCGAGGGCGGTTCATGTCCGAGGGCACCTTCGTCAACATGCGGCCGATCCTCGACCACCCGACCGGCAAGCAGACCGACGAGAGCACCGACGCCTGGGACACGGTCGACTGGTTGGTCCGCAACGTGCCGTTCAACAACGGCAAGGTCGGCATCTGGGGCAACTCCTACCCGGGCTTTTACACCTCGACCGGCATCATCGACACCCATCCGGCGGTCAAGGCCGCGTTGCCGTCGGCGCCGATCGCCGACTGGTTCTTCGACGACATGCACCACCACGGCGCGTTCTCGCTCACCCTGACCTTCGATTTCTTCTCGGTGTTCGGTGTGCCCCGCCACGGGCTGACCACGGAGTGGCCCGAGCGCTTCGACCCCGGGACCCCTGACGGCTACCAGTTCTTCCTTGACCTGGGGCCGCTGTCCAACGTCGACGCGAAGTACTTCCACGACACTATCGCCTTTTGGGAGGACATCGCCGCTCATCCCAACTACGACTCGTTCTGGGCCAGCCGCAGCACGCTGCGCCACCTCAAGAACATCCGCTGCGCGGTCCTGGTGGTCGGCGGCCTCTACGACGCCGAGGACCTGTACGGCGCCTTCCACACGTATGCGGCGATCGAGAAGAACAACCCGGGCGCCGTCAACTCGCTGGTCATGGGACCGTGGCGCCACGGCGCCTGGCTTCGCAGCGACGGCCGCCAGCTCGGCGACGCCGACTTCGGGTTCGACACCGCGGTCGATTTCCGGCATCGGATCCTGCTGCCGTTCTTCGCCCACTACCTGAAGGGTGCGCCGGCGCCGACGATCCCCGAAGCGATGGTGTTCGAGACCGGCGCCAACCGCTGGCGGTCGTTCGACCGTTGGCCGCCTGCCCAGGCTGCCCCTCGCGACCTCTACCTCAATGCCGGCGGCTCGCTCTCCTGGCAGCCTCCGAGCGACAGCGACCAGGCATTCGACGCCTACGTCTCCGACCCGGCCAGGCCGGTGCCGTACACGACCGCCATCACCACTCGCTGGCACGCCGAGTACATGACCGAGGACCAGCGCTTCGCCGCCCACCGGCCCGACGTGCTCGTCTACCGCTCCGAGCCGCTGGCCGACGACCTCACCCTGGCCGGCCCGCTCGAGGCGGAGCTGTGGGTGTCGACCACCGGCACCAGCGCCGACTGGGTGGTCAAGCTGATCGACGAGTACCCCGGGCGGCTACCCGGCTTCGACCGCAAGGAGGGCGGCCAGGACCTGGGCGGCACCCAGCGCATGGTGCGTTCGGAGATCTTCCGCGGCCGCTTCCGCGACGGCTACGACCACCCGGTGCCGTTCACGCCCGACAAGATCACCCGCGTCCGGATCCCGCTGCAGGGCATCCTCCACACCTTCCTGCGCGGCCATCGGATCATGATTCAGGTCCAGAGCTCCCTGTTCCCGTTCTTCGACCGTAACCCGCAGACCTTCGTGCCCAACATCTTCGCGGCCAAGGCGGAGGACTTCATCAAGGCCACCGAGCGCGTC
>JAJDNH010000037.1 GCA_022340775.1 Acidobacteriota bacterium
CCGTTGGCGGACGTGCCGTGGAAAACCCGCCCAACCGCCCCCTCGCCTATCTGCGCACCTCGGAGGTAGCTGTCGAATGTCGTCTCAAGTTGCTTGGGGACCTTCGCCACGACAGGCATGATACCAACCCCCTTTCGCACAGGCACACACTGGTGTTGACAGTAGTGCGCTCGAACCCTCTCCGCGCGACGCGGACCTAGCGGTTCTAAACGGCGACTCCACAACTCGCAAACCCGTGCCTTCGGCCCGGACCGACGGCGGAGTTGAGCCGCCGTCTGGCAGGGAGGCGTACTGGCCGGCTAACATGAACGGGCTTTCTTCATCCACCCCGATGTTGACCATGTGTTGACCGGCTCGAAAAAGGCCACCGCGAAGGGTGGCCTAAGTGCTTGATTCTAGTGGCGCGCCGGAAGGGACTCGAACCCCAAACCTTCTGATCCGTAGTCAGATGCTCTATCCAATTGAGCTACCGGCGCAGCTCAGGGAAGGGGAATTGTGCCACAGGTCCCGGGGGGATGCAAGACACACCTGACTCCATCGGCTGCGGCCTGTCAGAGCCCGTCGAGAATACAACCGGCGGCTGCGCGTCGTAGGCTATGGCCCGACATCCCCACGCTGGAGGTCACGTGGATCCAATACTCGATCTGGAAGGCCTGACCAAACGGTTCGGCGACCACCTGGCCGTCGACAACCTCTCGTTCACCGTGCCGCGCGGCTCGGTGTTCGGCCTCTTAGGCCCGAACGGCGCCGGCAAGACGACGACGATCCGGATGATCATGCGGATCATCCTCCCCGACGAGGGCGCGGCGCTGCTCGACGGCCGGCCGGTCGACGACGACCGCCGGCGGCTGATCGGCTACCTGCCCGAGGAGCGGGGGCTGTACCGCAAGATGAAGGTTCTCGAGCACCTCACGTTCTTCGGCACCACGCGCGGTTTGCCGCCCAAGGAGGCGAAGAAGCGCGCGTCGGCGTGGCTGGAGCGGTTCGAGCTCGGCGACTGGGCCACCCACAAGGTCGAGGACCTGTCCAAGGGCATGCAGCAGAAGGTACAGTTCATCGGCACGATCCTCCACCGGCCGCAGATGCTGATCCTGGACGAGCCGTTCTCCGGCCTCGATCCGATCAACACCAGGGAGCTCAAGGACCTCCTGCTCGAGATGCGGAAGGAGGGCGTCACGGTGGTGCTGTCGACCCACGTGCTGCCGCAGGTCGACGAGCTGTGCGACCACATCTGCCTGATCAACCGCGCGCGGCCGATCCTGACCGGGGCGCTGGCCGACATCCGCGAGCGGTTCGGGGGCAACACCTGGCTGGTCAAGGGCTCGTTCAACGGCGACGGCATCGATGCGCTGCCGGGAGTCAGCTCGGTCAGGCCACTCGAGGAACGTCTCCTGGTCGAGCTCGAGGCCGGCGCGCCGTCGCGGGAGCTGCTGTCCGCCCTGATCGAACGCGGCGACGTCGAGACGTTCACCCGCTTCGTGCCCGATCTCGAGAACATCTTCATCCGTGCGGTCGAGGAGGACAAGGCTCATGCTGAGTAGGATCTTCGCGATCATCCGCCGCGAGTACCTGGAGCGGGTGCGCACCAAGGCGTTCTGGATCTCCACCATCATCGTGCCGGTGTTCCTCGGCGCGATGATCATCATCCCGTCGTGGCTCGCGGTGCGGGGCGGCGGGACGTTCAACGTCGCGGTCCTCGACCTCTCCGGCCACTTTGCACAGCCGGTGGCCGACGAGGTGTCGCACATGCTGTCCTCGGACAAGGAGAAGCTCGTCATCAACCTCAAGCCGATCGAGCCCGGGCCCGACCCCGCGGCGACCCGCGAGCGGGTCAAGAATGCGGTGCAGGCCCAGAAGTACGACGGCATGCTGGTGCTGCCGGCGACGCTCCCCGGTTCCGGTCAGCCCGAGTACCTGGCGCCCAACGTGGCGGCGTTCAAGCTGCTGAGCGTGCTCGAACGGTCGGTCAACAACGCCGTCGTCGCGGCGCGGCTGACCGGCGCCGGGCTCGACCCCTCGCAGGTGCGGGAGCTGACCAAGCGCGTCGGCCTCAAGACTCTCAAGCTGGGCACCAAGGGCGAGGAGACCCGCGACCAGGGTCAGGGGTTCCTGCTGTCCTATGCCTTCATGCTGATCATCTACATGAGCGTGCTGATGTACGGCCTGTACGTGATGCGCGGTGTGCTCGAGGAGAAGACCAACCGCATCGTCGAGGTGGTGATCGCCACCGTCAAGCCGTTCGAGCTGATGCTGGGCAAGATTCTCGGCATCGGCGCGGTCGGCCTGACCCAGTTCCTGATCTGGGGGATCGCGATGATGGTCGTGACCGCGCCGGGTGCGGCCGCCGCGGTCGGCCTGTCCGGGATGCAGATGCCGTCGTTCCCGCCGCTGCTGATGATCTTCTTCGTGGTCTACTTCGTCCTCGGCTTCCTGCTGTTCGGCACCCTGTACGCCGGCATCGGCGCCGCGTTCGACACCGAGCAGGAGGCCCAGAACTTCCAGTTCGTGATCATGACTCCCCTGATCGCGTCACTACTGCTGATGGTCCAGGTCATCAACCAGCCCGACAGCGCCCTGTCGGTCGTGCTCTCCCTGATCCCGTTCTTCACGCCGATGCTGATGTTCCTGCGCATGACCCTGGTGCAGGTGCCGGCGCTGCAGCTGGCGGCGTCGGTGATCCTGATGGTGGCGACGATCCTGGGCGCCGCCTGGGTGGTAGGGAAGATCTACCGGGTCGGGATCCTGATGCACGGCTCGAAGCCGAAGATGAAGGACCTCGTCCGCTGGATCCGCGAGGCGTAGCTCTGCGGGCGACCTGTTGACGCGGGGCGGACCGTTGCTATAATGACGCACCCCTCGACGGGGGTCCTGCTGGGGAGTCGTCCAATGGCAGGACATGCGGCTCTGGACCGTAGAATCGGGGTTCGAGTCCCTGCTCCCCAGCCACTTCTTACCCCGGGTTATCCGAACACGATCTACTGCGACCGGCGATACGCCTGTCAGGGCTGTGCTCTGCGGAAGACATGGGAATGTCTCTCCGGAGCTCCGGCGGCCGCACGGTCACAGGGTGACCGCACGCCTCGCGCCTCCGGCGGTCGCGAGGCCACGAGAAGGGATCCACGGTCTCCAGGCGACCGCCGGAAGGCACTCGGGCCGCCTCACTCAATTGTGGGGCCGTTCTCTGATCGCCAAGGGCCGAGGGAGTGCCACCTTCTCTGTGGCTCCGGCGCCCGGACGTCTGCTCCGCAGACGCCCGTCGTCACCTGCCTCGGAGCGGGCAATGAGCTTCGCCTCAGAGGCGTCTTCGCGGCCCGCTCCGGGCAGGCAACGAGGCGCCTCACTCGCACCTGTAGCCACACGGCCGACCGCCCTCCCCGCGCATTGCCAAGCTCGAGGTTTCCTCCCAGCGTGCCGATACGGAGACGGGACCCCTGGAAACCTCGAAGCATGGCACGTGCCACCGAGCACACCATTCTCTGGAGCGTGCTGTGGTCGGGCTCTCCGGGTGGGCGGGGGCACGTTTCGCGTCTCGCGTCTGGCGTCTCCCGTTTTCCGTTTCCCGTTTCCCGTCTTCCCGGGCGGGCGGGGGGGCCTCCGTCACTTCGTGTCTTCGTGGTTCGATCCGCCTCCGGAGGTCTTCAGGCGCTCGATGCCGAGGATCAGGTTCGGGTCCGGGCAACGCTCGAGGAAGCGCCAGCGATCGTCCGCCGAAGCAACGCCGGGAAAGTCGCCCCTCCAGCCGGCCATCTCGGTGATGATCTGGAAGTGGAGGTGCGGCGGCCAGCCCCCGTTCTCGCCGGCGTCGCCGATGGCCGCGAACTTCTGGCTGCGGCGCAGTGGCACGCCCTCGGCCAGACTCTTCAGGGTCGACCGAGCAAGGTGACCGTAGAGCGTGTAGAAGCGCACGTCGTCGAGCTGGTGCTCCAGGATCACGGTCGGGCCGTAGTCGCCCTCGCCCTGATTGTCGCCCAGGCTGTGAACCCGCCCCTGCAACGGGGCAAACACCGGCGTCTGCGCCGCGGTCCAGATGTCGATCCCCAGGTGCACCGTCCGCGCACCGCCGGCATCACGGAACAGCCCGCTGCGGTACAGGATCCGGTCCTCGTTGTAGCGACCGATCCCGACCGCGGCGCCCGCGGCCTTGATCGCGCCGAAGATGTAGCGCCCGAGCGCGCCGGGGTTGAGCGGGTCGATCTCGCGGACGGCCGGGTTCGCATCCGTGAAGTCGAAGATCACGGTGCGTGGATCGTTGAGGTCGTGCGTCACGACCGGGCCGATCAGGAAGCTGTACTCGGTGAGCAGCACCTCAAGACGTTTCGCGCCGGCGGTCTTGCTCATCGGGCCACCTTTCCCAGGAGGCGCATCGCCACCACGGCACCGCCGTCCGCGCGCGCGTGCACCTCGTCCGATTCCGCAACGTTTGAGATCGAGGGCCGTCCACCGGCATCCAGAGCGGCCTCGGTGACCGGCCAGCGCACCCCCCGAAGGGTCACGCGCACGGCAGGGTCGAAGGTCCAGAACGACCAGGTCTCGCCTGGCGCCGCCTCCAGCGCGATCTCGCCGGAAAAGGCCAGAAGATACGACTCGTCCTGCAGGAAGATGAGATCCGTCCCCCGCCTCTGGGCGCTCAGCAGGCCGAGGTTGCCGATGTCGTGGTCGGGCCGGCCGCCCAGGGCGGCGAGGACCGTCAACCGCTCCAGGCCCATCTCGTCAAAGGCGTAGGTCAGGGCCTTGTCGAGGTCGCAGCGGTCCTGGTCCGGCTGCGGCACGAGCGGGCCCTCTCCCAGCCACGAGCGGGTACTCGGGAAGATGGAGTCGAGATCACCGATCACGTGCTGCGGCCTGAGGCCGATGCGAGCGAGGTGGTTGGCGCCGCCGTCGGCCGCCAGCAAGGGGTTGCCTTCTGCGGCCATCGAGGCGAGCTTCTCCGACCAACGGAGGGGGGCGTTTGCAACGAGCACGGGAACGGGCGCTGGCACGCCCCGATGTTACACTCATCTCAGCTTGAGGAGGAGCGCATCGTGAACGCCGGCAGCAGCCGACAGCGCCCGCGGCGACGGGCGCACGCACGAGTCCTTCTCGCCGCAATCGTCCTTCTCGCAGCCGCCTCCGCACACGCCCAGGACCTGCGGCCGTGGCAGCGGCACTACCTGCGGGGCCTCGAGCTCGAGGCTCGGGGCAGCTACCAGGAGGCAACCCGCGAGCTCGGCATCGCACGCACGCTGCGCCCGCAGCCGCGCCGCGAGGTCGACTTCGGGGCCGCCGGCCGCCTCCCCTACGACCCGTACTACCACCTCGCCTACTGCCTGGCGCGGATGGGGGGCTCGCCGGAGGTGGTACGCCGGCTGGCCGGCCGGTCGCTGCACGCCGGCGTGACCCCGACCGAGCGCCTGGAAGAGCTGCGCCAGTACATGATTGAGCGAGAGCAGCGAGCAGGGCACCTGCCCGGACCGCCGCCGACGCCGGTGCCGACCGACACGCCGACCCCTGCTCCACGCCCGACATCAGTCCGCCGACCGCCCACTCCCACGCCAACCGCCACGCCTTCGGTCGGGCTCGTTCGCATCCCGGACTTGCCCGCAGGGGCAGCCGTGGTTGTCGACGGTCGCGGCTACCCGCCCGGCACCGGGGAGGTCGAGCTCGCGCCCGGGGAACACCGTCTCGAGATCGCAGACGGCTCCCGCACCCTCTATGACCACACCGTCTCGGTCGTCCCCGGCGCCGAGGTCGAGATCGTTCTGCCGCCAGGCGACCAGTCGGCCGCCACCGCGACGCCGGCGGCTCCCCACCGGCCCCGCGGGCGCTTGCGACGCGCCGGCATCATCGCCGGCGCCGTGGTGGTCGTGCTCATCGTGGCCGCCGTCCTGCTGCTCAGACGGCGGCGCACGCCTCCGCCGATGGAGATCACGCCGACCCGGCGACTGGCGACACCGCCCGGCGGCCTCGACGGCCATGAGTTCGGCCCCTACCTGATCATCGACCGTCTGGGCAGCGGCGGCATGGCCACGACCTACCGCGCGCAGCGCGTCAGCGACGGCAAGGAGGTCGCGCTCAAAATCCCCCACGACCGCTGCCTGGAGGACGAGAGCTTCCGCCGCCGTTTCGTGCGCGAAGGGCAGCTCGGATCGCAGCTCCACCACCCCAACATCGTTCGCATCATCGAGGCCGGCGAGGTCAGGGAGCTGCCGTACATCGCGATGGAGCTGGTGCGCGGCACGACCCTGCGCGCGCTGCTCGCCTCCGCCGGCCAGCTGCCCCTCGAGCGCGCCCTGGACGTCACGCGCCAGGTCGCCGAGGCGCTCGACTACGCCCACTCGAAGGGTGTCATCCACCGTGACCTCAAGCCCGAGAACCTGATGATCCAGCCCGAGGGCACGGTCCTGGTCATGGACTTCGGGATCGCGCGCGTCGCCGGGGGACCCGGTCTGACCGCGACCTCGGTGTTCATGGGCACGCCGTCGTACGCGGCGCCGGAGGCGGTGGCCAAAGAGACCGTCGACCACAGGATGGACCTGTTCGCGCTCGGCATCATCCTGTTCGAGATGCTCGAGGGCGCGCCGCCGTTCGCCGGCGCCAACCCGCTCGAGCAGATCCAGAAGCACCTGCAGGGCGAGCTGCCCGCACGGGAGGGGCTCAAGCGGCCGCTCCCGGACGCCGTGTGGGACATGTTCCTGCGCCTCGCCGCCCGGCGGCCCGACGATCGGTTCGCCACCGCCGAGGAGCTGCTGATCGCCCTCCGGAGTCTCATCCGGCAGACCGAGGAAGGTACAATCTCTTAGAATCTAAGTGCTTTATACAGAGCGACAACGGCGTGCTAAAATGGCCTCCGAGATGGATGACACGAGCGCGGATCTTTCCGGCACCGTCTATATCCCCGACACCTCAGCCCTGATCGAGAACCCGGACTCGCTCGACCGGCTGCTGACCGACGGCAACATCGTGGTGCTGCTGCACCAGGTGGTCGAGGAGCTCGGACGGCTGCAGGCCTCACGCATCAAGTCCGAGGGCGTCCGTGCGGCGGCCCGGCAGGTGACGAGGAAGATACTGGAGTACCGCCAGCAGGAGCTCATCCACCACCACGTGGAGGAGCTGCTCCAGCACGAGGTCAACGGCCACTCGTTCAAGCCGACGCCCGAGGGCGGCATCCTGGCCTGGGAGCCGGACGGCGACACGATGATGCCGTACGCCGAGGACTCCGGGGACAACCTGATCCTGGCCGGCGCTCGGAGGATTGCCGAGGTCGCCGCCAGCAATGGTCAACCGGGCTACCAGGTGACGGTCATCTCGGAGGACTCCAACGTCCTGCTGAAGTGCGACGCGGTCGGCATCTCGGCCGAGAACCTGCGCTACGGGAAGGTCCCGCTCGAGAGCGTCGACGAGGTCTACTCGGGCGTCCTCGAGGTGGTGGCCGCGGAAGACACCATGGACCGGTTCCTGGCCAGCGGCGAGCCGGGGGAGCGCTTCCTGCCGCTGGACGTGGTTGACGAGTCGGTGCGCGAGGAGGTCTACACCAACTGCGGCGTGGTGCTCGACTATGGCGAGGACGTCCTCCTCACCCGCGCCAACCTCGACACCCGGCGGCTCGAGGAGCTCCGCTTCTCCCAGTACTGGGACCGCAAGCGCGATGTGTACAAGCCGCGGCCGATCCTCGGCATGACGCCGCGCGACCCCTACCAGACCCTGGCGATGGAGTTCATGCTCGACCCCAACGTCAAGCTGGTGGTGCTGGACGGGCCGGCCGGGTCGGGCAAGACCCGGCTGATGGCGGCTGCCGGCCTCTATCTGCTGGTCGGGCAGCCGACCACGCTGCGCTTCGCCACCCGCTCGATCTCGCTCGCACCCGACCTCGGCTACGACAACGGCCTGCTGCTGCTGCGCCCCGAGCACGCTTCCTCGCAGTACGAGCTCGGCTACCTGCCGGGGGATTACGAGAGCAAGCTGTCGCCGTGGCTGGAGCCGTTCTTCCAGGCCATCCGCGCCCTGTCGAGCCTCAACGACCACGACTTCATGGCCGAGCTCGAGGCAACCGAGAGGTTGCACCTGCTGTCGACCTCGATGCTGAGGGGCCTCGACATCGAGCAGTCGATCGTGCTCGTCGACGAGCTTCAGAACGGCGATCGCCACCTCGCGAAGACGCTGATGAGCCGGTTCTGCGACACCTCGAAGGTGATGTTGGCCGGCTGTCTCGACCCGGTCCAGATCGACAACCCGTACGTGGACTGGCGCTCCAACGCGCTGACCCGCATCAAGGAGGCCTACCGCGGCTTCGGCAGCGAGGTCGCCCAGGTGCGCCTGCGCCACAACTACCGGGGCGCCATCTCGACGCGCGCCGACGT
>JAJDNH010000127.1 GCA_022340775.1 Acidobacteriota bacterium
TCTACAGCATGGGGCCGGACGGGAAGAGCCAGCCGCCGCTCACGGCCAAGGCCAGCCGGGACGACATTGTCCGCGCGGGGAACGGGAGCTTCGTTGGTGTCGCGATCGACTACTGACCGAGCGCCTGTGGTGCGGGGCGGGGCGACAAGGTGGCCCCTGAGCCTGGCGTGTCCGCGCTGGAGGCGCATATGCGGCGGAGAGTGATCCGAACGCGGGTCGGGCGGCGGCTGCTGCTCGCGTTCGTCGCCTTTGCCCTGGCGCCGATCGCGCTGCTGGTTGCGCTGTCCTTGCACCAGGTGACATCCAACCTGCTGCAGCAGAGCCGGTCGCGGCTGCACCAGCAGTGCAAGGCGGCGGCCATGGGGGTGATCGAACGACTGCTCCTCCTGAGGGGCGAGGTCGAGGTCATCAGCACCGCCCTGGAACCCTCCGGGGCAGCACCCGCCGGCGCGCTGCCGCCGGAGCTGAGCTCCCGCCTTCACGGCCACTTCGTGGCGCTCGCGCTTCGCCTTCCTGACGGCGGCACGGAACAGCTGTTGGGGTCGAGGGCGGCGCTTCCCAGTCTCGACCGCGTCGACCGGCAGCACCTCGCGGCGGGTGAGACGGCGATCGTGACCGCTGCAGGGACGCGCACGATGGCCCGGGTCTTCCTGGTTCATCAGCTCGGCAGAGGGAGTGGGCCGGCGACCCTGGTGGTGGCCGAGCTCGACGGTGAGTACCTATGGGGCGTCGGCAGCATGAACGTCCAGCCGCCCTTCACCGACCTGTGCGTGGTCGACCGGACGGGGACCATGCTCGTTCGCTCGACCGGCATTCCGGACGGGTTTCCACGCGTTCTCGCACAGGCGGCTAGCCGGTCCGAGGACCGGCGGTTCGAGTGGCAATCGCAGGGGAAGGTCAACCTCGCGGCTCTGTGGCCGATCCCGATGGAGGTGAACTACCGGGCCGGGGTGTGGACGGTGGTGCTCAGCGAGGCCAAGTCCCACGTTCTGGCACCGGTCAACCGGTTCACGTACAACTTCGTGCTCGTGGCCCTTCTGGCGGTGGTTTCTGCGGTGCTCCTCGGGCTTTCCCAGATCAGGAAGACACTGGTGCCGCTCCAGAAGCTCCGGGAGGGCGCGCGGCGCGTGACCGGCGGAGACTTCGCGGTCAGGGTCGAAGCCGGAGGCCGGGACGAGTTCGACGAGCTGGCGGAGACGTTCAACGTCATGGCGGGGCACCTGGGACGGCAGATCGCCGCGCTCTCGTCGATGACCGAGGTGGCGCGTGGCGCTCTCACCGGCGCCGGCACGCGGGACATTGCGAGCGCCCTGCTGTACCGGCTTCCCCAGCTCGTGCCCCTGCAGTGGGCCGAGCTCCTCCTGGTCGACCCGCTCCAGCCCGAATTCGTGCATCGCCTGCGGCTCAGCCCGGGTGCGGCGTCAGGTCAGGAGCAGGGCGGTGCCGACCTGGGTCGAGTCGAATCCGACGACAACGGACGCATCGGCGTCGTGTTTTCGGCCAATGCAGTAAAGGTAAAGGACACGCAGAGGGGAGCTCTGGCCGTTGCCGCCGAGAGGTCGGATGCCGAGCAGCAGGCCGACGTGACGGTGTCCTTGGCGGCGGGCGGTGAGCGCCTCGGCCGCCTGGCGCTGCGCGTCGACGGCTCCTCCGAGCTGACTGACGAGGAGAGCAGCCATGTCAGCGACGTGGCCGAGCAGCTGGCCCTCGCCCTTCACGAGGCCGCGCTGCGCCAGCGGCTCGAGGAGGAGCGGATGCGCCTGGCCGAGCTGGTTGAGTACCTGCCTTACGGGGTTTTGGTGCTGGACCGGTCCGAGCGCATCCTGATGGGCAACCTCCTGGCACGGCAAGACCTGCCTCTCCTCGCAGAAGCACGTATCGGCGATGTGCTCACCGGTCTGGGTGAGAGGAGCATTAGCGAGATCCGTGAAGCGACGGCCGAGGAGGGGGGATGCGAGGTCACGCCGGAAGATCTGCCGCAGAGAGTATTCGAGGTCATGGCCGGCACGCTCGGGGGCGGTCAGGCCGGCACGGTCCTGCTGGTGCGCGACGTGACCGAGCTCCGGGAGAACCAGCGCCGGGCCGAGCAGCAGGAGCGTCTGGCCGCAGTCGGACAGCTCGCCGCCGGCATTGCCCACGACTTCAACAACATCCTCCAGGGGATGATGATGGCGGCGGAGCTGCTGTACCTCGACGAGGGCATCGGGCGCGAAGAGAGGAGAACGGCGGGCGAGATCTTCCAGCAGGGGGAGCGCGCGGCGCGCCTGATCCGGCAGATCCTCGACTTCAGCCGCCAGTCGGTCGCTGCGCCGCGTCCGCTCGACCTCGCGGTGGTCGCCAGGGAGCAGGCCAAGCTCCTGGACCGCACCCTGCCGGAGAGCATCCGTCTCGAGCTCGACATAGCAGAGGGGGAAATGACCGTCAAAGCCGACCCGGTGCAGGTCCAGCAGGTCCTGACCAACCTGGCGATCAACGCTCGCGATGCGATGCCCCGCGGTGGGCAGCTGCGCATTGTCATCGATACCGTGGAGCAGGGCGGGGGGAAGCCGTCGCTGGGTGCCGGGCCGCCGGCCGGCTCGTGGGTTCGGATCAGGGTCTCCGATACCGGGGCAGGAATTCCGGGCACCGTGCTCCCCCGCATCTGGGAGCCGTTCTTCACGACCAAGGAACGGGGACGCGGGACCGGCCTCGGGCTGTCGCAGGTCTACGGCATCGTGGTCCAGAACGGCGGCTCGGTCGAGTGCTCCAGCGCCGAGGGGGTGGGGACTTCGTTCACGGTACTGTGGCCTCGCTTGGTCAGGCGCCCCGATCAAGCGGGGACGACGTCCGAGTCCGATCTTCCGCGGTCGCACGGCGAGGAGACGATCCTGGTTCTGGAGGACGAGGCCCAGCTTCGCGATGTGACGGCGTCCGGCCTGCGTCAGCTCGGCTACAGGGTCCTGACCGCTGGCACCGGCGTGGAGGCCGGCGAGCTCCTGGCAGATGAGGCTGTCGACCTCCTGCTTGCCGACGTGGTGCTGCCGTCGAGCGGAGAGGCCGAGCTCGTCGACCTGATCCTCGGCATGGAAGGAAGGCTCTCGATCCTGCTGTTCAGCGGCTACCCGCGGCCCCCGGTGGGTGGCCAGAGGGAGCTGCCGGGCGTTGCAGATTGGCTGCAGAAACCGGTCAGCCTGGAAGAGCTCGCTCGCGCCGTCCGCCGCGCCCTCGACAGCGCCCAGTAGAACCCTAGGGAGGGGAAACGGAAAACGGGAAACGGAAGACGCCAGACCACTTCCACCCACCCAAGGCGGTGAGGAGTGAGGAGTAGGGAGTGAGGCGACCCCCGCCCACCCGGAGAATCTCACTGTGGCGCGCTTCAGAAAATGGAACGTTCAAACGGGCGTACCGTCCCTGAGGTTTCTCTGAAGCGCGCTCACAAGCCATTGGCTCTGGCGAGAAACCTCAAGGGGGGTAACCTCGGCCCTTGGCGATCAGAGTATCGGCCTCACGATTGGAGGAGGCGGCCCGAGCGGCTTCCGGCGGTCGCCACCGAGTCGATCATCCCCACTTACTGCCTCGCGACCGCCGGAGACGCGAGACGGCTGGGTGCGATAGCACCCAGACGGCCGCCGGAGTTTCGGCAGAGTGATCGGTGTCAGATCAAGCTACTGTTGACGCCGCAGGCAATGAGGCGGTCGAGCTCGCGGCAGGGTTCGAGCTGTGGCTCGCCGTACCGTTTGAACAGCTCCGCCAGCCGGTCGCGGCAGGCGTGCACTCCGCGCTGGCCGAGATAACGCGCTGGACCGTGCCAGCACTGCGGAAAGCCGATCCCGAGGACGGCGCCGATGTCGAGCGTGGCCATGTCGCGCACCACGCCCTCCTCGACGCAGCGGAACGCCTCGTTGACCATCCCCAGCAGGAGCGTGTCGCGGGCGTCCTCCTCGTCCGGAGTTGGCCCGTCGCGGTGCGCGATGAGCTCCAACACCGTCTCGTCGAAACGGGTGCCCTTGGCGTCGGTGTAGAAGCACGGCTTGCCGGCGCCGACGTACCCGGCTCGGAAGAGGTTCTCCAGCGTGTCGGGTATCGGCTGGTGGGGGAGGCGTTCTGCGATGAAGCGACTTGCGTGGTAGATGACCTCTCCGCCGGCCGTGCCATAGACGTGCAGGGGCCCCTGAGGGAAACCGGCGGCGAGGGCGATACCGTCGACCTCCTGCGGGCGCATGCCCAGCTCGGCCAACATGATCCCGGTCAGGACGTAGGTACCGAACGTGCGGCTGGTGTAGAAGCCCGGGCCGTCGCCGACGGTGATGCAGGTCTTTCCGATCGCACGTCCCACGGCCACGGCCGTTGCCAGGGCCTCGGCCGAAGTCTGCGGTCCCTCGATAACCTCGAGCAGTGCCATCAGCGGGACCGGCGAGAAGAAGTGCATGCCCACGACCTGCTGCGGCGCGACCGCACCCTGAGCGATCATCTGCATCGGAATCGTCGATGTGTTGGAAGCGAAGATCGCGTCGCGGTTGACCTCCTGTACGCGTCGCAGCAGTCGCCGCTTGAGCTCCAGATTCTCGAATGCCGCCTCGATCACCAGCGGGATCTCCGCCAGCTCGTCGTAGTCGAGGGTCGTGTGGATGTGGTCGAGCACGCCCTGGCGACGCTCTGGGCTCCACCGGCCCTTGTCGACCAGCTTACCGAGCGTGTCTCCGATGTCTGAAACGGCCGCCTGCAGGTGCTCCGTATCGACGTCCACCAACTGCACGTCGAGGCCGCGGTCGGCGGCGACCTGGGCGATGCCGCGTCCCATGAGTCCGCCGCCGAGGATGGCGAGCCGTTCGACCGGTCGGGCAGCTTCGGCGCGCGACCGGGCCAGCTTCGGCGCAACGCTTGTGTTGAGGAAAAAGAAGTCAATCGTGTTGCGGGTATTGGGATGCGCAGTGAGCTCGATGAAGCGGGGAATGTCGGCGCGTGCGGCTTCCTCGACGGTCCGCTCCAGACCCTGCTCGACCGAGTCCAGAAGGGCGGCAATCCAAGGCCGGTACGGCGAGCGGGTGAGGCGCTCTCGGTATCCGTGGAGCAGCCTCTGCCGGACCTCTTCCGTTTGGTCGTCGACCGGCGGCAGGCTGAGGTTCCGGTTCGCCGAGGTCGGGTTCTCGGCCAGCCACTCCAACGCGGCCTCGACCGGATCACGGTCGACGACGTCGAGGAAACCGAACGGTTCGAGCCGCTCGGCCGGCACGATGCGCCCAGTGGTCATCATCTCGAGCGCGGCCTCCAGCCCGATCGCGCGCGGCAGCGTGTGGGTGCCACCGCCAGCCGGAAACAGGCCGACCCCAACCTCCGGGAGACCGACCCTGGCGCCGGACGTCGCAATCACCTGATCGCAGGTCCACAGCAGGAGCTCGAAGCCGCCGCCGAGGGCGGTGCGGCTGCCCAGAACGCCGACCACCGGCACCGGGCTTGCCGCCATCGCAGCCATCAACGACTGGAAGCGCTCGAGGAGCGGGCCCAGGCCCCAGCGGCGGTCCAGCTTCAGGATCTCCACCAGGTTGGCGCCGTCCAGGAACGACTTTTCCTTGGCCGAGCACAGGAGCACACCGTGTGCGCGCTCCCTCTCCGCTCGCCGCCACGCTGCCTCGAGGTCGGCGACCAGCCGGCTTCCGATGGTGTTGAGGGGGCCGTCGCAGTCCAGCGTCAGCATGGCGACGCCATCGGTCGTGTCGAAGTCGTACCTCACCTCAGGCATGCTCACCTCCACCGCTGCGGAGTGCGATCGCCTCGCCCTGGCTGAGCCCGCCACAGATGGCGGCGACCCCGATGCCGCCGCCGCGGCGCCGCAGCTCGTAGGCCAGGGTCATCGCGATGCGGAGGCCGGAGGCCCCGACCGGGTGGCCGATGGCGACCGCGCCGCCGTTGACGTTGGTCCGCTCGAGCAGGCTCAGCCACAGCTCGTCATCCTTGCCGGCGAGGATCCTGGTGCTCACGAGCGGCATGGCGGCAAACGCCTCGTTGATCTCGATGAGGTCGATGTCAGCAAGGTCCAGGGCACCGCGTTCGAGCACCGCACGGATAGCGAGAGCCGGGATCCACGAGATGCCCTCCGGCGCGTCCGTGACCGGCGCGGCCTCGACGATCTCGGCGAGCGGCTCGAGGCCGAGCTCGGCGGCGCGGGCGGCCGTCATGACGACCGCCGCCGCGCAGCCGTCGTTGAGGCCCGGAGCGTTGCCGGCGGTCGTAGTGGCCGAGCCGAAGACCGGCGGCAGCGCGGAGATCTTGGCCAGGGTCGTGGTCGGCCGGGGGAACTCATCTCGCTCGAAGAGGGTGCTGCCGCGCCGGCCCTTGACCTCGATCGGGACGATCTCGTCGGCAAAGCGGCCGGCGGCGTCGGCCGCGGCCCACTTCAGGTGCGACCCGAGCGCCCAGCTGTCGAGCCTGTGGCGGGAAACACCGTAGCGTGCGGCGCCGTTCGAAGCGTCCACCGCAACCGAGCTGTAGCCGCGGTACTCGATCGGGAAGATCGGGTCGGTGAGCTCGGCGGCGCCGACGCGCACGCCGTCGCGAAGCCCGTGTGCCACGTGTGGGGTGCGGCTCATGCTCTCGATGCCGATGACCAGGGCACACGAGATCTCGCCGAGGCGCATTCCCCACAGCGCCGTCCGCAGGGCGGTCAGGGGCGAGCAGCAGGCGGTGTCGAAGGTGGTGGCGAAGCCGTCGATACCGAGGCGAAGAGCGATCTGCCGCCCGTTCACCGATCCGGTCTCGAACGAGGCCTGGATGCAGTTGCCGACGAACACCTGCTCGATCTCCGGCGCGAGGTCGCGGCCGGGCTGGGCAAGAGCTGCTCGGGCTACCTGGGCGGCCAGGTCAACCGGGTCGATGGTCGACAGCGAACCCAGGTACTTGCCGAAAGGTGATCTCTTGGCAGCGATGAGCACGAACGACGAGGACATGGCACCCTCCTCCGGGCGGCGACGGTTCTGAATGAGGGCTCATTCAATGCACGTTTTCGATGATCCCGCTCCGGAGGGGAAGATGTCAAGGGGAACCCCCGCCCACCCAGTGACGGAGTGACGGAGTGACGGAGGCCCCCACCCGCCCGGAAAGAAGGGAAAGGGAAGATGGGAAACGCTCCCCCACCATCCCAAAGAAGGTGGGTGTAGCGCGCTCCAGAGGATGGCTCGCCCGACGGAACGTGCCATTCATGACATTCTCGCTGTACCCACTTCACGAGCTCATCGCGTTGAGGCGAAATGTCATGAGTGGCAATTCACGGGGAGGGCGTTCGCCCGTGTGGCCTCAGCTTCGATGGAGGCGCCTCGTTGCCTGCCCGGAGCGGGTCTTGAGAGCCGTGAACCTATGGAGACCCTTGCCCGGTCCGAGGCAGGTGACGACGGGCGTCTGCAGAGCAGACGTCCGGGCGCCGGTGTTCCGTAGGCGGGTGCTTCAGCGCCCGCCCCCATCATCGTCGGGCGAGCCCGGTGACACCTGGTCCCGCTGGAGAAGCCCGGGGGCGCGACCTGAAGGACGCGTCTACTCCTCCTTGAACATGCCGTCGTAGGTCTTCTGCATCTCGCCCGAGCGTATCTCCTGCTTGAGCTGGGCGGTGTCCTTGTCGATCCAGTCGTGCATCGGATTCTTGGTCAGCAGCTGGTCGATGTAGGCGTCGACCTCGGGGTCGTTGTAGGCCCTGGCCTCCGGCAGGAACTTGAAGTAGAAGTGCTGGGCGACCTCGTAGAAGCCGTGCCACCAGGTGTAGTCGGGGCCCATCATGGCGGCGCCGTGGCGGGCGCGGCGACCCTCGTGGTGCCACAGCTCCCAGTAGGTCCACTCGATCGGGTTCGAGAAGGCCGCCTTGTGCTCGAGCAGTCCCTTCTTTCGGATCATGTCCATGATGTGGGTGGCCGGCTCGGCGAACTTCTCGTTGTACAACCGTACGGTGGCATCGAACTGGTAGAAGTGGCCGTCGACGAACGGCTTCTCGTGGCAGGAGCTGCACACGTTCTTCATGTTGGCTCGTTTGCGTTCGTGGTCCGGTTTGTACCTGGAGATCGGCGGGCGCAGGGTCCAGGCGATGCGCTCGCCGACGTCGTGAGTGGAAGCCTCGGTACGGGTGGCGCCCATGTGGCAGGTGGCGCAGGTGGGGGCGGCGCTGTAGTCGACGCCGACGACCCAGCTGTCTGAGTCCAGGTTCATCTTTGCGATGTTGGTGAAGAAAGCGTTGCCGTGCTTGGACTCCTCGTAGATCTCCTTCTGTGGGTGATCGGGGCCGAGGTGACACTTGGAGCACGCCTCGGGCTGACGCGCCTGAGCAGTTGAGAAGGCATGGCGGGTGTGGCACGCGGTGCACGATCCGAGCGAGCAGTCGGGGTTGATGCGCCCAATCCCGGAGTTCGGCCAGCTCTTCTTGGACAGCTTGTCCGGAGACGATGGGTCGACGACGACCTTCGTCCCGTGGCAGGACTCGCATCCCTGAATCGCGACCGGGGCGCCGCCGGCGACGTGCGCCAGGTAGGCATCCTGCGAGTCGAGGATCTTGCCGGCCGTCGCGTGGTAGGAGTGCCGAACCTGCTCGGCCTCCTGCTCATGGCAGCCGCCGCAGTCCTTCGGCGTGACCAAAGTCGCGATGGTTGCGCCGTGGTGGAGGAAGGCGTCGGCGTCGGCGGGATCGGCTTGGTGGCAGTCGAGGCAGCCGATACCGGCGGCGGCGTGCTTTGAGCCTTTCCACTGCTCGTAGATTCCCGGAGACTGCCGGCGGTGGCAGGTGATGCAGGGGTCGGGCGCGGCTGCCTGCTGCGCAGCTGGGGCGACGGCGGCGACGACGATCGCTGCGGTCGCTGTGATCCATAGGACCTTCATGATTCTCCTCCTTGATCTTGTTGTGACCCTGTATATCTCAGCATAGGGCCATAGTTACGAGTGTGGTTCTCGGAGAGTCGCTACGCCTTGACCGCGGTCAAGGGACGGGGAGGAGAGGACGTGAGGAGGTGAGGAAGGCTCGCCCGACCGGCCAGTGACGGAGTGACGGAGGCCCCCGCCCACCCGGGCAGATCGCAAGACGCGAGACGCGAGACGCAAGACGCAAGACGAACCCCTCCCACCCGGAGAACGCTGCCATAGCGCGCTCCAGAGAATGGTGCGCTCAAACGGACGTGCGGTCCTTGATGTTTCTCTGAAGGGCGTTCACGAGGGGTTGGCCTTGCCGAGAAACGTCAAGGGGGGCAGCCCTGCAGGAAAGCGAGCTCATGGCCGTGGCCAGGGGGGTCGAAGAGGGGGAAGGCTGGCCATACGGCCATCTCGCTTTCCAAAGGTCCACCGTCGCCGAAGGCGGCGAGTAATCTCGGCCCTTGGCGATGGGAGTACTGGCCTCACGATTGAGGGAGGCGGCCCGAGTAGCTTCCGGCGGTCGCCACGAGGTCGGCGATCTCTTCTCTTGGCCTCGCGACCGCCGGAAGCGCGAGGCGTGAGGTCACCCTGTGACCGCGCGGCCGCCGGATTTTCGGAGAGGTCGTCTCAGTTGATGTACCCCAGCGAGCGCAGCTGCTTCTCGAGCTTCTTGTCGGTCAGCGGTACGGCAGCCTGTTTCGGTGCCGGAGAGAGACTCTTGTACCAGTCCGCGAGACGTCGTTGCAGGGAGCGCACCAGCGCGCCGTGCGTGGCAGCGACGTCGTTGTGCTCCCCGGGGTCGCTCGACAGGTCATAGAGGCTGACGGCGTGATCAGGGTCGAGGCTGCGGATGAGCTTCCAGCTGCCGGTCCGCATCGCCAGCAGATGGGGCTTGGGGGGCAGGAGCTCCATGTAGACCGGGCGTTCCGGATCGACTTGCTGGCCGCGCATGTCGGCGGCCAGGCTGCGGCCCTGCACGGCGGCCGGCACCTTCAGACCGGCCAGTCGAACCAGGGTCGGGTAGACGTCGACCAGGCTCACCGGCGCCGTGATGCGCTTGCCGCGCGGCAGGCCGGCGGGCCAGTGCACGAGCAGCGGGATCCGGACCAGCTCCTCGTGCAGGCTCTGTGAGTGGCCGAGGTTGCCGTGCTCCGCGATCTCTTCGCCGTGATCAGCGGTGAAGGCCAGGAGCACGTTGTGCGCGTCGAGGCCGAGCTCGCGTGCGAGGATGCCGAACTGGCGGTCCCAGAACGCCACCTCGCCCTCGTACAGCGGCCGGATCCGCGCTGCCGCGGCGGCGTCGGGATGCGGGAAGCGCTCGTGCAGGTCCCTCATGACCATGTTTGCCGGGAACGCCGCGGGGTCGGTCCGGTACGCCGGAGCGTACCGGGCAAGCCAGCTACGGTTGGGCCGATACGGATCGTGGGGGTCGAAGTAGTGGATCCAGAGGAAGACCTTTCCCTGCTTCCAGCGTATTCGCCACAGAGGACCGAACGCCTTTTCGAGCTGCCGCTTAACCTCTCTGTTGACTCCGGGAGCAGGCCTGAACGAAGCCTGGCCGAAGTAGAAGTCGAAACCCTGGCCGAAGCCCAGCGAGGCCATCAGGTGGCGGTTTGCGGGCACTCCGATGGTGGTGTAGCCGGCCTTCTGGAAGATCTCGGCCAGCGTCGTCAGGGCGTTCGGCAACGGCGGTTGCACGATTCGGTCGAGGTGCTGGATGTTCCCGGTCGTGACGCCGTGGGAGGTTGGGTAGAGACCGGTCAACAGCGACCCCATGGCCGGCGGCGTCCAGGACGAGGTCGAGTAGGCGTTCGTGAAGACCACGCCGTCGGCGGCGAGGTGGTCCATGAACGGTGTCGTGGGGCGCGCGTAGCCGTCGAAGGAAACGACGTCTGCACGCAGGGTGTCGACGCTGACCAGAACCACGATCGAAGGTGCGCCGTCCCGCTTCTGTTCTTTCGCAGTGGCAGCGGCCGCGGAGGTGGAAACGAGTGCTCCCAGAACCGCGCAGGTGATGGCCCGCCGGTTCAGGAGGCTCATCGGACACCTCCTGTCCCGGCGGTGCGGTTCAGCTCAGGCGCCGGCGACGTTCCCGTGACGGATTGAGGACCCGCCAGCCCGGCCATGAGGGCCTCTGCCGGCCTGCGGAGGCGCGGATCTGAGGTGGCTGACAGCAGCCCTTGAAGCAGAACGCGCGCCTCCTCAGTTCGCCCCTGGCGCACCAAGATCTGCGCCAGCTCCAGGCGGGCGACCGACGAGCCGAGGCCTCCCGCACTGGCGAACGCGCGCTCGGCTTCGGCCAGCCGCCCGGATCGGGCAAGGGTCCGCCCGAGCTCGTCGTAGAGCCTGGCATCTTGCGGCCGCTGCGTGATCGCACGCCGGTAGTCCAGGATCGCAGCCGTCGTGTTTCCTAGCTCGGCCTCGAGAGACGCCAAGCGACCGATCATGCGGGCATCCTCCCCCCTCCCGCCAATTGCTACCCGGTACTCGCGCAGTGCCGCATCTCGATCTCCCTCCGCTCGCAGGACCTCGGCGAGGTTGAAATGGACGTCTGCGCCGGCCTTCCCCGTGGCGACCAGCCGTCGGAGGATGTCGTGTGCCTGCCCGAGTCGGCCGGTGACACGGTACAGGTAGGCGAGGTTGCCGAGCGCGATGGGTTGGCCCTTTCCTCCCGCCGACACGAGTCGCTCCTGGATGGGAACCGCTTCGTCGGCGTGCCCGGTGGTGACCAGCATGGTGGCGTGCAGCGCGAGCACGGACGACATGTCCGGGGCCAGCTCGCTGGCGCGATCCGACGCGCGCTGCGCCGCCTGCAGGTTGCCGGCACGGAGCTCCGCCAGCGCGAGCCGGGTCCAAGGGAGCGGGGCATCAGGAACCTGTCCGACCGTCTTCTCGAAGAGGGTCTTCTCGTCGTGCCAGTCGCGGTTGCGCTGCCAGGTGAGCCCGAGCCCGGCCGCGACCAGGCCGGTTGTCGCTACCGCGACACCGGCACGTGCGGAGCGCCCCCGCAGCGGATGCCAATGGGAGAGGACCACCACGGCGAGAGCGATGAACGGGAGGGAGGGCAGGTAGCAGAACCGCTCCGCCATGGTGTCGCCCATGTCAGGCGGGCTGGCGACGCGAATGAAGTTGAGGAGCGGGAGAAACGACACCGCCAGCATCGCCGCCAGCATACCGGTGGTGCGATGGCGGCGACCGTAGCGAACCAGCAGGAACACGGTCACTGCGAGCGCCGCAAGGGCGGCGAAGAAACGAGGGTCGGCCGGTGAGGTGACGTACGGGTTCTGAACGTAGGCGCTGAGGCCTGAGGGCAGGAGCATCCATCCGATGTAGCGCAGGATCGTGATCGGGGCGGTGAGGAAGGCCCCCACCAGGTGATGCTGACCGGGTGCGGTCGGCATGGCGACGTCTGCGTAGGCGAAGCGAAGAACGGCGTAGCCTGCCATGACCAGCAGGTAGGGAGCTGCGGCCCGCGCCGACCTCTTCCAGCCGTCGCCGAACCGGAGGCGGTGGACGGCGATGATCCACAGGGGAAGGACCGCGGCCATCTCCTTCGACAGCAGCGCGGCGCCGAACATGGCCAGGGCCAGTACCATGAATGCGGCTGGGTGGTGGGACGTACCGTCCGCAGCTCTCTTGCGCTTCCTCTTCTTCTTCGGTCCGGCAGAGACCTCGGGGTCCGGGCCTGGCGGTGGATGGGCCGCAAGGTGGGCCAGGAGCGCGCCGATGGTGAGAACGAAGGCAAGGAGGTCGGTACGACCGGCGATCCAGGCCACGCTCTCGGTGTGGATCGGGTGCACGGCAAACAATGCAGCGGCGACGAACGCGACGCCCTCGGAGACCCCCAGGCGCCACAGCACGAGCAAGGCCAGGATCGACGCCAGGGAGTGCAACAGGACGTTCGTGAGGTGGTAGGGAACCGGGTCTGTCCCCGCCAGAGCGTAGTCCAGGATGTAGGTGAGGGTCGTCACGGGCCGGTAGTATCCGTAGGGCAGCGGGCTTTCGGTGCGGGCGAAGAAGTCGCCGGAGAATATCTCTTTCAGGTGCCGAAGGGAGTGCACGACCGGGTCCTGCAGGATCAGCATCCGGTCGTCCCACACGAACCCCGCCCGGATGCTGTTGGCGTAGGCGGCCAAGGCCAGCACGCCGACTGCGAGCACCAGTAGCCGGCGCCGGGCTCGCTTGGAGGGTGTGGCGGCGTCAGGCATGAACGGCTCTGTGTTGGCGGCACGAGAAGGCGGCTCGCGGCGGGCTCATGACTGCCGATGATACTCGATCCGTCTCCTGCTACTGGCAAACGTATCTGGTTACCGTCGCCAGAACTCCCGCGAGCACATCGCCAGGAGCGTGAAGATCTCCAGCCGGCCGAACAACATGCATGCTGACAGCACGATCTTGACCAGGGATGGGCAGTGGGCGAAGTTATCGTAGGCGCCGACGTGGCCGAGCCCGGGCCCGACGTTGCCGATCGCGGTCAGCGAAGCCGAGAGGGCCGTCACGATGTCGTAGCCGTAGGCCGCGACGACCGCTGCCCCGCCCAGCGCGATCAGCCCGTAAGCGGTCAGAAAGCCCCAGATCCCGGACAGCACAACCTCCGGTACCACCTCGCCGCCGTACTTCACCGGGCGGATGGCGTGGGGGTGGATGAGGCGGTGAAGCGTGGCCCGCAACGAGCGCAGTGCGAGCAGGGCGCGCAAGCTCTTGATGCCGCCGCCGGTGGAGCCCGACATGCCGCCGAGGACCAGCAAGACGAGGACCGCAAGGATGGCCAGGTGCGGCCACAGCTCGAAGTCCGTGGTCACGTAGCCGGTTGTTGTGAGCAGGGAGACAGTCTGGAAGGCTGCGGTCCGAATGGTGTCCGCCGGTCGTGCGCTGGGTGTGTGGATGACGATCGCGAGCAGGATTGTGGCCACGACGGCGACACTCAGGAAGTACCGCAGCTCGGCGTCGCGAGCCACCTCGCGCACACGCCCGACGAGCATTCTGTAGTGAAGCACGAAGTTGGTGCCGGCCATCAGCATGAAGATGATGATGATCCACTCGACCGTCGGCGACCCGAACTCGCCGATCGAGGTATTGCGGGTCGAGAAGCCGCCTGTGGCCAGGGTCGTGAAGGCATGGCACAGGGCCTCGAAGCCGCTCACACCGGCGAGCCTGAGCGCCAGCCACTCGGCCGCCGTGAGGCCGACGTAGATCCCCCACAGCGAGCGAGCGGTGTTGGCCAGCCGGGGCTGCACCTTGTCGGCGACCGGTCCCGGCACTTCAGCCTTGAACAGCTGCATGCCGCCGATCCCGAGCAGCGGCAGAATGGCGATCGTGAACAGGATGATGCCCATGCCGCCGATCCACTGCGTCATGGCACGCCACAGCAGCAGCGAGGGTGCGATCACCGAGGTGTCCGCGATGGTCGTCGACCCGGTCGTTGTGAAGCCCGAGACCGACTCGAATAGCGCGTCGGCCGGACCGAGGGCCCCGGCGAGAAGGTACGGCACCGCGCCGATCAGCGAGACCACGACCCAGGCGCCGCCAACGACCAGGAACCCGTCCCGGGGCTGGATGCTGCGATCCGTCGTGAGGTTGAGACGGGTCAGGATCAGTCCGCCAACGACGGCGACGCCGATGGCACCGAGAAACGGAATCTTGGGGTCGCCGAAGGCAACCGCCGCCGCCAGCGGTGCGCACAAGAACCCCGTCGTCAGCAGCATCAGCCAGCCCAGCAGGTAGGCGTCGAACCGGCGGTTCATGCTCCCCGACCCCTACGTCCTTTCCTCGAGGAAGGCGTCGAGCTTGCCGGAGTTGTCGCTGCTCATGATGATCAGCACCCGGTCCCCCGGCTCGACCCGGTCGTCGCCACGCGGTACCACGATGTGGTTGCCGCGTGCAACCGCTGCGACTAGCGTGCCGCGGGGCAGCTTCACCTCGGCGAGCGTGTCACGAACCAGCCGACTTCCCTCCGCGGCCTCGGCCTCCACGACCTCGACCGAGTCCTCGAGCAGCGCTGCAACCGCCTTGACCCGTCCCCTGCGCGCGAAGTGAAGGGCCAGGCTGACCGACAGCTGGCGTGGCGAGATCACGGCATCGATGCCGAGGTCGCCGATGAGTCCGGCGAGGGCCGGATTGTCGACCAGGGCAAAGGTATGGGCGACGCCGAGCTGGCGGGCGAGGAGGCAAGCTACGACGTTCTCTTCGTGGTCGTCGGCACAGGCAACGAACCCTTGCGCACGCTCGCCTCCCTCCTCCTCCAGCAGCGCCCGGTCGGTGGCGCTGCCATGCACGACCAGTGCGTCGGTGAGCTGTGCCGCGGCCGCCTCCGCCGCATCACGCTTCGGTTCGAGCAAGGTGACCGGAACGGTCATCGCCTCCAGGCGCCGGGCGAGGTCGATACCGATACGAGTGGCACCCGCCACCATCACGCGACGCTCCACCCCGCGCTTGAGGCGGAGCAGCACGAGGACGTTTTCGAGCTCTGCCGGATCCATCGCGAAGTAAACCAGATCCCCGGCACGGATCTCCTGGTCGCCGTGGGGCACCATCCAGTTACCCCCGCGCCGAATCGCCGCCACCAGCATCGGGGTCGCTGGGAAGAGGAGCCGCAGATGGGATAGCAGCAGGCCATTGAAGTCGCTTTCTCGGCGAATCGTGAAGCCCGCCACCATCAGGCGTCCGTCGAAGAACGGGACCACGTCGACCGCGCCAGGAACCGGCATCAGCGACAGGATCTTCTCGACGGCTGCAACGTCCGGGTTGATGGCCAGACGCTCGCCGCCGAGTCCGGCAGCGATGGCCCGGAAGCTGGCCTCGTGGCCGCTTTCGCGAAGTCGGGCCACTACTCGCGGCACCTTGAACAGCGCCGAGCCCACGAGGGCGACGACCATGTTCGCCTCGTCGGAGTTGGTGGTTGCGAACAGCAGGTCGCAGTCCCTGATTCCGGCGCGCTCCAAGACCGGAACCGTCGAGCCGTTGCCGGCAATGGTCTGAACGTCCAGCCGGTCGTTCAGGGCGGCAATCAGCTCACGGTCTCGTTCGACGAGGACCACATCGTGGCCGTCGCCGGCGAGCTTCTCGGCGAGGGACGATCCGACGAGCCCTCCACCAACCACGATGACACGCATGGCACCTGCCTTACCAACCGTACCCAAAGCAGCCGGCTGCCCGGGCACCTTGAAACTCCGAGAGAGTCCAGTTTACCCGATGTGGGAGAATGAGCCGCGTGGATCCGCAGCCGATAAGCGAAGGAAAATCGCCCGACCGGGCTGGACAGCCTGCTTGGAGTGCGGGACAGGTGGGCGTACGGGACCTGCGGTGAGCGCTCGACCACGGGCCGCGATCGCCACGACGTTGGAGCTGTTGTTCGGTGTCGGTGTGGTGGCCTCCCTGGCCGTCCTCTTCGCTGGTCAGATCGTCGTTGCGGGGCTGCGGATCCGCTCGGCGGCGCCCGCGGTGCTGGTCGTCCTCCTGTGCGGGACGCTGAGGATGGTGATCGCCCGACGTACCCCCTTCTTGTTCTCGCGCCGCACGCCGCAGGACCTGGACCGTGTTGCCAGCTCGGTCTTCAGCTCGCTGACCGCGACCGGTGAGGAGGCTAGCCGATGGGCCGGGTGGCGCCTGGTGGTTCTTCTCGCTGCGGTCTCCTTCCTGCTCAAGGTGGCGAACGCCTGGTACTACCGGGGCTTCTTCTCTGGCGACGACGTCGAGATCCTGGAGTGGGTGCTGTCCCGTCTCCAGGGGTGGCAGTACTCACCCTGGGCCCTTCGCAACCCTTTCTTTCCTTTCTCGTTCCTCTTCCCACCTCTGTGGGCTGCGCACAGTTTCGGCCTCCACGACACGTGGTCGCTGGTGTTTCTTGCCAGGCTCTGCGTGGCATTGTGCTCGTCTGTTGCGGTGATCTTCGCCTATTTGATCGGGAAGAAGCTCTCGGGATCGCGGGCCGGCGGCACGTTCGTGGCGGCGTCGGTGGCCATCGGTGGGCTCTTCATTCGGTTTTCTTC
>JAJDNH010000129.1 GCA_022340775.1 Acidobacteriota bacterium
ACACTCCCCGCCCGGTCTTGTCGCTTCCTCACCTCCCGGTCGGGCGGGGGCCCTCCGTCACTTCGTCACTCCGTCACCGGCCCGGATGGGCGGGGCTCAGAATGTGAGATTGTGATACGTGAGCCTCTTGCAAAACTCTCAGCCGGGGGCAGAGATCCGTCGAGAGTAGCTGCACAGGACTGGGTTGTGGCAGCCGGGGTAGTAGCCAAGACGAGCTGAATACGCCGTGGTATCAATGGTTTACAAAGTGATAGACGGGCTAGCCCGGGCAACCACTCTCGCGGTTCGTCAGCTGAATACAGGCCAAGTTCCCCCCAGCGGATGGGGTTTTGCAAGAGGCTCACGTGGTACCGGAGCCTTCTCCATAGATCGCTCCTGGGATGAACAGGCGGGGACGGCGTGGCATGGAAGTCCTCCCATGCGCGGGCGGGACTTCCACGCTCTACACGAACCTACCCGTAATGCCGAAATGCCAAGGGTGACACCCATCCAGCAAGTGTGGAAGTGTGTACGTGGCACCCATGTCGCACCCATGCATGTTGTCGTTCTTCAGAGTGCTCTCGGCGATGAGCCTCACCCGCCTGGGGCTACAAACAACTACCTCGTGCCCGAGCTCCCCCAGCAACCGGCTCACCCACGGCGATGACCCGCCCGCTTCCAAAACCACCCGCATCGGCGCCCGACGCTGGAAGAACCGCCCCAACCCCGCCCGCGACGTGCGCACCCGCGAGCTCTCCATCACCTGCCCATCCTCCTCGAGGATGCAAACCTGACTGTACGACTGGTGGACGTCAATGCCACAATACTCCATGGCCGGTCTCCTTTCGAAGTGGGCCTCCGAGCCCGATTAAACTTGGCGAGCATTGTGCTACGCCGTATCGGAGGAGGCCGGCCTACTCATCCCATCTGGTACTCATACTCATACGTGTCTACAGGCCAGGAGTACATGGTCGCAGGAGAAGGCCCTCCATCGCTCCAAGACTCGATCACCGCCTTTGTGGCCGGCCACAGCGGTTGTTCGCTGAACGATATCTGCAAAGCAGTGGGCGGCAAGAAGGACTTCGTGGGGACCACCATCCACCAGCTACTGGACGAGGGGGCTCTAGTCAACGACGGGAACAGCAACGGTTACCGGTTGTGCTTGTCCAGCTCGCTTTGTTCATCTGCATAGAAGGAGACTTGGCGAGGGGGCTGCCGGGGGGATTGCTCGTTTAGGGCAGCGACTGGAATCTCAGCAGCTGGTTTAGCTCGGCGCCTAGCGCGTTCCGGCAGCTGGCCTATCGGCTCGCCCGCAGGGCTGTGACAGGCGGCATTCGGGCCGCTCGGACAGCGGGGTAGACACCGCTGAGGACGCCTATGGCTAGCGAAGACACAAAGCCCAGGGCCGTTGCCTGCCACGGGAGCAAGGGCGACCACCTCAGGAGGTGGCATAAAACGACCATCCCGCAGAGCCCAATCAGGACTCCGGCGAGCCCACCTATGGCCCCGAGCAGTACGGATTCACCGAGGAACTGGGTCAAGATGTCGCGCCTTCGCGCGCCAGTCGCTCGCCTCAGGCCAACCTCGTGGACCCTTTCGCGAGCCGCCATAAGCATCACCGCGAGAATGCCAATGCTCCCCAGTGTCAGGGAAACGACAGCAACAGTTCTCGAAAGACCCTGGAAAGCGGCACCGGTCTGGTACTGCAGCGTGAGGGTTCTGGCCGGGTCAGTAATAGCAAAATCGTCCTCTCTGCCGGCAAGAAGACGGTGATTCCGCCGCAACAACTCGGCCGCCATCGGCTGAAGTTCCTGGACCGCGGCTGGCCTTGCTGCTTCGAGGACGATCTGATCAAGCCAACCTCTGTGGAACAGACGGACCATCGCGGTTCTGAGGGGCACCAAGGCGAAGCTGTCGATCGAGTCATCCCCTTGAAGGCCCTTTCTCGCCGCGACGCCTGCAACGCGGTAGGGAGCCCCGTTAATCCGAATCGTCTCTCCGACAGGGTTCCGATATGCGAACAGGTCCTCGGCCTGCTGCGCTCCCAGTACGACGAGCCGGGACAGACCTCGGTCCTCAGATCGCGTGAACATCCTTCCCTGTGCTATCACTATCCGACGGATCTGGATGAACTGGGCTTCAACGCCAAGCACCGCCGCCTTGTCACTGGCTCCGCGCCACGATAGGGACGCTGAGCCCCGGGCAATGCCGCTAGCTCTAAGGAGGCCAGGGAGATTGCGCCTCAAGGCGTCGACATCTCGCGGCTTCAAGGTATGGGCCGGCTGGGTCTGTAAGAGATGTCGTCCGATTCTCTGGTAGCTGCCGGCGCTGATTACGAGGGTGTTCAGCCCCATTCCGCGGATTCGATTCAACAGATCCCGTTTCGCCGCCTGGCTACTCCCCACCGACAGCACCAGCGATGCAACGCCCAAACAGATGGCGGATGAGGATACCGCCGTCCGGAGTCGGTGTGCAACGAGGATTCTCGCCGAAACGCCGGCGGCTCGCAGCAGGTGCATGCGTCTTCAGGCTGACGAAGCGGGACTGGGCCGTCGGCTGTCCGACGTAATCCGCCCGTCGGTCATGGTCACGGTTCTCTGCGCTCGCCCGGCGACCGCCGGGTCGTGAGTCACCACCACCACGGTCCGTCCCTCCGCATTGAGGCTGTCGAAGATGTCCAGAATCCCGTCCCCAGCAGTGGTATCGAGGTTCCCTGTAGGTTCATCTGCCAGCAACAGCGAGGGTTGGTTAATCAAAGCCCTAGCGATGGCCACCCTCTGCTGCTGCCCGCCGGAGAGGGCGTTCGGCCTGTAGTCGATGCGGTCACTCAGCCCCACGGTTTCCAGCAGCCTGCGACCACGCTCCCGGGCATCGGATGGATAGGCGGGAGCGTAGAGCAGCGGAAGCAGGACGTTGTCTAGCACTCCCAGCCGGTCGAGCAGGTGGAAACTCTGGAAAACAAACCCGATTTCCTCGCTGCGTAACTCCGACAGCTCGCGATCGTTCAGCCCTGTTATGTCGCGGCCCCGAAAGTGATAGCTACCGGTACTAGGAGTATCCAGACATCCCAGAACGTTCATGAGAGTTGTCTTGCCGGTGCCGGATGGACCCATGATCGCAAGGTACTCGCCCTCCTCCACAACCAGATCAATGTCTGTCAGCACCGTAGTGGCGACACCGTCTGTTAGGTAGGTCTTATTGATTCCCTGAAGCTGTATCACTCCGACCCCCGTTCCTCTGCCTCAGCAGCCGTCACGACCACGTCGCCGGACACCAGACCATTGGTGACCTCGATCTCGTTGCCGAACATTTCTCCGAGCTGGACCTGGCGGTGCATCGTCTGCCCCGCCCGCTGTACCAGGACGAAGGGGTTTCCCGCTTGGTCCCGTTGCACGGCAGCCCCCGGTACCAACAGGACACCCCGCCGCTCACCGGCAGTAATTCTCACTGAGGCAGTCATTTCGGGACGGAGCATCCGCTTGTTTTGACTGGTCAGGTCGACTAGGACAACGTAGCTTACGATGTTGTCCCGCACCCGCGCCTGGGGGCTTACCGCAGCTATGCGGCCGTCAAAGGTCTCGTTGGGGAAAGCGTCCACGGTGATCTCGGCGCGCTGACCCGCCTTCACCTTGCCAATGTCGACCTCATCCACGTATGTCTCAACCTCGAGCTTTGAGAGATCCATGATCGTGAGGAAGGTCGGTACTGCAAAGCTGGCTGCCACAGTCTCACCCTCCTGTGTGGCTACCGAGGTCACGGTGCCGGAGATCGGCGCGAAGATCCGAGCATATCCGAGCTGGATGTGGGCCTGGTGCAATGCCGCCTTCACTTGGTCTAGATGAGCCTCTGCCGCCGACACCTCGGCTGCGGCAAGGTGTGCGGCTTCCTCCTGCACCTGCGTTTCCTCTTTCGAGACCATGCCAGCGTTCAAGAGCGTGCGGCGGCGCTTCAGCCGAGCGTCCTCCAGCCTCTGACGGGCGAGGGCGCTCTCCAGATCGGCTCCCGCCTGGCGCACGTCCGCGTCCGCGGATCGGACTGCAGCCTCGAGCTCCCGGGAATCCAACTGGGCCAGCACCTGGCCAGCTTTCACTTCTTCACCAACACGAACGTATAGCCTCTGGAGCACACCGGAGATCCGGGGGCCAACCTTGACCTCTGCTCCAACTTGCGGGCCCACGGTCCCAGTAGCCACAACAACAACTGGCACATCTCTCGTCACCACAGGCACGGTTCCAGCGCTTGCCTGTTTCTGAGCATGGCGGTGAGGGCTACCACACCCTGTGCTCAAGAGAGTCGCCACCGGCAGGCAACCTGCGACTAGAATCACCACAGCTACGGTCCCCATGCTACTCCGGTGCTGCATTCGTCGTCCTTCCCCTCCGGCGCGCCCTGCCATTGTACGAGGGCAGCGTACTCCCCGTTGAGTCGAAGGAGGTCCTTGTGGCTGCCCATCTCCATTACCCGCCCCTTGTCGAGAACAACGATCACGTCAGCAGTACGAATCGCGCTGAAACGGTGGGCAGCGACTACGCGCGTACAAGGCAGCCGCTCCAGGTTTTTCAGTATCCGTGCTTCAGTTTCAGCGTCGAGCTCGCTCGTCGCCTCGTCCAGGATCAGAACGTCTGGTTCGTGCGCGAGTGCCCGCGCCAGGCAGAGTCTTTGCCGCTGACCTCCGCTGAGGTTCCCGGCCATCTCTGCAAGAGGAGTCTCGTACCCCATGGGGAGCCCCTGGATGAACTCGTCGATCTCCGCAAGCCGCGCCGCTCGCCTCACGCGATCCAGGCTCATCCCAGGGTCCACCAGCGAGATGTTGCGCCTAACAGTTCCTCCGAAGAGCGTGCTCTCCTGGAGCACGATTCCGAGACGGCGGCGGACAGCCCTAACGTCAATGTCATTGGGATCCTCGGAATCAAGGACTATTCGACCAACTGTGGGATCATACAAACCAGAGATCAGGCTCAGCAGTGTGGACTTACCGGCGCCAGACCGCCCCGTTATCGCTACCATTGCCCCTGGCCGGATTCGGAGGGTGACGTCAGCGACGACCAGTGGATCGTGGCGGCCATACCTAAAAGCCACATTCTCCAGACTCACCCCGCCCGTCAGCTTGGCTGGCTTGCTTCGCGGCTGTTCCAGGGGTTGCTCCGTCCCATGGTCGTAGACCTCGTTCAGCCGATCTAGATGGGTTCTAGCCGTTTGGAAACCCTGAATACCCGCAACTACGGTGCCAAGCGGAGCTAGGAATGACCCTGCAAGCGCGTTGAAGGCGAGCATCGCCCCGAGGCTCATCGCCCCGCCGACAACCAGCCGTGCGCCGACAACGAGCAGAATGGCAGGACCCAACACGCTGATCATACTGACCAACGCGTTCATCTGGGCAGCCCGTCCTTGTCGAACCATCGACGCATTGAGCTCACGGTTGAACAGGTCACCCCAATGCGACAGCACCTGATCCTCTGCAGCCGAAGCCTTGATGGTGTGGACGCTCCTGAACACCTCGACCAGGTAACCGTGGCTAGCTGCCTGTGCGTAGACTTCGCGGTCGACGAGAGGTTTGACGAGGCGAACGGACAGTACAGCCAGTGTGAGCTGCGCCACGGCCAGAGCGATGACAACGCCAGTAAGGGTCGGCTCATAAAGCAGCATGGCGATCAAGTAGGTGATCATCAGTAGAGCATCGAGCA